>CADDYT010000054.1 GCA_902810755.1 Chloroflexota bacterium
GTCTCCAGCATGGTAAAGCGCGGCTCCTCGCCATCGCGCCCGGTTTGTTGAAGCAGGCTCTTGTCCACCAGGGAGATCATTCCTTCCAACACGTTTACGTCGCTGTCGCCGACTGCGCTGGACACGGCCTCGACTGCCCCAAGGGTGCAGCCACCCACAAAGACGGAGAGTCGCCGGAAGAGGCGCTGCTCCTCTACAGGCAAGAGTTCATAGCTCCAGGCGATCGTGCTGCGCAGGGTGCGCTGTCGCTCGGGCAGATCGCGGGCGCCTCCGGTCAAGACCTGCAAGCGGTGATCCAGGCGGGCGAGCAGGGCCTGCGGGGTGAACACGTTGGTGCGAGCCGCTGCCAGTTCGATGGCCAGCGGCAGCCCATCGAGTCGGTTGCACATCCCAGCGATGGCCGCCGCATTGTCCGTCGTTAAGTGAAAGTCGGGTCTGATAGCCTGTGCTCGCTGGAGGAACAGTTCCACGGCGGCAACGTGGGCGAGCGCCTCTACCTCTGGCAGCCGCTTGCGATCAGGCAGTGCGAGGGGTGGGACGCTGAACTGGTGCTCAGCACGCAGGTGCAAGACCTCGCGGCTGGTGACCAGGGCTTTCACGTCCGGGCAGGCACGTAACAGCTCAGGAAGCTGCGGTGCTGCACTGACGACCTGCTCGAAGTTGTCGAGCACCAGTAAACAGTGTTTGTCGCGCAGGTGTGCCTTCAGAACATCGAGGAAGGATTGGTCTCCCGTGACTCTCAGCCCCAGGGTCTGGGCTACGGTAGAGAGTACGAGTTCCGGGTCGCGAAGAGGAGCCAGGGCCACAAAAAAGACGCCATCGGTGAAGTGTTCCAGGAGATCGAAGGCGACCTGGAGGGCCAGCCGGGTCTTGCCTACGCCTGCCGTGCCTACCAGACTCAACAATCGCACCTCGGGGCGTTGGAGCAGCGCTGCGGCGGCTGCCACCTCCTGCTCGCGTCCCACCAGCGAAGTGAGTTGGCGCGGAAGATTGTGGAGTGGCACGGGAGGGGTAACGTGCGTGCGCTCCTGAGAAGGGGAAGCGAGAGGACGTGGCACATGCTTGCCTGCAGCCGTTCGTGGGGTTGGCAGACCGGCTGTCCCAACCAGCTCGTCTGCGATGATTTGAAGGCGCGCCAGCGACAGCTCTGTCGATTTGCCGAGGTAGGCGGTGCGGAGACGCCCGGCATGGCGGCGGTAGGCATACCAGTACCAGCTTCCGGCACGCTGTTCCTTGCGTGCCGTAAAGGTAATGGCAGGGGACTCAAAGCGAAACGCGTCATGTCGCTCTAACCAGCCATACCATGCGTCCGACTCCACTACAACAGTATTGAGAGAGGCTTCCTGCTCTGCCTCCTCGTGCAGGATTCCATCGTGGACAATTGGAATGCGACGTGTCATAATTCACGCCCTTCCTGCTGCCGTAACCGTTTCTCATAAGTTACACAATCGAGAGTTACACAACTAAGTATAGAGCCTTTTGTGTAATCTGTCAATAAAGCTAAAGGAACGGTTTGCCGTGAAAAAACGGACCCAATATGTCATTCTGAGCGACAGCGAAGAATCTGAAGTGACCCCGTTGTCAGAGAAGCTACCAAAGATTCTTCGCTGCCGCTCAGAATGACATGCGATGGAGCTTTCTGAATGGCATGCATGCCATTCACGCGTGCAAAGAAGATGGCAAAAATTATCGTCCCTCCGCTATGCCCTGAAGAATCTCCTCCTGAATGACCCGTACAGCTTCGGCGAGCGGGACGATGTGGCTCTCTTTTTGTGAGCGCAGTTTGAGTTCGAGGCCGCCGTTTTTGAGCGAGCGCCTGCTCAGGACGGCGCGCAAGGGCAGGCCAATGAGGTCGGCATCGTTGAATTTGACGCCGGCGCTTTCAAGGCGGTCGTCGTAGAGTACTTCGACGCCGGCGGCCCTCAGGTCGGCGTAGAATTGTTCGGCGGCCTGGCGCGTTTCGGCTTTGTCGAGGTCGAGGCCAAGCAGCGCGACGGAGTAGGGGGCGATGCTGAAGGGCCAGATGATGCCCTTTTCGTCGTGGTGCTGCTCCACGACAATGCCCATGAGGCGGCTGACGCCGATGCCGTAGCTGCCCATGTAGATAGGTCCCTCATTGCCCTGCGCATCCAGGTAGGTCGCGCCCAGCAGTTCGCTGTACTTTGTGCCGGGCTTGAAGATGTGGCCCGCTTCGCTGCCGCGCACGATGTGCAGCGTGCCCCCGCAGTAAGCGCAGATGGCGCCCTCGTAGGCGGAGGCGATATCGGCCCAGATGTCCACACGGAAATCACGCGGGTAGTTGACATTTTTGACATGATAGTCAACGCGGTTCGCACCTGCGACAAAGTTGTTGCCCTGCCGCAGCGAGATGTCTGCCACGATCGACATTTCCGGCCCCTTGTTGAGCGGCGAGGTGAAACCGGCAACGATGCCGGCCTGCCGGAGTTCTTCGGGCGTGGCAAGGTGCAGGTCGGTGGCGTTGACGCCGGCGCGAAAGAGGGCGCTTGCCAGCTTGACCTCGTTGATCTCCAGGTCGCCGCGCACCAGCGCCAGCACCACGCGGCCACCCGCGACGTAGCAGACGGTTTTGATAGTCTTATTCTCCGGCACATTGAGGAAGGCGGCGAGGTCGGAGATGGACATGCAGTTGGGCGTGTAGACCTCTTCCAGCGCCGCCTCCGGCTCATGGGGCAGCTCGCCGCGCACAAACTCGGCCTTCTCCACGTTGGCGGCGTATTCGCAGCCGGCGCAGACAAGGGCCTCGTCCTCCCCGGCTGCTGTGGGCGCGATGAACTCCTGCGAGGTCTGACCGCCAATACCGCCGCTTTCGGCATGGATGGCGATGAAGCGCAGACCGATACGCCTGAAGATAGCTGCGTAGGCTTCGGCCATCGCCTGGTAGCTGCGATCCAGACCGGCCTCGTCGGCGTCGAAGCTGTAGAGGTCCATCATGAGCAATTCGCGCGTGCGCAACAGGCCGCCGCGGGGGCGCGGCTCGTCGCGAAACTTGGTCTGAATCTGGTAGATGCGCTGGGGCAGGTCGCGATAGCTGCGGATAAACTCCATTACCAGCAAGGTGACGACCTCCTCGTGCGTCGGGCCAAGCACGATGTCGCGTCCACGCCGGTCCTTGAGGGTGAAGAGAACCGGCTCGTAGATTTCGGCGCGGCTCGGCCCGCTGGCCGGGCGCTTTTCCCAGAGTTCCTTTGGTTGCAGCGCAGGCATGCGTACTTCCTGCCCACCGGCGCGGTCCATCTCCTCGCGCACGATCTGTGTGAGCTTGTGGAGCACGCGCTCGCCCAGCGGCAGGAAGCTGTAGACACCGGCCATAAGCGGGCGAATAAAGCCGGCTCGCACCAGCAGTTCCTGGTTGCCAGCCTCCGCTTCGCGCGGAGCCTCGCGCAAGGTCTTTGTCAGTAGTTGCGAAACGCGCATACGTTCCTCCTTTCCTTCGGGCTACTTTTTCGGCCAAATCCCGGTCAACGTTCATTCTCGGCGGAATTCAGTCAGCAGCGATGGGTTTTGGCGCCCCCACAACATATGTTGGATCGTCGGCTGACAATTGATCCGGGTCGTTCAACTCGGCGCCGATGGGAGCGGGAACCGGCCCCTGGAGTAAGGGGTCGTCGGTCTCGACCATCCAGCTCTTGAGGCGTTGTTGCATCTCCTGTAAGACGGAAGCGTAGGCCGGATCGTTTGCCAGATTACACATTTCGTTGGGATCGAAGATCAGGTCATAGAGTTGTTCGGCGGCGCGGGGCCGATTTTGCCAGCCATAGGCCAGGAGCAGGTCTTTGCTCGGGCCGTCGTCACAGTTGGGCAGAACGGGGCCGATATGATCGCCAAAGCGGCGAATATACTTCCAGCGTTGCGTGCGCACGGCGCGCTGTGGGTCGTAGGCCGCGTGATAGGTCAATTCGGCAAAGATGGCCTCGCGCACCTCGTCTCGCCGCTGGCGAATCAGGGGCAGCAGCGACTGGCCCTGCAGCCAATGCGGGCGTTCGATCTGCAAAAGGTCACAGAGCGTGGGAAAGATATCGATGTGGGAGACCAGCGCGTCGCAGACCTGACCGCCGATGAACCCGCCGGGGCCGCGCATCATGAGCATCACGCCGATGCCGTGATCAAACAGGTTGGCTTTCGCGCCCGGAAAAGCCAGGCCATGATCGGTGGTCAGGATGACCAGCGTATTATTGCGCAGCCCATTGCTATCCAGCGCATCAAGCACCGCGCCGACGCCCTGATCGAGAACGCGGGCGCTGGCCTTAAACGCGGCTATATCGCGGCGCGTCTGCGGGGTGTCCGGCAGGTTAGCAGGCGGCAGGCAGTAATTGGCCTCTTCAGGCGCGGCGGGTTGAAAGAATTCGCGGTGCGTCTCAAAGAAGCCGACCGAGAGAAAGAAGGGCCGCTCCGGTGGATTGCGCAGCACGCTTATCGCTGCCGGAGCAACCGCGTCGACGTGCGTGGTCTTGATGTTAAAAACGCGGTCATAGCCAAGTATAGCGGGAGTTTTTGAGATATGTTGCTCGCCGATGAGGATCGAATAATAGCCAACTTTGCGCAGCGTGTGGATGAGTTGATGCTGATAATCGCGCAGCGCGAAGCCGCGATGGGCGAGGCCCATCATACCATTGCTGTGCGCGTACTGGCCGGTTAAAAGAACGGAGCGACTGCCGGAGCAGGTGGGCGCGGCACAGAACGCCTTGCGGAACAACACCCCCTCTTCGGCAAAACGCTGAATGTCAGGCGTTGGAATAGCATAACCATAGGGCTGAACGTAACGCCCCGTGTCATGCGAATGAAGATAGAGAATATTCGGGTAATTTCCCTTTTGCATTGTCAGTGTTCTTTCAAGGGAGCAAAGAGCTCCATGTCTCTGTATACCTTTTGTCCGTTGGCCCGTGTTACGAATCAGCAAAAACGTCTTTACCGTCTTTTCAGGAAGACAGAAGGAGGTTGCCATGCGACCGCACACATCATACCTTATCTGCGCGACGCAGCGCAGCGGAAGCACGCTTCTCTGTGAGGCGCTGCAGAACACGGGCCTTGCCGGCTGGCCCGAAGAATACTTCCAGACCCACAAAAAGAGCGGCAGTATTCGACCGCCAGAAGACTACTTCAAAGGGCTGAACGTGACGGAGATGATGAGCTATCTCAACGACTCCTCGCCACCCTCGCTGCCTCTTCCACAGGAGGACGGGCAGCCCTATGAAAACTTCCTCAACGAGGTGCTTAAGCGCGGCACCACTCCCAACGGCGTCTTCGGGGCGAAGATCATGTGGGCCTACTTCGGCGGCTTCATCAGCAAGCTGCGCGAGATTCCGCGTTATCGAAAGGTGAAAGGCAACAACCTTCTTTCCACAGTCTTCCCCAATCTCCATTATATCTGGCTCACGCGCCAGGACAAAGTCAGGCAGGCGGTATCGCTCTGGAAAGCCCTCCAGACCTGGGTCTGGCGGCAGGACGACGATACATTCCCGCCTTCCAGAGAACCTCAGTTTCACTTCACGGCCATCGACCACCTCGTCCATCAGATTGAGGCCGATGAGCTGGCATGGCGGCGTTACTTCAGAAGACAGCGCATTCAGCCATACATCGTCGTCTACGAGCAACTGGTGTCGGCCTACGAGGAGACCGCGCTGGACATCTTGCGCTACCTCGATATCCCTCTCTCTCGCAGGCCAACCTTTAGCGAACGCCGTATGAGGCGACAGGCCGACGCCCTGTCAGAAGAATGGGTGCAACGCTATCACCGCTACAAACAAACGGCTTAAAACATTTTCCCTCCGACGGGTACATTATGCGTTGGAGTGAGCAGGACAACGCCGCCATCGCCATCGGGAACGCCGAGCGTCAGCACCTCAGAGATAAAGGGGCCAATCTGCTTCGGCGGGAAATTCACGACTGCCATCACCAGTCTGCCAGGCAATTCGTCCTTTGTATAGTGCTTCGTGATCTGCGCAGACGATTTTTTCAGCCCGATTTCCGGGCCAAAATCAATCGTCAGCTTATAGGCAGGTTTACGGGCCTGGGGAAAATCCTCGACTTTGACGATTTTCCCCACCCGTATGTCCACCTTTTCAAAGTCTCCATAAGAAATCACAGTTTACTCCTGGTTAATATGCACGCGCGAAGATGGCTTCGCACGTGGCGGGCTTGCCGGTGTAGATGCTCTGGCCCTGGACGCCGCCTTCCGGCTGATTGAAGGGGATGACGCGCAGGGTGGCTTTGGTCTCTTCCTTGATAGCCTGTTCCGCCTCGCTGTCCTCCGCCCACTTCACACGGGCAAAGCCGCGATTCTCGATGATCTGCTTGAATTCCTCGTAGTCCTCGGTGTAGTGCGTGTTCTGCTCGCGGAAGGCAAGCGCGCGCTGGTAGAGTCCCTGCTGCACCTCTTCAAGCAGGAGCGGAAGCCGCTCGGCCAGTCCTTCGACGGGAACGGTCTCTCTGGCGCGGGTATCGCGGCGCACCAGCACGACGCTGTTGTTCTGCACGTCGCGCGGGCCGATCTCCATGCGCACGGGAACGCCACGCATCTCCCACTCGTTGAACTTCCATCCGGGGGTGTTCTCGCTCATGTCAACCTTGGCGCGCACCTTGCCCTTGAGCATCTTTTCGATACGCGCCACCTGCTCGCTCACTACCGCTTTGTCGGCCTCCTTGCGCCAGATGGGGACGATCACCACCTGATAAGGCGCGACGTGTGGGGGCAGGATGAGGCCAGAACTGTCGCCATGCACCATGATGATGCCACCGATGACGCGGGTGCTGAGGCCCCAGCTGGTGGTGGCGGCATATTTGCGCTGCCCATCGGCGTCCAGGTACTGGATGTCAAAGCCCTGCGCGAAGTTGGTGCCAAGATTATGGCTGGTGGCCGATTGCAGGGCTTTGCCGTCGCCCATCATGGCCTCGATGGAATAGGTGCGCAGCGCGCCCGCGAACTTCTCGTTCTCGCTCTTGCGCCCGGCAATCACCGGAATCGCCAGGTCTTCCTCAACAAAGGAGCGATAGACCTCCAGCATCATGAGCGTGCGCTCCTCGGCCTCTTCGACGCTGCGGTGCGCGGTATGGCCCTCCTGCCAGAGAAACTCAGAGGTGCGCAGGAAAAGCGCGGTGCGCTTCTCCCAGCGCATCACGTTATTCCACTGGTTAATGAGAATGGGCAGGTCGCGATAGCTCTGAATCCACTTCGCGAAGCTGTGGCCGATGATGGTTTCGCTGGTGGGGCGAATAGCAAGAGGCTCCTCCAGTTCCTCGCCGCCGCCGCGCGTCACCCAGGCCACTTCCGGCGCGAAGCCCTCGACGTGTTCCGCCTCTTTCTCAAGGAAGCTGCGCGGGATAAGCAGGGGGAAGTAGGCGTTCATGACGCCCGTCTCTTTGAAACGAGCATCCAGCAGGCGCTGGACGTTCTCCCAGATGGCATAGCCATAGGGGCGGATAATCATGCAGCCGCGCACAGGGGCATAGTCAGCCAGTTCCGCCTTGCGTACTACCTGATTGTACCATTGTGAAAAATTGTCTTCCTGGTCTACCAGTTCTTCAACATACTTTGTCTCGTTTGCCATACATACTCCTTTCAGGCATAAAAAAACTCGCCCTTCCATAAGGACGAGATAATTCCCGTGGTGCCACCTTCTTTGAGCTATGCCTCACAGCATAACTCCACTCACGCGGTCATTTCGGGCTATAAGAAACCCGGACGATAACCGCTGCTCCTGATAACGGTGAGGCTCCGGTCAGTTTCGCCTCTCGCTCACTGACGCTCTCAGGTGGGTTCGGACGCGGCATCTATCCACCGGCTTACACTCTCCCGGCTCGCTGCTCGACTTGCCCTCGCCTACTGATCCTGATCAAGGCGTTGTCTATCTTTGATTGATTGTATCAAAGATACACCTTTTCATGCGATTTGTCAAGCACTTTCCCTTCACTTCTTATAGTAGCGCCCTTTCCACATGATGCCAGCTTTGCGGTAATGCCAGCGGATCGCGTTGAGCAGGATCAGGCATTCGAGGAAGATAGAGAGCGAGTGCAGGAAGCAGAGCAAGAGCATATAGCCTCTCTCTCTATGGGTGCTGCGCAGCGTAATTAATATGCGCAGCACAACCGCGAGCAGGAAAGCTGTCAGGGCGAGAGCAAAGACGAACCATGCACCGGCAAGCAAGGCAAAGACGGCGAGTACAGGCGGCACGACAAAGACCATCAACATGAACACTATCGCTCCCAGCGCATTCAAAAGCGAGTTCTGATAAGCGACAAAATGGCTTTTTGAAAAACCTGCGACTACCCCGGCGAAGGAGTGATACATGCGGCAGCGAACGAGCGCGCTGGCATCGACAAAGATCATCCGATAGCCTGCCGCTTTGCATAAGCGTGCCAGCACGACATCTTCTATGAGGCTATCTTGCACGCTGAAATGGCCCCCGATTTGATCATAGGCTGCACGCTCAAAGCACATCAACTGCCCGTTGCCGTTGGAGAGCGTCGGCTCAGGGCGACGGGAAACCAGGGCAAGGGGAAGCAGGATCAGCATGAGGAAGGGGAGCAACGGCACCAGCAGGCGTTCCCCCAGGCTACCAAAAACATATTCAGGATGGGCCGAGAGCAATTGCACATCGTAGCGGCGCATACAATCAACCACCGCGCGAACTGTTTCGGGAGCATGCACGGTATCGGCATCGGTGAAGTAGAGCAACTCTCCCCGGGCGTGCAGGGCCAGTTGATAGCAGGCAAAATTCTTGCCAATCCATTGTGCAGGCAGCGGCTCGCCCCTGAGCAGACGTAGCCGCCCGCACCGCTCGGCGGGCAGCTCATCGATCAGACGCTGCACAATCGCGGCGGTGGCATCGCAGCTCTGGTCATCCAGCACCAGCACTTCCAGAGGCGCGTAAGTTTGCGCCAGCAGCGAGCGCACACAGGCCTCAATACAGGTTTCCTCATTGCGGGCCGGAATAAGGACAGACACTAGCGGCTCGCGCTGTCGATCTTCAGGTCCATCAGAACGACGGGAAGGCGTTTCATCAGCCTGCAGGCGAGGATAGGTCAGCAAGTTGATGAGTAAGATCAGCAAAAAAAAGCTGAGAATGCTCAGGACAACCCAGAGGAATCCATGTAGCAGGTCCTGATACTGCCAGAACCATGTATGTAAAAAAAGCATCATGCTCTCCTTCGTTTTTGAAAACTGCAGTCTGATCTAACTTCATTCATTCTACCATCATCAGTTCCTACAGACAACCAAAAATATCTTATTTATGAATATATTTTTAATCTTAATCTGTTCCATTATAAAAAGATATTATATTCTTATGAAAATTCCCGGCATCGCTGCTCTCCTTAATAAAACGAAGCAGGGGGGCAAGAAAAATACAGTTGGCGAGAGTATAAAGAAAGGCCCCATCCTGTTGTCATCAACACCAGTCTACTCCTCTCTATCCCGGAGTATATTCATTTTGTCGCTCAACACTATAGCAGCAAGGTGGGGAAAAAACAAGCAAGGAGAGGCCAGAGAGCGGCTTCCTGACCCTGCGAAATACGTCTACCCGTCCACTTGCTCTCCGTCGTTTTTTGTGCTAAGAATAGGAGCAGCAGGGAGGTACGTTTTTGTTATGCCATCAGTCGTTGTGACAGGAGTTTCCTCTGGCATCGGGTGGGGAACGACAAAGGTCTTGATCCAGCATGGTTTTCATGTCTTCGGCAGCGTGCGCAAAAGTGAAGATGCGCGGCGACTGCAGGCCGAGTGGGGCGAGGCTTACACGCCGCTCCTGTTCGATGTCACCGATGAGCAGGCGGTTCACGAGGCTGCTGCCATCGTCAGCGATCGCCTGCAAGATGAAGTCCTGTTCGGCCTGGTCAACAACGCCGGTATTGCCGTTCCCGCCCCGCTCAGGTATCAGCCAATCGATGATTTTCGCCACCAGCTGGAGGTGAACCTGATCGGCCCGTTGATCGTCACGCAGGCGTTTGTGGGTTTGCTGGGAGCCGATGAGCGGCGCTCAGGCAAACCTGGCCGCATTGTCAATATCAGTTCTACCGGAGGGAAGATAGCCGTTCCCTTTCTTGGCGCCTACCATGCCTCGAAGTTTGGATTAGAGGGTTTTTCCACGAGCCTGCGGCGAGAACTGCTCATGCATGGCATTGATGTCATCGTCATTGGAGCCGGAGACGTTAACACTGCCATCTGGGATAAAGCAGAGCAGGAAGATATTTCTCCCTATCAACACACGGAATACGCCTCAGCGTTGGAGCCTTTTCGCCGCTTCATGCTCGAGAAGGGACGCAAAGGCTACTCCCCCGAACGCCTCGGCGAGATCGTCTTGCGGGCGCTGACGACTCCCCATCCCCCTGTCCGCTACGGGCTGACCGCTGTGGCTCACCCGCTGAGCAACTGGATTCTCCCTCGCCTTCTGCCGGCGCGCGTTTTTGATGCCTTGATTGCCCGCTATCTGGGCTGGAAGCGCAAAACACGTTCGTGATAGTCACTTTCCCGCTAAAGCTGCTAGAGGAGGAGAGCCTGCCGGATGGCCTGCAAGACAGGCGGTTGGTGGCTCTGGAGAAAGAAATGATCGCCCGGAATGATGGACATGGTAAAGACACCTGTGGTCTGCTCGCGCCAGCCAACCAGTTCCTGAATGCCGACCAGGCGATCCTGCTCGCCGCCGAAAGCGGTAATGGGGCAGGCAAGCGGTTTTCCAGGGGCATAGATATAGGTTTCGTAGAGGGTGAAATCCGCACGCAGGATGGGGAGCATCAGCCGCATCATCTCTTCATTGTGCAGAATAGCCGCCGGGGTGCCGCCCAGCCGGTAGAGGGCATTGATAAATTCAGGGTCGGGCAGGGTATGCAAAGGGGAAGCAGGCAGGGGAAGTTGCGGAGCGCGGTGGGCGGCAACGAAGAGATGGATCGGGGCAGCGTGCTGGCTTCGGGCCAGGTGGCGGGCCAGCTCGAAGCCGATGAGCGCGCCCAGGCTGTGGCCGAAAAAGGCAAAGGGTACGTCCAGAACGGGGTACAGGCCCTCGGCCAGCGCCTGCACCAGAGAGGGCAGGTGAGTAAAAAGCGGCTCATGCCACCTGGTTTCCCTGCCCGGCAGGAGGACAGGACACACATCCAGCTCAGGCGGCAATTGCTGCGGCCAGAGCCGGAAAAGCGAACTGCCGCCCCCTGCGTAGGGGAAGCAAAAAAGCCTGAGCCGGGCATGAAGTGAAGTACGAGCTACCCAGGGCGTAGAGGACATACCTTGCATCCCTAAAAGTAGTAGAGCGTACAGCCCACCTGAATGCCAGAGGCCACACTGATGATGAGACCGATATCCCCCTTCTTCACTTTATGACACTTCTGCGCTGCGTGCAGGGTGTAAGCGAGCGAAGAGGTAAAAAGGTCGTTCGCGGGTTGCACATTAATGCACCTGTCCCTGTCGATCCCCAGCGCGGCGCTCAACGTATCGACGAATGCCGGGGAGCTTTGCGGCGGCAGCAGAACGTCTATCTGTGACATATCCAGATGCTCTATGCTCAGCAGTTTGTGGACGGCCCGCTGAATGCATTGCAGGAGAGCTGTCTCGTAATGCGGCTCCTGGACAGCATGGAGGACCATCTTGCCGTTGTGGAGTTTCGTGTGCGTGACACGAGCAGCGCGGTAATCCGTGAAATACTCAAAGACAAAGTTGCCAAAACCGGCGGTGCCATCAGGGCTTTCATCCAGCAGCAAGGCCGAACCGCTTTCTTCGAGGCCCAGGGTCTGTTCCGGCAGGACCTCGCGGTTGTTCTCAACCTCAGAGGCCACGATCAGGGCATTTTTGACCTTGCCCGCCCTCATCATGCCGATAGCCGCGTAGCAGGCGTTGAGCGGGGCAATGGAACCATTGAATACGTCGAAAGCAAACGTTTTTTTGTCCGTCTGTGACTGGATGGTATCGTTGATGCCCAGTTGACCGGCAACCAGGGAAGCGATGGCCGGTTCGCACAGAAAGTCGTCGCGGTACGTACCGGCATAGATCAGCAGATCAATATCGGTGGGCCGGTATGATGAGGTCGCGAAGCAGTTCTCGGCGGCAGTTTTGATCAGAGACAGCGTCTTTTTCTCCGTCTGAGCATCCGGGGGAACGATACCGGTGCTTTCTACGCGCACTCGCCAGCCGGGAGGGAAGAGCGGAAGCGGCTCCTGCCGGTCAGAGACATTCCTGTCAGGAATATATACGCCCGACTCACGGCGACGGAGGCGATCTGGCAGGTCGTCAAAGGTATAGATGGCCGTCCCGATAGTGGCTCCGGAGCCGGTGATGCCAAAGATTGCTGTGTCGCCGGACTTGATCCTGTTTGAGCGAATATGATCCATCATCGCGACAGCATGGGTCGTGGTGGCGGTGTTTCCCCGCTCGGCGATGTTGTCGATGACACTCTCCGGCGAGCAAACCTCTTTGCCGAAATAGGCGTTGATCTCGCGCGCCACGTCGCGCAGCGTGGTTTTCGAGGTCTGATGCACGATAATATGCTGAATAGAATCGGTCGGCCATTGAGAACGCTCGATGATATAACCGGCGTGGGAGACTGCCTGCGACAGATTCACGGCAGTGACATTGACGACGTCGGTATACATAATAGCGCCGCCATGCTCGCGGTCGGTCGCCTTCGCGATACAGTATTCGCTGTAGCGGCCCAGCGTGTACATCTCAAACTCGTGGAAGCCAACCCGCTTATCCGGCCCGCTCTCCAGAATCAGCGCGGCACCCGCGTCTCCTACGGTTAAGCAGGCGAGGCGCGAGTCCATATAGCCTTCCAGCTCTTTTTGCGCCGTCAGCGTCAGGTGCGTAATGTACTCACCGCTTACCACCAGGCCGCGACGAATCAGCCCCATTTTGAGAAACGCATCGGCGATATAGATGCCGGTGAAGAGGCCGGTGCAGGCATTAGAGATGTCGAAGGCAATAGCGTTGCTAAAGCCAAAATGATGGCGCAGCCGTAAAGAGGTACTCGGCTCAAAGCTGAAAAGCGCGTTGGGGCCATCGCAGCGCGAGATGCTGGTGCAGATCAGCAGGTCAATGTCGGCAGGCGTATACCGGGAGTTTTTGAGGCATTGCTCGACCGCCTGTTTCGCCAGATCAAATGAAAATTCCGTTTCACCTGCCATTCTCCTGTGGTTAATGCCGGTGAGCCGGGTTAGAGGGAAACGGATGGGTTTACGGCATTGTCGCACGATCTCATCGGTGGAAACTGCTCTGGGCGGCAGGTAGACCCCCAGACTTTCAATGACCGTGTTCCCGCGCCCGGCCTGCGCTCGCTCTTCTCTTTCAGGCGAGACGGCAACCTGTGAGACGCTGCCGCCAGAAACACGCTCAACCGGCTTCTCCGGCTCATGGGACGGCTGAGCGCGTTCCAGAGCGAACGCTAACTCTGCGATAGTCTGGTGTTCAAAGAGGGCTTCGAGCGTGACCGGTAGCCGGGCCTCGCTGCTTTTCGAGACCACTTCCAGGCATTGAATCGAGGCTCCGCCTAAATCGAAAAAGTTATCATTGATGCCAACGCGATCCACCCTCAGCACCTCAGCCCAGATACGGGCCAGTTGCTCCTCTGTCGCGTTACGGGGCGCAACATAAACCTTTTCGAGTTCAGGTCGGGCGTGAGAGGGTTCAGGCAGCGCCTTCCGATCTACTTTGCCGTTGGCAGA
The DNA here is from genome assembly GCA_902810755.1 of Chloroflexota bacterium. The sequence continues at coordinate 13,657 of CADDYT010000054.1, forward strand.
GAGCGGCAAAGCCTCAAGGAAGAGGAAGAGAGACGGAATCATGTAATCGGGCAACCTGTCCTTCAAATAGGCGCGCAAGCCTTCAATCGACGGCGTCGTTTCCTGTTGGGCGCAAACAAGATAGGCGATGAGCCGCTTATTGCCCGGCGTATCCTCGCGAGCGACAACGACCGCCTGCTCGATAGCGGAATGCTGGAGCAGCACGGCCTCAATTTCGCCGAGTTCGATGCGAAATCCGCGAATCTTAACCTGGTGATCGATGCGGCCAAGAAACTCGATGGCTCCATCGCGGCGATAGCGGGCAAGGTCTCCTGTTTTGAAGAGCTTCCTGCCGGGTTCGGCGCTGAACGGGTCGGGAATGAATTTCTCGGCGGTCAGCTCTGGCCGGTTGAGGTAGCCGCGAGCGACGCCGACGCCGCCGATGTAGAGTTCACCGACGACGCCAACCGGGACGGGCTGCATGGACGAGTTGAGAATATAGATCTGCGTGTTGGCAATGGGGCGGCCAATGGGAACAACCGGCTGTCGGCTTTCACGCTGGCACTCCCAGTATGTCACGTCAATCGCGGCCTCCGTCGGACCGTAGAGGTTGTGCAGCCTGCAAGAGAAACGCGAGAAGAACCGTTGTTGCAGATCAAAAGAAAGGGCTTCGCCGCTGCAAAAAACGTTCTTCAGGCTCTTACACTGCTCCAGATTCGGCTCCATCAAGAACGCCTGGAGCATGGAGGGAACGAAGTGCAGCGTGGTGATCTGCTGCCGGGCGATCAGAGACGCCAGGTACGCCGGGTCTTGATGGCCGCCGGGGCGCGCCACCACCAGGCAGGCGCCGGTCATCAAAGGCCAGAAGAACTCCCATGCCGAGACATCAAAGCTGAAAGGCGTTTTCTGCAACACACGGTCTTCCGACGTCAGCCGATAGGTTTGCTGCATCCAGAACAGGCGGTTACACACGCCGCGATGGGTATTTGGCACGCCCTTGGGCGTACCGGTTGAGCCTGAAGTATAAATGACATAGATCAGGTTATCCGGGCGAGCAAGGCTAACCGGCTCTCCATCCTCGCCTGAAGGGTTCCAGTGCTTATCCAGGCAGATCGTCTGCACCCCGCTCAAAGAGAGCCGTTCTTTCACCGTCGTTTGCGTAAGCAGGATGGAGATGTGAGCGTCCTGCACCATATAGGCCAGGCGCTCCACGGGATAAGCAGGTTCCAGAGGAACGTAGGCCCCACCGGCTTTGAGGATGGCCAGCAGCGCCACCACCATCTCGATTGATCGCTCCATGCACACGCCCACCAGCACATCCGGTCCCACGCCAGAGGCTTGCAAGGTACGAGCGAGGTGGTTGGCCCGCCGGTTTAATTCCCTGTAGGAAAGTTGCTCCTCTTCAAAGATGATGGCCGGAGCTTCCGGCGTCTGCCGGGCCTGAGCCTCAACTAACTGGTGAATGCAGGCATGTTCCGGGTAGTCGCTCTGTGTGGCGTTCCATTCGACCATGATCTGGTGCCGCTCGGTCTCCGTCAGCAGGGGCAAGGCCTGGACAGGTTGATCCGGGTCAGAGACAATGCCGCTGAGCAGCGTCTGGAAATGGCCTTCCATGCGCGCCAGGGTCGCTGCATCGAACAGATCGACGTTGTAGCGAAAATCGGCTGAAAGCGCATCCGGGGCCTCGAAGATGGTCAAAGTGAGGTCAAAAGGCGCTCCCTGCTGGCCGAACACAACGGGTTCCAGCATGAGACCCTGCGAACCGGATTGCGACAGCCCGGCGAGGAAATGCTCCTGTTGATCGCGCACGCGCAACTTATCCCAGATAAACAGGGTCTGGAAGATCGGTGAGTAGGAGGGGTCGCGCCTGGGTTGGAGCCGCTCTACGATGAGCGGGAAAGGGAAATCCTGATGCTCCAGCGCGCCGACAACGGTTTCCTGGACACGGCTCAACAGTTCTCTGAACGTCGGATTGCCGGAGAAGCTGGTGCGCAAAACGACAGGATTGGCGAGGTAGCCGATGACCTGCTCCAGCTCGGCGCGGTTTCTGCCGAGGGCGGGCGTACCGACCAGCACATCCTCTTGATTGCTATAGCGCGCGAGCAGAAGCTGAAAAGCGGCCAGCAAAACGGTATAGAGAGTCACATTGGCGGATCGTGCCAGCGTCCTGAGCCGCCTGGCGAGGCTTTCATCAAGCGTGAAGCGGTGTGAAGCCCCGCGATACGTCTGGACAGGAGGACGCGGCCTGTCCGTTGGCAGGTTGAGCAGGGGCAAATCCCCGGAGAGCCTGCGCTGCCAGTACGCCCAGAGCCGCTCACCTTCTGGCCCGGCTAGCATCTCATTCTGCCAGCGCACAAAGTCATTGAACGGAGGGCGCTCAGGCAGGGAAGGCAATGGCATGCCCGTGCTTTCCGCGAGATAGAGGGTCAACAGTTCCTCAACAAGCAGGTCGAGCGCCCAGAAGTCCACAGCGATGTGGTGGATCGTGAGCGAGAGGATATGCTCCTGCTCGGAGCAGCTGAAGAGCTTGAGACGCAGCAGCGGGCCGTGTTCCAGACCGATAGGACAATTGCCTTCCGCATACAATTGCTCTTTCAACTCTTCCCAACTCCAGGAGGAGGCGTCGATTTCTTCCAGATCGACGCGCTGATCGGGATGAAAACACTGCACCGGCTCGCCTTCCAGGACGGTATAGGTCGCGGTGAGGATAGGATGGCGCTCAAGTAGCGTCTGCAGCGAGCGCCGCAGGGCGGCTAGATTCAGCCGGGAGCGCAGGGCGGCCGCATACAGGAGGTTATAGGCTGCACTCGTGGGCGCGAGCCGGGAGAGAAACCAGAGCGCCTTCTGGTTATGGGAAAGGGGAAAATAATTCTGAGCCGCCTGCACCTCATGCTCGTCCGGCGAAGCAGCGGCAGGCAGGGGAATTTGATCGAGTAGCTGCCCGGCAAATTGAGCGATGCTGGGACCCTGTAAGAGCGAGACGATGGGGATACGCACGCCCGTTTCATACTCAACCTTATTCTTCAGTTCGATAGCCATCAACGAGTCCATGCCCAGGGCTGTCAGCGGCTCGTTGACGTTCAGCCGGGAGGGCGGGATGCGTAAAACGCCTGCCACCTGTTCGCAAAGGTATGTTTCTAATACCTGTCGGCGATCTTCCGGCGCGACATGCAGTTTTTCCAGAATAGAACGTGCAGGCTGCAAGGCTGCCCCTGCCTCTTCTTGCTTATCAGCAGCCTGTTCGAGCAGGTACGAAACGAGAGGCCAGCGTGTAATCTGAGGATAGAACTGCTGCAAACGCGGCCAGGAGAGCTTCAACACGCCCACCTGAGCCACCTGCCGGGGAATGAGCAGTTCTAACGCGGCCAGCACCTGCCGGGGCGAGATGCGCTCAATGCCATGCGCTTCCCAGTATTCGTGAATGCGCTCCCCTTCCTGAGTCGCGCCGAAACCCACCTCTGACACGGCCCCCCAGTCGATGCTCAGAGCAGAACGGCCCTCCGCCCGCATCTGGTGAGCAAGCGCGTCGAGAAATGCGCTCGCAGCAGCATAGTTTCCCTGAGCAGCCGAGCCAAATAAGGAAGCGCCGGATGAGAAAGAGACGAAGAAGTCCAGCGCCGTCTCTTTCAAGAGCGTATACAGCAACCAGGCTCCAATGACCTTCGGTTGAAAGACCTCGCTCAACGCCGCCGCATCCAGGTTGGAGAGCGAGCGCACCAGCGACTGCCCCTGCGCATCCTGCCACACGGAAGCAGCGTGGATGACACCCTTGAGAGGAGGACGCTGCCCATCGCTGAACTGGCGCAGCAGGGCGGCCAGCTGCTCGCCATCAGCGACGCTGACGGGAACATAGGAGACATCAGCGCCCAACCGTTCCAGTTGCCGGATAGCGGCAATTTGCGCAGCCAGGCGGCTGTCTCTCTCTACCAGATCCCATGTTGCGCGTGGAGGAAGTTTGCTCCGACCGATGAGTACAAGGTGCCTGGCCCCTTTGCCGACCATCCAGCGCGCGACTTCCAGGCCGAGTCCCCACAGGCCGCCGGTGATGAGGTAGCTGGCATCGGGTCGGAACGTGAGTTCCTGTGGCGACCAGCCCTGGCTGCGCACCAGCCGGGCAACGTAGGTACGTTGCTGGCGAAAGGCAACTTGATCCTCGCCGCGCTCGCTCAAAAGTACAGCCAGAAGCTGCCCGGCGGCGAGGTCTGCGGACCCTTGAGGGTCTATATCGATCAACCCGCCCCAGAGTTCCGGGTGTTCGATCGCGCAGGAGCGGCCCAGACCCCAGAGAGGAGACTGGGATAGCGCCAGAGCGGGGGTCGCTTCTACCGGCTGCGCGCCCTGCGTCACCAGCCAGAGACGAGGCAGTTCGCGCCCTTCCAGGGAACTGAGTTCCTGCATTACCAGTAAAGCATGCTCACAGCCCAGAGCCTGGTCGTTTTGCAGTGAGGCGACGGTGGTCGCTGCCAGAGGCGTGGCATTCAGGCTCCACAGGTGAATCAGCCCGCGACAGGGCAAGCCGGTGGCCTCTACAGCCTCTCGCAGGAGGCGGCGCATATCCCCGGCGCCGGTCGGAGAAACCTGGTACTGTCCCTGCGCTACCTGCCGGTAGCTATCCCCCGGAAACACCTGGATGTATTGCTCTCCATAAGCCGCCAGCAGTTCTCCCAGCCGCCGACCCACGCCCGCGCTATCCATGAAGATCAGCCAGCTTCCCCGTTGAGCCGGGCGGCTGGCCTTCGCCGGTGCCACCGTTTCCCAGCGCAGTTCGTAGAGGGTATTTTCAAGCTCAGCGGCACGGGCGGGGCGATGTTCAGTGGTCGCCAGACGGCGCAGCTGGAGACCGCACGCCTCCAGCAGGAGTTCTCCCTGCTCGTCGAGGATGTGTACATCGCCTTCCAGACTCTCCGCATCCTGATCGACAGGCTTAAGAGACGCATGGCTCCAGACCTGCCTTCCCGGTCGCCGGTGAAGCTGAAAATGGCGCAGCCCGGTAGGAACATAGAGGGCCTCATCGCCGCCAACCAACCTGTCCGGCAGGGTCGCGATCAATACCTGGAAGCAGGCATCTAACAGGGTAGGGTGTATCTGGTAGGCCTCGAACTCCTGCGCCACCGATTCACGCAGCCGCACCTGGCCCAGAGCCTCTCCGTCGCGGCGCCAGAGATGCTCGATGCCCTGAAAGCTACCTTCTAGCTGGATGCCCCGGTTGCGTAGTTTTTCATAAAACGCTGGCACAAAGACTTCTTCCTGACAACGCCGCCGGATATCCGATAACCGCTCTGATGCAGGCTGGCCAGGAGGCGATGCAGGGCTGGCATGCTCCACGACAGGCATATCGCCGTTGGAATGGGCTTCGCGCCCTGCCGAGAGAACCTCCCAGGCGGTCGGTTGCTCAGCAACCGGATCACCATCGCAGCGTTCTTTCAACCGGTTGAGGTACGGCATACTCTGCATGATAACGTCGGTAGCCAGGCCGAAATCCAGTTGGCAGGCGATCTCGTTGACGCCGACCGCTTTCAGTTGCTGCGCCAGTTCAAAGCAGGTTTCCGGCGTACCAAAAAGAATGCGCCGGGTCGAAACCAGGCGATCAACGACAAAGTGCAGGTAATCTCTGACGTCCTCTTCCGATAAACTGGCGATATCGACCTTCTGCCCTCGACTGTAAGCGATGGAATTGAGCAGATAGGAGGCGGATTTGAGGTACTCGGCGAACGCATCCAGAGCCTGCTGTAAAGCTGCCGTTGTATCGCTGACGAATGTATGCAGCATAACGGAAACCTGGCCCGTCTGAGGGTCATAGCCGTGCCGTTCGCGGGCTTCCCGATAGATACGTATTTTCTCCGCAAGCTCCTCAACGCTCTGGTTATACATATGGGTGAGCAAGTTTGCGCCAATCTCACCCGCGCCGACAAAGGTCTTCGGATTACCGGCGGCGGTAATCCAGAAAGGCAATTCGCGCTGGAGCGGCGTCGGATAGGTGCGTATGTCAACCAGTTTGCCATCGCCCCCCTGCACCTGAACAGATTCACCGCGCCAGAGCTTTTGTACCGTCTGAATCCCCTGGTACATGACGTCGTTACGAGTGGCATAGTGGTCGGGGAAGAAGACAAAATCGTTGGGATGCCAGCCAGAGGCAAAAGATATGCCAACTCTTCCCCCTGAAAGATGGTCAAGCATGGCCCAGTCTTCGGCTACCCGAATCGGATGATGCAGCGGCAAGACGACGCTGCCCGCGTGCAGGCGAATCTGCCTGGTTTCTCTGGCGAGAGCTGCGAGCAAGACCACCGGATTCGGGTACAGCCAGCCATCGCGCGTAAAGTGGCGTTCAGGTATCCAGACCGAGGAAAAGCCGTGGGCGTCAGCAAATTTTGTACTTTCGATGACCAGGCGATAGATATCGCTATCGGTTGGCGCCGCGAGGCTGGAGAAAAAAATCAAACCGAACTTGATCCCATTGCCCGGTAACGTGGTAGATACCATGAAATCCTCCTGATTGCAATCTGGCTGTCCTTACCTGGGGTAAATTTTACCACTTGCGTGCAGGGTCCACAGATGGCGTTCCTCCTGTCCGTCCGCGTGGCTGTATACCTGAAAAGAGAGTTGCTCTTGCGTGCCGGCAAAGATTACCTGCAGGCGCTGTGCGTCGCGTTCCGGTAAGAGCAAGAGCTGCCGCAGCTCCAGTTCTGACAGGATATGCGACCCAGGGCCAAAGACCTCCACCGCTGCCGCCTGAGCCAGTTCAACAAAGACAGAGATAGGCAGCGCCATTGCTCCCTGGATACGATGGTCATTCAAATACGGGAAGCGTTGGCTATCCAGCAGGGTTTCCCACACATGCGTTCCCGCCGGATAAGCTACCTCTACATGGTTTTCCAGAAGCGGATGTCCCTGCTTGCGCGCCGGAGACGCCGGTTGAGCGGCGGGCAATGGCGCTGCCTGCTTCACCTCAAACCAGCAGCGTTCCCTTTCAAAAGGATAGGTTGGAAGCGCCAGGCGGTGGCGAACATTGCCCCGGCCAAACACGGCCCAATCCAGGTTCAGCCCTGACTCATAGAGAGCAGCCGCGCAGCGTGCCACCTCCTGCCAGTCTTCGCGGCCCTTACGCAGCGAGCAAAGCCAGACATTGCCGTCCTGCGGCACGCACTGTCTGCCCATCTTCGAGAGAGTGGCGTCCGGGCCGACCTCCAAAAAGACGGTAGCTCCCTGCTCGACAAGCGTTTGCATGCTGGCCGCAAACTGGACGGCCTGCCGCGTCTGCTGCCGCCAGTATCGGGCATCGAGCGTTTCTCCCGCGTTTCGCACCTGCCCCGTGAGGTTACAAACCAGGGGAATGCGCAGGGGAGCATGCCCTATCTGCCGGGCCGCCTGCTCAAAGGCATCCAGCACGGGGTCCATCAGCGGCGAGTGGAAGGCATGAGAGACCGTCAGGGGATAGGTTGCCAGCCCCTGCGTCTCCATCTGCTGTACGATCATTTGCACCGCCTCGCGCTGGCCGGAGATAACGGTATTCTCCGGGCCATTTATAGCGGCAAGAGAGACCTGATGCTGGAACGGTTTCAGAGCCTCGGCCACGCGCTCTCGACTGGCAAAGACGGCGGCCATCGCGCCATCCTGCGGCAGGGCCTGCATGAGCCGCCCGCGTTCCACAATGAGCCTCAAGCCATCCTCAAGACTGAAGGCACCGGCGATACAGGCAGCGACGTATTCGCCGACGCTATGGCCCATCACCAGAGCTGGCTCAATGCCCCAGGAGCGCCACATTTCCGCGAGAGCATATTCCAGCGCAAAGAGAGCAGGCTGTGTATAGGCCGTCTCGTTGAGCAATGCAGACGAACTCTCTCCATAGAGGACGGACAGGAGCGGCTGTTCCAGATAGGAACTCAGAATGCGCGCGCATCTCTCCAGGGCCGAACGGAAAGCGGGCTGCGTATCGTAGAGTTGCCGCCCCATGGCGGGGTATTGAGAACCCTGACCGGTGAAGAGAAAGGCCACTTTGCGGCGCGCGCTCCCGCTCGCCTGCCTGCCGGAATCGGAATCCCCCGGAGCAGACTGTCCGGCAGCAAACGCCGCCAGTTGCGCGCGCAGCTCCTCAGAGGAAGCGGTCACAATGGCGAGACGGTGGGCGAAGCGGGCGCGCCCGGTGTTGGCCGTAAAACAAACATCGGCAAGCGGAACCTGAGGCTCCATCGCAAGAAATGCTGCATAACGGCCTGCCAGGGTCTGGAGAGCTGTCAGAGTGGGCGCCGAGAGCGTGAAAACCTCCGGGAAGCGTCCTTCTTCGCTGGAAGGCTCCGAAGGGGATGCGGGCGCTTCTTCCAGGATGACATGCGCGTTGGTACCGCCAAAGCCAAAGGCGCTCACCCCGGCAATCAGCCGTCGGGGCGCGACCCAGGGACGCCGTTCGGTTGGAATAATGAAGGACGTTCCATCGAGCGAGATGTGCGGGTTCAGCTTCTTAAAATGCAGGTGGGGCGGAATCTCCCGGTGCTGAAGGGCAAGGACGGTTTTTATCAATCCCGCAATACCGGCAGCCGCTTCCAGGTGACCAATATTTGTCTTGACAGAGCCGAGGACACAGGGCTGATCCAGAGAACGATTGCGCATCAGCGTGGTCTTCAAGGCCCCGACTTCAATCGGGTCGCCCAGAGGGGTACTGGACCCATGCGTCTCCACGTAGCTGACCTCTTCGGGGGCAACGGCAGCATTGTGCAGGGCCTGCAGGATGACCGCCTCCTGGGACGGCCCGTTGGGAGCGGTCAAGCCATTGCTACGACCATCCTGATTGACCGCCGAGCCGCGAATGATGGCCAGAATGCGATCCCCATCTTTCAGAGCGCGCGCGAGCGGTTTGAGAACGACCAGCCCGCATCCTTCGCCGCGTACATACCCATCGGCGTCAGCATCGAAGGTCTTGCAGCGGCCATCGGCGGACATCATGTGTGCCTGCGAGAAAGCAATCGTTAGCTCCGGCGAGAGAATCACGTTCACTCCCCCTGCCAGCGCCAGGCTGCATTCGCCATTGCGCAGGCTCTGGCAGGCGAGATGCACCGCGACCAGCGAGGAAGAGCAGGCAGTATCAATGGCGAGACTGGGGCCGCGAAAATCAAACACATAGGAGAGGCGGTTCGCCGCAATACTATGCGCATTCCCGGTACCGGCATAGGCATCGATGAAGACAGGGTCGCTGAATTGCAGCCGCGAATAATCACTGCTGCTGATACCGATAAAGACTCCGGTCTCGCTTCCCACCAGCGTATCAGGCGAGAGCGCGGCATGTTCCAGCGCCTCCCAGGCAACTTCCAGCAAGAGGCGCTGCTGCGGATCCATGCGCGCAGCCTCGCGCGGAGAAATCCTGAAGAAATAGGGATCGAACAGATCCACCTGTGAAAGAAAGCCGCCCCGGCGCGTGTACATCTTCCCCGGCGTGTCCTGTACCGGATCATAGAGGGCGCGCACATCCCAGCGTTGGGGTGAAACCTCCGAGATAGCATCCCCGCCATCATGGAGAAGCTGCCAGAACTCCTGCGGATTATCGGCGCCGGGGAAACGGCAGCCCAGGCCGATGATGGCAATGGCCTCCGTAGCAGCATACCTGTCCGCCCCGCCGCTGACCGCTATCTCGGCAACAGGTCTCTGCGCCACATAGCGGGCAATCGCTCTGATCGTTGGATAGTCATAGACCAGGGTGGGAGCAAGCTCGTACCCCAGCCACTCCTCCATATCTGCGGCTATCCTTACTGCCATCAAAGAATCGACACCATAGGTAGCGATAGGAGCATCCACGTCAATCTCGGCTGCGCTGACCTTTGCATAGTCAGCAATACAGGTAATTAGCCAGTCCTGAATGGCCGTTTCCGTAACCTGTTGTTTCGTCGGTGAAAGCGCGGGAGCGGCTCTGCTCTCCTGATCGGGACGTGCAGGCTCTCCACCCGCATCCAGCGTCCAGCGAGCTACAACATCCAGACCACCGGCAAGATATTCTTCTTTGCAGGCGCGCCGTTGTATCTTCCCGCTCGATGTTTTTGGTATGGTCGCGGTTTTCACCAGCACGACGGCATAGACCTGCAACCCGTGTTCTTCCGCCACGGCCCGGCGAATGCTGCCGATGATCTCGTCAAGGTCGCGGTTCAAGTACGCCCGCTCAACCTCATACACGACCACCAGCCGTTCTTCGTCCTGTACGTCAACGGCGAAAGCAGCGCCGCAGCCTTGCCGGAGACCGGAATGGCTCTGCTCTACCGTCCGTTCAATATCCTGCGGGTAATGATTGCTGCCGCGAATAATCAGCAAATCTTTGAGCCGACCGGTGATAAAAAGCTCACCATTGTGCAGGAAGCCCAGGTCGCCGGTGCGCAGGAAGGATGGCTCATTCGCCGTTGCCAGACGCGCGCGGAAGGTATCCTCTGTTTCCGCCGGATGCTGCCAGTAGCCCTGAGCGACGCTTGGGCTTGAAACCCATATTTCTCCCACCTGCGTGGGGGGGCAGGGGGTCAGGGTATCCGGGTCAACAATAATGACCTGTTCATCCGGCAGCACGCGCCCGATACTCACCAGTGTTCTGCTATCCGCTTCCTCTGAAGCTTCGACAACCCGGTTGTCGGCAAGAGCCGAGGCTTGAAAGGCCTGAGTAACGGGAAACGTTGTTCTCGGTCCGGCGGAGACAACCAGGGTCGCTTCCGCCAGCCCATAGCAGGGCAGGAAGGCCTCACGGCGGAAGCCGCAGGAGGCAAAGGCGGCGGCGAAACGCTCCATCGTTTCGTGGCGCACAGGCTCGGCCCCGTTGGCGGCCACTTCCCAGCTACTCAGATCAAGGCCAGCCTTTTGCTCAGATGTGATTTTTTGCACGCAGAGATCATAAGCAAAATTGGGACCGCCGCTGATCGTGGCTCTGGTGCGCGAAATAGCCTGCAACCAGCGCACAGGATGTTGCAGGAAGGAAGCCGGGGGCATAATGGTCGACTCATAGCCCTTATAGAGCGGCTGCACAATACCGCCGATCAAGCCCAGATCGTGATAAAGAGGGAGCCAGCTCAGGCTGTGCGCGTGAGGTGGTTGCTGGCAATAGCGATCAACCAGAGACGAGTTGTGCAGCAGATTGCCATGACTGACCATCACCCCCTTCGGTGTGCCTGTTGAGCCGGAGGTATACTGAAGGAAAGCGAGCGTATCGCGCGTAATGGGAGGTTCGCTCCACCGTTCTCCCGCCTCAGCAGGCAGGGCAGAAGTGTCGATGACAGGCAGGGTTGAAAACGCGGGAACGCTTGCCAGCAGGCCCTCAATCTTCGACGCGAGAGCGGTAGTGGTCAGCACAAGCGAGGGTCGGGCATCGGCAGCGATGGCACGAAATCGGGCTAATGCCCGATCCGCCCGCACTGAGGTAGGAGGGTAAACCGGTACAGCGACAATGCCACCGTACAGGCACCCGAAGAAGGCGGCAACAAACTCTAACCCTGACGGGTAGATCAACAACGCACGCTCTCCCTTTTGCGTAACCTCAAGGAGTGATGCGGCAATAATCCGCGCCTGGCGTTCAAGCTCTGCAAATGTCAGGCATCCTTTCTCTGTCACCCCATCACTCAGGAAAGAATAGGCCCGTTGTTCCGATTGCCCGGTTGCCCGCCATTTAAGAAGATCAATCAATGAAGAAGGTTCCGAAGGAAGAGCTAGATTATGCTTATCCAAAATACGCTGCCTCCAGGACGAGCATCTCAGCAAGAAGACAGGCAACGCTGCCCACTAACCGACAAAAAATAGAGACATCCCCCCACTTAATTGGGAAACTTAATGATATCAAAATACCATTAACTCGTGAATAAGTCAATAGCTCTCTATCTGGTAGTCAGAGGCTTTCTTCAGTGCGGCAGCTTTCTCCGGTTGTCCGCATGTGAGGAAGAGGCGGGCGCAGCACTCGCGGGTTTCTCTCGTCTCGGCGTGTTCTGACCCCAGAAGCAGTTCTCGAATGGAAAGGGCCTGCAGGTAGAAGGTGAGGGCCTGCTCCAGTTGATTCCGCAGTTCGTGCAAACGGGCGAAATCGGCAAGGCTGATAGCAGTTTCAATGTGCCGATCTCCTCGCTGCTGGCGTCGAATAGACAGGGCGCGCCGGTAGAATGGTTCGGCCTCCTCAAAGCCTCCGATACGCCAAAGTTGCAGCATTCATGGGTATGGATCGAGCGATTGCGCGAACTACGCCAGGCCCTCGCGGCGCCTGATCTGTCGACACCCGCGGGACTGGCCGCCTACGAGCGTCTCACCACCGGCAATTTGAGCGAGTTAAGCGGCGATGCCCCGGTGGATAATCCTCCCCTGCTGCGCTTGCTGGACATTGGCTTCTTCAACCCCCGAGGCGCGTTCGGCCTGGCCTTCTTCGAGGAGGCGGCGCACAGCGGGTTCTGGCCAGGCGCGTCATGGGACTTCGGCAGCGTGGACTCAATGCACTTTGAACTGGCTGAAGGGCGTAATTCGCTACGCAAGCCCGGTAAATCCTCCAGATGAGATTCACCCATCTTTGTAGAAACTGAGACCATTCGGACTCACTGGAAGTGCGGTATGACTTCGCGGGCGAAACGCTCTATGGAGGCTCGCACGCGCTCAAAGGGCAGCGCGCCGAAGTCGGGCAGGATCATCAGGTGGTTTACGCCGCTCGCCTCCAGTTGCCGCACCTGTTCGATGACCTGCTGTGGGTCGCCGAAGAGGATGAGACCGGCCGCGTCAAGCTGGTCGTAGCTGCGCCGCTTCGCGTAGAGCCGCGTGCCGACGTAGTTGTCGAGGGCTTCTTCAGACTCGGCGCGCGTGCGCTGCGGGTCGGCGGAGACGTAGGTATGGAGGGCGACGGCGACATCGGCTGGCTGGCTCTCACCGGCGGGCGCCTCGGCACGGCCCCGCTGGAAGCTATCAATAACCTCTTTCAGCTCATCACGTGTCTCGCAGGTGGCGTAGGGGATGAGCATGATGTTGCGTCCCTGCTTGCCCACAAAGTATGCGGCCTCCGGGCGCAGAATGGCGATCCAGTACGGCGGGTGCGGCTTCTGAAGAGGCGTGACGGCAATGCGCGTATTCTCGATGTGGTGGTAGAGGCCGTGAAAAGAGAACGGCTCCCCCTGCCAGGCGCGCAGCAAGATTTCCAGCGCGTCATCGAAACGCGCCCGCTTCTCCCAGGGGCCGATCTGGAAGCCCTCGAATTCGTGCTTCAGGTAGCCAGAGCCGACGCCGAGAACAAGCCGACCGCCGCTCAACTGATCGAGCATGGCGTATTCTTCGGCCAGCAGCAGGGGATTGTGGAAAGGCAGCGTGGAGACGGCCACCCCCAGCCCGATACGTTGCGTGCGCTGCGCGGCTGCCGCCAGCAGCGTCGTCGGCGCCGGTACGATGCCATACTCATGGAAATGATGTTCGGCCACGAAAAAAGCCGAAAAGCCGAGCCTGTCCGCCAGTTCAATTTCGTCCAGTATCTGGTTGTAAAATTCACGAATCGTCCGCTGCTGCCGGGGGTAGTGATCGGTGACGGAAAAAATACTGAAGCGCATCGATATCCTCCTTGATGGATGGCCTGTATCGCCTTGCGGTCCACAACATATCAGGTTACAATCTCACTGTACACGGCTCTCGTCAGCCATGTCAAGGGAAACTTCAAACATATTTCGCGCTATGTTTACGGCAAAGGAGACCGCTTATGACGACGGCACAGGACAACCCGCAGGTAGCAGCAATTCTCAGCAGCGTGCAGCATTCGTATGCTGAACTCACCCGCCTGCTCAACGGCCCGCTGGCCGCACTGGAGAGCAGCAAGCTCTACCAGACGCCAGCCGAAAACGAGTGGACGATTATGCAAAACCTGGCCCATACCGTCGAGTTCATGCCCTACTGGGCCAACGAAGTCGCGCTGCTGGTCGCGGAGCCAGGGCGCAACTTCGGGCGCACCATGCAGCACGAAGGACGCCTGCGCGGCATCAGCGACCACGAACGAGACACGCTCTCCAATATTCAATCCCTGCTCCCTGGCAGCTACGCTCAACTGGAACAAACGCTGAGCAGGCTCACCGACGATGATCTCGCTCTGACCGGCACCCACGTCAAATACGGCACGCAGACGCTGGCATGGTTCATAGAAGAATTCATCACCCGCCACCTGAGCGACCACGTAGAGCAGATCAAGGCCGCGCTGGCAGCCGTACAGTAAACTTACAGGCAAGCTCTGAAAAGCCAGAAGTCATCCTTTTGTGGCAAGGGGGCAGGCGGTATGATATGATGCTGGCACTACACAATCAAGGGGGATCTATTGTCGGTGACCAGCACAAATCAGCCCTATGACAGTTCAATGAAAGCCCTGCTCAAGGAAGACACCGCCGCTCATGGTGAACTTCTCCTCGAATACTTGCAGCCCGTCATCTCAATGGTCGTCTACCTCTTCAAATCCGATGTGGTTGAGCCGCATTTGAAGGAGATGTGACCAGCCCCGGCCCCCATAGGCGTTAACTGAAGGCCGCCGCAGGCCAGCCGCCAGGGGTGGCCCTCCTCTAGACGGGCGGCTCGTGCCCCCTGGGGAGCCATCGTCTCTAGACCGCCGCAGGCCAGCCGCCAGGGGTGGCCCTCCTCTAGACGGGCGGCTCGTGCCCCCTGGGGAGCCATCGTCTAGAGGAGGGCCACCCCTGGCGGCTGGCCTGCCTGGCCTGCGCACGGGCTTAAGTTAACGCCTATGAGGGCCACCCCTGGCGGCTGGCCTGCCGGGCGCTCGCACGGCCTTAAGTTAACGCCTATGGCCCCGGCCCCCATCGCCGCCATCCTCAGTATCACACGCATCCCCTTGATACCAGTGATTGCCTGCTACAATCTGGGGGCAAATGGGGCTATCGGCTGGTCCGGCATGCTGGCTCTTGCGATTGATATAGCGTATATCATCGGGCTGTCGCTGCTGGCCGCATACTGGATGGCAAAACGAGATTTGATTTTGCACTGAGAATTCATGCCCCAGACGCTTGCATCTGCCACGTATCTTCTGTATACTACCTGTGACAGTATGGATGCAATAAAAATGCGTCCTGAAATGTTCATACTGGTAGATGCCAGCGATGATGAAGAGGAGTAACCTGCCAGGGGTAGCAGCGAGCCGGTAGAGGGTGTGAGGCCGGCAACACGCAACAGGTGAAGGGCGCTTCGGAGCTGGACTGCTTAATGAGTGGCTTCACGTGATAAGCCGCCATGCCTCAATCGTGAGCATGGGTAGGCCGTGACGTGGAGAAGCAGGGTGGAACCGCGCATGTCGCCGCGAAACGCAGACCCGGGCCTGCGGAGGCGCATTCGTCCCTGGACCGATTGATTGGAAAAGCAATCAGGTCCGGGGCATTTTTTTGAGGAGGAGGAACCACTCATTATGACACAGACAGAAAACGTACCGATGACAAAAGAGACGCCTTTTGTGCCAATCGAGAAGATCGTCTCGCTGGCGAAGAGGCGAGGCTTCGTCTACCCCAACTCGGAAATCTACGGCGGCGTTTCGGGCATCTATGACTTCGGCCCGCTCGGCGTCGAACTGCGCAACAACATCCGCCGTTACTGGTGGTGGTCGATGGTGCAGTTGAACGACAACATCGTCGGTATCGAGGGCGCCATCATCACTCATCCCCGCGTCTGGGAGGCCAGCGGCCACGTCGAGAACTTCGTTGATCGCCTGGTTGACTGCAAAAACTGCAAGCGCCGCTTCCGCATCGACCACCTGCCAGAAGAGAACCTGCTGCAAAACAGGTGTCCCAACTGCGGCGGCGAACTGATGGAGCCGCGCAAATTCAACCTGATGATGGAGACCTACATCGGCGTCGTCGAGGGCGAGCGCATGAAGACCTACCTGCGCGGTGAGGCCTGCCAGAACATCTACCTGGACTACGACAACGTGCTGAAGTCCTCGCGCATGCAGATTCCTTTCGGTATCTGCCAGATTGGTAAGGCTTTCCGCAATGAGGTCACGCCCGGTAACTTCCTGTTCCGCCAGC
Source organism: Chloroflexota bacterium (assembly GCA_902810755.1). The sequence continues at coordinate 29,619 of CADDYT010000054.1, forward strand.
GCGAGTTCGAGCAATGGGACTTGCAGTTCTTCGTGCATCCCAGCGAGATGCAGAAGTGGTTCGACTACTGGAAGGAGCGGCGCTTCGAGTGGTACAGGGGTATCATCACCCACAAGGATCGCCTGCGCCTGCGCGCTCACGGCCCCGAGGAACTGGCGCACTACGCGAAGCAGGCGTTCGACATCGAATACCAGTCCATTCTGGGCTGGCAGGAGTGGGAAGGCATCCACTGGCGGCAGGACTGGGACCTCTCGCGTCACAGTCAGTTCAGCGGTCAGGATTTGAGCTATACCGACACAGTGACGAAGGAACGCTTCATCCCCTGGATCGTCGAGACTTCCGGCGGCGTCGACCGCACCTTCCTGAACCTGCTGCTGGACGCCTACGAGGAGGAGCCAGGCGAGGACGGCAAGGAGGGCCGCACGGTGCTGCACCTCAACCCGATGCTCGCGCCGGTCAAAGTGGCAGTGCTGCCATTGCAAAAGAACAAAGAGGAACTGGTCAGCACGGCGAAAGACATCTACAACCGGCTGAAGCGGCTGATGGTCGCGCAGTACGACGACGTGGCGAATATCGGTCGCCGCTATCGCCGCCAGGACGAGATCGGCACGCCCTACTGCGTCACCGTCGATTTCGACACCCTGCAAGACTCGACGGTCACCGTGCGCGAGCGCGATACCATGAGCCAGATTCGCCTGCCTATCAGCGAACTGCCCGCCTACCTGCTTGAGCGCGTCATCTGGCACTAACAGGCTAGCTGGTCCCATCGCAGGCCACCCGACCCGTTCCGGGCCAGCCGCCAGGGGTGGCCCCATAGGCGTTAACGTAAGCCCGTGCCAGCGCCAGGCAGGCCAGCCGCCAGGGGTGGCCCTCCTATACTACGATAGCTCCGTCAGGCGCACCGCATATATTGTGGTATAGGAGGGCCACCCCTGGCGGCTGGCCCGGAACGGGTCGGGTGGGCTGCTTGTTGGCGGAGGCTATTCTTTTTCCCTTTATTCCTGCCCTTTCGCCTGCACCTTCAGGCATTGTACGTTCGTCTAGTATAGTGGAAATAGAGACTATCTTCACAGAAGGACGTTTACTGCATGACACGTGTACTCTCTTATAATATTCTGGCCGGGGGCTATAGCCTGCGGGCCGGAGGTGCAAGGCGAACCCAACAGATTGTCACGATGATTCGCTCAACACAGCCCGATATCGTTGGCGTCGTTGAGGCTATCCATCCACAGATGACGAAGAAGCCGCTCGTTATTGAAGATATCGCTGAACAGCTTGAGATGCAGTTGATTACCGCGAACCACCCGAAGCATCGTCATGATTATCAGACGGCGCTGCTGACCCGCCTGCCGGTGGTAGAGACACAGACCCATATGCGCGAGGGCATCACCAAACCGCTACTGGAAGTGTGCGTGGAGGAAGCCAGCGGAGAGCGACTGACCGTTTTCGTGACGCACCTGGCGGCAGCCTTTTACCAGGGATGGGCGGGAAACCATATTCGCAAGCGGGAAGTGCGAGAAATTCTGAAGATCATGGCGGCCAGACGGGGAACGCCGCACTTGCTGATGGGCGATTTCAATGCCATTGCGCCGGGCGATCGCCTGCAAGCCAGCACCCTGCTGGACTACATCGTCAAACTGGATAAGACGCGGCAGGCATTTGTGCATGATGGGGACGGTAACCCCTATCTCAACTTCGTCGTGCCGCCGCAACTGCGTATCCTCAACCCGCTGCTGCGCCAGGTGCCGCGCAGCAAGCTGCTCTCCACGCTCTTTGATGCCGCCGCCACGCTCTACGCCCCACGCGGCAGCATTCGCCTGCTGCTCGAAGCTGGCTACCAGGATTGCTTCCGCCTGCTCAATCCCGGCCAGCAGAGCTTTACCTGCCCCTCGGCTGCTCCGGCAGGGCGCATCGATTACATCTTTGCCAGCCCGGAGCTGGCCGCCCGGCTCTCGAACAGCCGGGTTATCTCGGAGGCAGAAGGGGTGCGCAGCGACGAAGCCAGCGACCACCTGCCCGTCTTCGCCGAGTTCGGCATGGGCGTCTCAAACCATAGAGGATGTGAAAGCGAGAAGGCGGTAGAGGCGCATTAGCGGATTAATGCGCCTCTACCGCCTTCTCAGCTTCACTCTATTGAAACACATCTTTCGTTTTCTCGAAGAGATCGCGGAAGATATTTTTGCCGTTCTGTTCGTTCTGCTCGCGTTCGAGGCGGGCAAACTCTTCGAGCAATTCCTTCTGGCGAGGCGTGAGGTTAGTGGGCGTGACAACTTTAACGATGACGTGCTGGTCGCCGCGCGCGCTGCTGTGAACGACAGGGACGCCCATACCCTTGAGGCGGAAGGAACGGTTGCTCTGCGTTCCCGCCGGAATCTTGAGCGTCGTCGTCTTCTCATCGACGGTCGGCACCTCGACCTCGGCGCCGAGGGCGGCCTGCGTGAAGCTGATGGGCAGTTCGTAGATGATGTCGTTGCCCTGACGCTTGAAGAACGGGTGCGGCTTGACGGTGAGGATGACGTAGAGGTTGCCGGGGACGCCGCCGCGCGCGCTGACCTCGCCCTCGCCGGTGACGCGCACGTTGATACCGTCATCCACGCCCGCCGGAATATTGACCACGACGCGGCGGTTGTTGCGCACGCGACCCTGGCCGCGACACTTCTCACAGGGGGTGGTAATCACGCGCCCCTCGCCACGACAGCGTTCGCACATCGTCACATTGACAAACTGACCGAAGATCGATTGCTGGACGCGGCGTATCTCGCCGGTTCCCTGGCAGGCCCCGCAGCGGGCGGTAGAGGTGCCAGGCTGCGCACCAGTACCACGACAGTTACTACAGGTTTCCCAGCGCGGAATCTCGATCTCCTTCTGGCAGCCAAAGACGGCCTCTTCAAATGAAATGGTGAGGTCATAGCGAATATCGGCACCGCGCTGCGTTCCTGCCCGCCGTTGTGCGCCCGCTGTCCCGGCAAAAAAGGTCTCGAAGAGGTCATTGATGGTGCTAAACCCGCCAAAGTCAGTAAAGCCAGCGCCCGCTCCCATTCCATTACCAACCGCCGCATGCCCGTAGCGATCATAAGCCGCCCGCTTCTGCGGGTCGCTCAATACCTCGTAGGCTTCATTAATTTCGATAAAGCGGGCTTCCGCTCCCGCCTCTTTATTTGCATCGGGATGGTATTGCTTGGCAAGACGGCGAAAAGCCTTCTTTATCTCATCGTCGCTTGCGTTACGCGATACACCCAACACCTCGTAATAATCTCGTTTAGAGGCCATCGACCGATCCTTTACCATGAGCAACAGGGCGCGATTTGGACCGCGCTGCTACTTTGACTGTTTCTATCCTGACTCGCGAAATTTCGTATCTGTCCTTACTATCTGGTATGTTATTCTATGTTACTGCGTTCCAAAACGTATATGCAAGAGTATAGCCCGAACAGGCGAACATTTTATCGTAATCACCCCGACCTCGCCGTTTTCGGTTACGCCACCAGAGGGTGTCCGCCAGCACCCGCCGCGTCGGGCCACCCGCCCTGGGTACCAGCAAGGGGTACCCCTCATAGGCGTTAACTTCAGGCCGCCCCAGGCCACCCGCAAGGGGTGGCCCTACTATATACGCGACTCCACAGGCGGCACGACCGCCGCGTCTCTCGTAGGGCCACCCCTTGCGGGTGGCCTGCCTGGCGCTCGCACGGGCTTAAGTGAACGCCTATGGGGGTACCCCTACTATATACGGTGCGCATCCGTGTGATCGTACATAGCAGGGCCGATCCCTTGCGGTCGGCCTGGGGCGTGGCCTGAGATGGATTTACATCTCTTTGTATTCGCCCTCGATCGTGTCGTCCTGGGAGCCTTGCGAGGCGCCTTCATCGGGGCTACCGCTGCTGTAGGCTCCGGCAGCGGCACCCTGGCGATAGATCGCTTCGCTGATCTTGTAGAATGCCTGTTCCAGAGCCTCGCGCGCCGACTTGATGCGCGAGACGTCATCGGTGGAGAGGGCGGAACGCACATCGGCGATCTTCGACTCCAGCTCGCTCCTCTGCTCTGATGTGAGCTTGTCGCCGAGGTCGGCCATGCTCTTTTCGGCGCGATAGGCGGCGCTGTCGGCCAGGTTGCGCTCCTCGACCTCTTCCTTACGGCGCTTATCCTCGGCGGCATGCATCTCCGCGTCGCGCACCATGCGGTCAATCTGATCCTTTGAGAGGCCGCTGGAGGGGACAATCGTGATCTTCTGCTCGCGGTTCGTTCCCTTGTCGCGGGCGGAGACGTTCACGATACCGTTGGCGTCGATATCGAAGGTCACTTCGATCTGCGGCACGCCGCGCGGGGCGGGCGGAATGCCATCGAGGATGAAGCTGCCCAGCGAGCGATTGTCTTTGGCGAACTCGCGCTCGCCCTGCAGAACGTTGATCTCAACGCTCGGCTGGTTGTCGCTGGCGGTCGAGAAGACCTGGCTCTTCTGCGTCGGGATGGTCGTGTTGCGCTCGATCAGGCGAGTGAAGACGCCGCCGAGGGTCTCGATACCCAGCGAGAGCGGGGTCACGTCGAGCAGCAGCACGTCTTTGACATCGCCGGTCAGCACGCCTGCCTGGATACCGGCGCCGACAGCCACCACCTCGTCCGGGTTGACGCCGCGATGCGGCTCGCGGTCGAAGATGCGGCGCACCATCGTCTGCACCGCCGGCATGCGCGTCTGGCCGCCAACCAGCACGACCTCGTTGATGTCGCCGGGGCGCAGACCCGCGTCGGCCAGCGCCTTCATGACCGGGCCGCGCGTCTTCTCAATCAGGTCTTCCACCAGTTGCTCCAGCTTCGAGCGCGTCAGGGTCATCGTCAGGTGGCGGGGGCCACTGGCGTCTGCCGTGATGAAGGGCAGGTTGATCTCCGTCGACATCGAGCTGGACAGTTCCTTCTTGGCCTTCTCCGCCGCTTCCTTCAGACGCTGGAGAGCCATGCGATCCTGGCGCAGGTCGATGCCCTGCTCCTTACGGAACTCATCGGCCATCCAGGTGATGATGCGCTGGTCAAAGTCGTCACCACCCAGGTGCGTATCGCCATTGGTCGATTTCACCTCGAAGACGCCATCGCCCAGTTCGAGGATGGAGATATCGAAGGTGCCGCCGCCGAGGTCATAGACGGCGATTTTCTCGTCCTTCTGCTTATCCAGACCATAGGCCAGCGAAGCCGCCGTCGGCTCGTTGATGATACGCAGGACATCCAGACCGGCGATGCGGCCCGCGTCCCTGGTGGCCTGACGCTGGGCGTCGTTAAAGTAGGCAGGAACGGTAATCACGGCCTGCGTGACGCGCTCGCCCAGATACGCCTCGGCATCGGCCTTGATCTTCTGCAAGATCATGGCCGAGATTTCGGGCGGACTGTACTGCTTGCCCTGCACCTCAACCCAGGCGTCACCGTTGCTGGCGCGCACAACTTTGTAAGGAACCATCCGGCGGTCGCGATCAACTTCCGGCTCATCGTATTTGCGGCCCATGAAGCGTTTGATCGAATAGATGGTATTTTCCGGGTTGGTGATGGCCTGACGCTTGGCCACTTCACCGACCAGGCGCTCGCCGTTCTTATTGATCGCCACAATCGAGGGCGTGGTGCGCGCGCCTTCCGCGTTCGGAATGACAACAGCCTCGCTGCCTTCCATGACTGCGACGCACGAATTGGTTGTTCCCAGATCGATTCCAATAACCTTTGGCACAGTTGCCTCCTGATAATTACAATATTTCGTTCATCAGACGAAGAAGTTAGCTTTTGCTTTTTTCTGCCACCTCACCTGCCTGCGCAGCTTCTTCTGCGCTGCTGGAAGCAGCAGGCTGAGGCGGGCGGGCTATTTTGACCAGCGTGGGCCGCAAAACCTGATCGTTCAGCTTGTAGCCGCGCTGGAGTTCTGCCGTGACCGTATCTTCGGGATAGGCTTCAGTCTCTTCGTAAGCCACTGCCTCGTGTTCGATGGGGTTAAATTTCTTCCCCTTCGCCTCAATGGGCGTGACCCCCGCCTGCATGAGAATAGTGAGCAGTTGATTATGGATCAGGCCCATACCCTCGACCCAGGTAAAATGCTCAAACTCCTCCGGCAGGGTGTGGAAGGCGCGTTCAAAGCTATCCAGCACGGCCAGTTGTTGATACACCACCTGTTTGAGTGCTTCTGCCATCAACCGGTTCATATCCTGTTGCAGCCGCTTGCGAAAGTTGGACATGTCCGCCTGTGCTCGCAACGCCTGATTCATGTAATCAGTCGCTTTTTGCCGCTCCTCGGCCAGTTCCTTTTCGAGCTGTTCGATACGCGCTTTTAACTGCCGAATCTGTTCAATCGGCTTCTCCTGCTCCTGCGCCTGTACCTCTGCCTGCGTCGTGGACGGAGTTTCTCCGGCCTGCTCAGTACGTTCTTCCGCCATACTTCTCACCCTCAAAACAACGTTTTATCATGCTATTCGTAGCCATAGACTTCGGACAGCAGTTCGTTCATCACCTGGGTCATGTAGCGCACGACGGCGATGGCGCGTCCATATTGCATGCGGGTCGGGCCAATGACGCCCAGCAAGCCGCCAATCTTTCCTTCTTGCCCGTAACGCGCTACCACCAGGCTGACATCTCTCATCTCATCCCAGTCGTTCTCGCCGCCGATGATGACCTGCACGCCATCCGCTTCACGCAAGTGCGAGGCCAGGGCGGGCAAGAACCGATTTTGCTCCAGAACTTCCAGCACCTTGCGCACGCGCTCGTTGCGCTCCTCTTCGGGTCCCATGCGACTATATTCCGGCTGCTCCAGGATGTTGACCACCCCTTCGCGGTAGAACTCATCGCCCAGCGGGTCGCCGTGCTGCTCCAGAATGCGAGCAATGCTGCTGCCCACCAGATGCTCAACCGAAGAGGCATCATACCGGGCGAGCATCTCATCCAGTTCCGCCGCGTTCTTGCCATCGAAGAGCTTATTGAGATGCGAGGAAATCGCGCTCAACTCCGCCTGCCCAAGCGGGGTATCCAGCAACAGGCGCTGCTGCTTGACCGTGCCGTCCATCAGCACAAGGACCAGATGAGCGGAGAGATCGGAGACCGAAAGCACCTCAAAGTGCTTGAGCCGACCCTCGCTGGCACGCGGGGGAGTCATGACGGCGGCGCTGTGCAGCAAGCGCGCCATCACCGAGGCCGTCAGGCGCACCCACTGATCCAGTTGATCCTGCACCTGATAGAACTGGTGGCGAATCAGCCGCTGCTCATCGAGCGAGAGCGTCGACTCCTCCACGAGATGCTCGACAAAATAGCGATAGCCCAGGTCTGTGGGGACGCGACCGGCGGAGGTATGGGGCTGATAGATCAGGCCAGCCTCCTCCAGGCCCGCCAGTTCGTGGCGCACGGTGGCCGAACTGAAGTGCAGCCCATACTTGCGTACCAGCGTCTCCGATGCGACCGGCAACGCCGTCTGAATATACTCTTGCACGAGCGCGCGCAATATCTGCTGTTTGCGTTGGCTTAACGGTGTCATGGTACTTCTCGCATTCCTCCAACCGAGGGAAGGATATGCACTATTCTAAACTGCTTGTCAAGCAGGATTGCTAGCAGTCTCACCATAAGACTGCAAGTACAGCATAGCACTCGGCGGCGAGGATTGTCAAGGGTGGTAGGAAAAGCAGATAATTGGAGATAACTGGGAGGAGGTGATAAACTAGAAGGGAAGTTCTCATAGAGGAGGAAGAAGATGGCATGGTATCGACACGACAAAGCAGCAGTGGCAGAGGCGTTGAAACGAGGCGAACGACCGGATTGAGCGACGACGATGGCCCGTGGGCCCTTGCATGAGTTGGTGGCCTTGCATGAGGAATTGGGGATCTTTGCGATTCTCGAGGAGTTGGAGGTCCAACGAGCCCGAGCGGGTGTGCCCGATGAACTACTGCTACGCATGCTGGCCACCTTGCCGTTTGTGGAGCAAGCGTCTTTGAGCGGAGGAAGCGAGGTACTGTTCCGAGAACCGGCCGTATTAGGGCCATTGGGCTGGGCACCGGTCCACATCCGAGCAGGCAGCAATGGACGGCATCGGCATCCTGAGGGGCGGCAAGCACAGTCGTGGCCCTGTCATCCCGATACGTTGCGCGATGCGCTACGACGCGTTGGCGAGTCGGCGTGGCAGCAGGCGCAACAGGCCGGGGTGCAGACGCTCTCCGCGCTGCGCAGTTCTTCGCGAGTGCGGAGAGCTTCTGCGCCAACGGAGTCGCCCCAACGGTTCCCGCGTCGCCCCTCTGCCGAACGTGACCTCTGGCCCTGGCCTGCTCCAACGTCTGCCCCCGCCCGCCACCGCGTTCCCGACTCCCGGTGTGGATTGCTGCCACCAGACCACGCCGAGTCAGCGTGTGTTTCCAGGAGGAGGGAATCTGAGGCGCGAAGAAGATGAGCAAGAAGCGCACATCTTGCCACAAGACAAAGCAGACCGCGACCAAAGTATGCCTCCACACCGAATGTGCAACTCTTCCACCCGATCAAACTGTTGTGCTAGATGGTGAGCTACTATCTCGGTTAGTCCTGGCTCTAGACCACAGGCAGGGATGACCAAACCTCTAGCACATTGAGGCTTTGAAGAATCCATGATAGAATAGGAGAAAAAGAGCAAGGAGATCAAAGAAGCGATGCCAAAGCGAGCGAGAGCTATTCATCTGAGTGAGCAAGAGCAGGAAGCGTTGAGCCGACTC
>CADDYT010000055.1 GCA_902810755.1 Chloroflexota bacterium
ATATACTGTGCCGGGTATGATATAATATCTGAGTAAAGAAGTCGGAATTGATTTCTCGTTCGCAATGAGACATTGCTGGCCCGTTACGGGGCAGATTATGACAATAGAGACAGGAAATCTTGCTCTCCTGTTGAGAGGATAAGGGACATGGCGGAACACATTACTGCCGATATGGTTATTCATGATGTGGTGACCAGGCACCCGGAGACGGTCAAGGTCTTTCACGGGCATGGTCTCCCCTGCACAGCGTGCGCGGTTGGCTCGCGCGAAAGTATTGCGGGTGGAGCGCGCACGCATCGTTTCTCTGCTGAGAAGACGGATTTGCTACTGAAAGATTTGAACGCGGCCATCAATGGCGAGCCGGTTTCGGTGGCGCCGAAGAAAGCGCCGGTCGGGCGCGGCGTGCCGCTGACGATGGCTGCGGGCGGATCTAATCGCAAAGTCAAGCAAGTGATCGCTATTATGAGCGGCAAAGGCGGCGTCGGCAAATCGCTGGTGACGGGCCTGCTGGCCGTCTCGCTGCGGCGGCAGGGTTTGCGCGTGGGCATTCTCGACGGCGATATCACCGGCCCCAGCATTGCGCGCATGTTTGGCACAAAGGGCCAGCCGATGAAAGCAGCCAACGGAGGCATCACCCCGCTGAGCAGCCGGGGCGGCATCAAGGTCATGTCGATGAATATGTTCCTGGAACAGGAAAGCGACCCCGTGATCTGGCGCGGCCCCATGATCTCCAGCGCGATCAAGCAATTCTATAGCGATGTCGACTGGGGCGAGCTGGACTACCTGCTGGTCGACCTGCCCCCCGGCACCTCGGACGCGCCGATGACCGTCTTGCAGTCGTTGCCCGTCGACGGGGTGGTCATCGTCTCCTCACCACAGATGCTGGCAACGATGGTGGTGAAGAAGTGCATCAACATGGTGCGCCAGCTCAAAGGCATCATCGTTGGCGTGGTCGAGAACATGGCCTACTTCGAGACGCCCGACGGCGAACGTTACGAAATCTTCGGTCCCAGCAACGGCCCCGAACTGGTCGATATGACCGGCGCCCCCCTGCTGGCACAACTACCCATCGACCCCGTCCTGACCTCGCTCTGCGATGCCGGTCGTGTCGAAGAGTACCATTCTGAAGCCTACGACCTGCTGGCCCAGCACTTTGTCAAAACCCTCAAGATCAAACGCTAACAGGGAAGAAATACAAGGCTGCCCGCTATCAGCCATGGACGCCGATAGCGGGCAGCCTTGTATTTCTTCCCTGTTAGCGTAGCACAATCAACGCCCGACAGCTTTGATGCGTTCGGGGCGTCTGATGAAATAGTAGAGCAGCGCGCCAATGAAGGGAGCCAGCAGAATGACCAGCAGCCAGGCGATGCGGTCATTGCCCTCGGCGGGTTCTTTCGTCAGACAATCGACCAGTACCCAGATCCAGAAGATGGCCGCCAGAATCATGATGCCGTTCATGCCTCGCATCAGGAGGGCAAAGAGCCAGGGAAACGGGTTGAAAAATGACATAGATTTCTCCTCTGCACGTTTTTCTGTTGACAGCACAAACCAATTTCCTGCATTACCAATCCACAGAGATTCAGGCATCCTCTGTTTGTACGTCTGACATCCCGCACAGGTTGTAGGCTCTCTCATACCCCACAAGTCCTACCCGGTTGCTCACTGTGATACAGAATGATATAATTGCCAGGACGTTATGACCCCTGCTGGAAAGCCAGAGTGCCAGATGACAACAGTATAAGAGAACGAGACAAAATGGGCAAGAAACTCATAATGCTGCTCCTCACACTATCGATACTAGCCGTGCTTTCGGCTGGCTATGTTGTGGGTGGAGTGAATGCCTACTCAAAATATCAGGTCGCGAAGCAGGCAACAACTGAACACTGTGGTGGCCAGGCGCCGGTCTACATCTGCGTACAGGCCCCTGCCGCCATCTTCAGCGCCTTCTATCCCGCGTATGTCTCGATGCAGAACAGCCTGTTCACGGTGAAATATAGCAGCAGCACGCCCCTGGCGCTCATTGTGAGTGTCAGCATCGTCAATTTTACGCAGGTCTCCACGCAGACGGTCAACGCGACGGCCACCATGCAATCCCTTCAGGTCATTCCGCCCCTGCTCAAGGATGGGACGCTGCGGCAGTGGACGCACGATACCACCACCTCATTGCAGGTGCGCGTCACCGATATGCATGGCCGCCTCTACTATCTCAGCGACAGCCATATCTTGCTCTACTCGCGCTGGCTCATGCAGTGGACGCGCGCCAACCGCCTGCTGATCGCCGCCTGGGTCACACCCGACGACCCGGCAGTGAGAGCAATGGTGAAAAAAGCCATTCCACACCTGAGCGCGGAACCGCAGACGCCGCCCGCAGCCATGATCGGATACATCGGAGCTTCACGCCAGCAGGTCATTGACCAGGTGGATGCCCTCTACGATACGCTGCGCCTCGACTACCACATCCACTACGTGCAGGCCAACGTTCCCTATAGCGGCCCCGACGATACAACCACTGCGACTGAGCAGATCAAGCTGCCCTTTGAGGTCTTGCAGCAGCAAAGCGGGATGTGCATTGAACTGACCTTGCTGCTGGCTTCGGCGGCGGAAAGCATCGGCCTGCACACCGAAATCGTCATCACCCCTGGCCACGCCTTCCTCGGCGTGGCAGTTACACCCGACAGCAAGCATTTTGAATACTGGGATGCGGTCGAGGTCAACAACGCCGTCGCCGCCGATTCAGATAATATCGCCGCCGACAATTTCTATACCCGGAACATGCAAAAACACACAGTTCTCGATACCATTCTGGTAAGCGACGCCCGCGCCGACAATATCGAAGCGATGATATGACACGGGAAAGGAGGCAGGGACTACGAACAGTATAGATTTTCCAACCTGGTTCGGCTTCGGTTGCTATGGCGGCCTTGTCTCCTGCATGCTCGCCGTCGCCGCCAACGCGCTCTACGCCTCCCTGCGGCGGCGCGGCACCACGCAGCAGTTAACGGCAGCGATTGTCACCTGCTCCATCTCCGCACTGCTGCTGTTACCGGCCATTGTCTGGTATAACGTGCGCTTCGGCGCCGCTCAACAGGCGCTGGCTACAGCTGAAGTGGAAGTCGCGCTGGTGTACGTCGTCCTCTGGGGCTGGTTCCTGCCGCTTGCCGTCACTACCGCGTACTATCTCTTCACGCCGCCGCGCACAGGGATTACCGCCGTCCATATCCCGCTCCAGCAGCGCACGACGCGCGCCGACCCGTCAGCCGAAACGCTTTCTCCCCCGCGCCGCCAGCCCGGCGTGCCGGTTCCCTATGTCTTTGATCAGGAGACTCCCTGGGGCTGGCTGGAATATCGCAACGGGCGTTTCCAGGGCCAGCGCCTCGCCCTCACCCGCGCCATCATCAGCATCGGGCGCGATGAGGAGAACGATATCTGGCTCGATGACGATATGGCTTCGCGCCACCATGCCGAACTGGCCTATGCCAGCAACCTGGTCTATATCACCGACTGTGACAGCCTCAACGGTGTGCTACTCAACGGGCGGCGTATCGTGAATGTCGCGCTGGTGCGGCAAGGGGATATACTTGAAATCGGCTCGCATCGCCTGCTTTTTGAGCTGGCACAGGACATCGGCACACGCTCCGCAGGCGAACAGGATGACCCGCTGGCCCGCCACGCCTGGAAGCCTTTTGTTCCCAATCGCATCTCTCAGAACGGCCTGACTCCCTCCTCTGTTCCGGCCCCGACACAGCCGCTGGAGCCAGGAAAGACGCCGGAACCCGGGGAACCCGCAGCCGCAGGCGCGGAGCCAGCAAACCAGCCCGGTGGTCTGCCCGCGCAGGAGATGGACTCCATGCTCTCACAGGAATGGCAGGACACTGCGGAACTGGAACGCGCCACGCCGCTGCCCCGCTCTCCACAGATCGAAGCCGCATTTATCATTCGCGACGGGGAGATGGCAGGCAAAACCTTCCTGCTCGACCGGCCCATCATCACCATCGGACGCGGCAGCGAAAGCGATATCGTGATTAACGATGTCTCCATCTCGCGCCGTCATGTCCAGATTTTGCGGCAGGGAACCGGCGATTTCGTACAGGATCTCGGCAGTCGCAACGGCACCACCCTCAACGGCGAGCCGCTCTACTACCCGCGCCCGCTCCATCCCGGCGATATCGTCTGCCTGGGCAACATCCGCCTGGAATACATGCCCGTGCAGGCCGCGCAGACCGCCCCTGTCCCGCTTATCCTGAACACGCCGCCGACCATCCGCCCCATTAGCGGGCCGATGCCCCTGCGCCTGCCCAGCAAGCCGAGAAATCAGGAGCAGAAAGAGTAAAAACAATGGTACAGCATCAAACGGGCCTGTGGTGGCAAAGAGGCGTGATCTACCAGATTTATCCGCGCAGCTTCCAGGATAGCAATGGCGACGGCATTGGCGATCTGGCAGGCATCATCGCCAGGCTGGATTATCTGGCGTGGCTGGGCATTGACGCCATCTGGCTCTCCCCCATCTACCCCTCGCCAATGGTCGATTTCGGCTATGATGTGAGCAACTACACGGATATCGACCCCATCTTTGGCGATCTCGCGACCTTCGATCGGCTGGTCGAAGAGACGCACAGACGCGGCATGAAGATCATCATGGACTATATTCCCAACCATAGTTCAGACCAGCACCCCTGGTTTCTTGCGTCTCGCTCCTCACGCGACAACCCGAAACGCGACTGGTATGTCTGGGCCGACGCGAAGCCCGATGGCTCGCCGCCCAACAACTGGCTGGCAAGCTGGGGCGGCTCAAGCTGGCAATGGGACGAGGCCACGCGGCAGTATTACCTGCATTCCTATCACGTCAAAATGCCCGATCTCAACTGGCGCAACCCCGCCGTCAAAGCTGCCATGTTCGACGTGGCCCGCTTCTGGCTCGACCGGGGCGTCGACGGCCTGCGCGTCGATTCGGCCCAGCACATCATGAAGCACCCGCAGATGATCGATAATCCTCCCAATCCGAATCCGCAGGCGCTGGCAAACGTCTACAAAGTGCATGGAGACTACGACAGCCAGCTCCACATCAACGATAAAGGCCATCCCGATATTCACGGCGTCTACCGCGAAATGCGCCAGTTGCTCGATAGTTATGGTAGCAGTTCTCCACGCATGATGATCGGGGAAGTGCATATCTTCGACTGGCCAGAGTGGGCGAGCTACTACGGGGAGAATCTCGATGAGATGCATATGCCGCTCAACGCCGGGCTGCTCGTCATCCCCTGGCAGGCGCGCAACGTGCAGCAGGTCATCGACGCTGTCGAAGGCGCGCTCCCGCCCGGCGCGTGGCCTGATTACGTGCTGGGCAACCACGACGAACACCGCCTCGTCTCTCGCATCGGGGAGCAGCAGGCCCGCACCGCCATGATGCTACTCCTGACCCTGCGCGGCTCGCCAACTCTCTACTACGGAGACGAGATCGGCATGCATGATATCCCCGTTCCGCCGGAACTGGTTAAAGACCCCTGGGAGATCGGCGTCCCCGGCCTCGGCCTCGGACGCGACCCCGAACGCTCCCCTATGCAGTGGGACGCCAGCCCCAACGCCGGGTTCTGCCCGCCCGATGTCACACCCTGGCTCCCCGTCGCCGCCGACTACCGGCAGATCAACGTCGCCGTTGAGCGCAGCGACCCGCACTCCCTGCTCTCACTGACGCACGCCCTGCTGCACCTGCGCCGCGCCACGCCCGCCCTCTCCCTCGGCAGCTATCAACCCGTCGCAGGCGCACCCGACGACTGCTTCCTCTATCTGCGCCAGCACGGCCCCCACCGCTACCTCATCGCCCTCAACTTCTCCGCCGACGAACAGCGCATCTCCCTCCCCACCCCCGGCAGCGGCCACCTTCTGCTCTCCACCCTCCTTGACCGCCAGGAAGCCGTAAATCTGAGCAATTTTCGCCTGCGCGGGTACGAGGGTGGTATTATTGAGTTAGAAAATAACGCCTGAATACTGCGGGCAAAGGGAAGCCATTCATGTTGACAAAAGATTCCCTTTGAGACAATGGCAATCAAGAAGAGGGGGCCGGTCAATGTTATCACCATCCTATCCCTACATACTCAGCCGCCTTCAAGCAGGATACCCTCCTTGCTGTGGTGGATCAATAAACCCACCATTTCGATCATTGACTTCACCTTTCTACGTCTATCTATTCCAGCCTTTTATCTTCATTGAGTTGTATGATTGGGTTATCCTCACAGGCTGGACGGCCATCTGGCTCATGCTGGCAGCCATCGCTTTTTTCTTGCTGCAAACGCCCCGTACAAAAAAGGCATGGTGGCAATATCTGGCATTGCTGCTGGTGGGCGCGGTCGGCATCTGGGGCCTCGTGGTAGCTTACAACGGCTATCAACGCTGGCTCTACTTGAACTTACGATTGCCTGCGCATGGCGGTCCGGTAATCTTCATGTTATTGAGCCAGGCAGAACTGGCAACCATCCAGAGCTATCAGTGGCAATTCGCTCCGGCTGCTAGCGCACTGGTATTCTTGCTCGGATGTGCAACGTGGAAATTGCAGCGAGCCTTTACCAGAAAGCTTGATCTCGCGCCAGGCAAGTATTATGGTCGTCTCTTGATGAGTATAGTTCTATCTATCATTGGTCTTTGCGGCCTGACCGTTGGCATCTTCCTTAGCAACATATTTTACTCACCCCTGACCTTCACGCTGCTAGAATACCCTTTTCCGCATAATGTGCCAACCCTCTTCATACTGATCAGCCTCTTCACCGTCTGTCCGGGTGGTCCGCTGATCCTCTTATTACTCAGTCTCGCCGCTTTCATGGAAAGACGTTCGCTGGTGAAACGCCCGGTTTCCAGAGAGAGACGCTTGCCTGCTATGGAGAAACGGGTATCGCAGAGAACGTGAAGAGACAGAGCGTTCTGGCAAAGCCGAGTTTGTCGTATTGCCTTTACCACTCTACCTGCATGTTATCCAGTGGGTGCTTTGAGAGGATGGGTCTGCCGTGACCGGGGTAGAGGTAGTGGATGGGGAGGGCGCGCAGGGTGCGCAGGGTCTCCTCCAGCTTGCGACGGTCGGTGCCGCCACGCACGAGAGGGCCACCGCCTTCGATAGTGATGACGGTATCGCCGCAGAGAAGTTCGCGCGTGAAGGGATTGTAGAGGCAGAGGCTTTCGGGCGTGTGACCGGGGCTGGCGATGATGCGCCAGTTGGGGTGGCCGGGCAGGCCCTCGACATCGTTGAGCCAGATATTCACCATCCTGACCTGGCTGGCGTAGGGTGGCGGCAAAATGTCAAGGTGGTGGAAGGCGCCGGGCAAAGCCTGCCCGGCGCGGTGCGTAATACCGAGCAAACGCTTTCCCTGCGCTTCCCCCTCCGCCATCTCTCGCGCCACTGCCGAGGCTGCCACCGGTGCCTGGCACTCACGGCTCAGGGCCTCGATACCGGCAGTATGATCGGGGTGCAGGTGAGTTAGCACGATCAGATCAACTTCTGCCAGGGAACGATGCAGGAAACGCTGGATATACTCGATAGTCAGCCGGGCGTTGAGTTCGGAGCCGGGATCAACAATAATCATACAGGCGTCGTTGATAAGATAGGTATTCGCCATAGAAAAACGGTCCGTGATGGTGTGAACCTGGCGCGGCTGCGGCGCGAACTGCGCGTTGCCGCTCTGGCTTTGCTCTAACGCAGTATCCATGCTGACCCTCCACTGGCTCAATATATAGCCCGTTTTCCCATCCCCTGATATCCCTTTATGCATACCACATCGTACCATCAAGGTCAAGCGCACCCGACGGAGTGGGAGTAGCAGAGAAAATCACTGCATTGAAATACGTGGGAATGTGATATACTGGTGAGTAATTGTACTCAACTTATCCATTTTCCAGCAACGGAGGTTCTTTCATGACGGAAACCCAGTCAGGCCAGTGGCCCAGATACACGTATATCGTGCCGCAGGTGTACACGAAGGCAAAGGTACGCCTGATCGGCTTAGGCACATATGCCCCCACCTGTATTATCAAGAATGATTTTTTCGCCTACATCTCGACCCGGCTCGGCGACCCGCGTACCGCCGATGACCTGGAACGTGTGACCGGGCTGAGTACGCGCCATGTACGCGCCAGCACGCTGGAACTCTGCCGCAGGATGGCGGGCGAAGATGCCCCTGGCCTGATTGAGGACCCGAACGCGCCGAAAGACGAAACACTGGTGGATATGGCACTGATCGCCGCGAAACGCGCGCTCGCCAGTGCTGGCCGCGACGTGTCAGAGATTGATACCATCATCGGCGCCTCCTCCTCCGATAACGACGCCTTCCCCACAGTTGCCGGGCAGGTGCAGATGCGCCTGGGTCTGCCGCCCATTCGAGCCACCATGCTCAAAGGGGCCTGCGCCTGTCAGACCGAAGCCTTCCAGGTATGCGCCGAAGTGCTGGCCGCCAGCACGGCAAAACTCGTGCTGCTCGTCACCGCCGAAGGATTGCTGCCCAACATCATGCACGTCCTCGACTGGAAGACCAGTTCCCTCTTCGGTGAAGGCGCCTCCGCCTACCTGCTGGAACGCTACGATGATGACGACGATGAAGGGGAAACCACCTACCTCATCAACGGTTCCGACGCCAACCAGGGGCCATCGCTCTACTACCAGACCCCGCTGCGCAAAGACTCCATCGAGATGGCGGAGGTCGATATGAAAATACAGCAGCTCTACAAAGAAGGCAAAGGCAAGGAACTGAACAAAATCCTTTCGCAGTATCTCGTTGGCTATACGAAAATGAATGGCAAAGAAGTCTTCCGCGAGGCCCCGCGCGCCATGGCCGAGTCCGTTGACGCCCTCTGCCGCCACGCCGGTCTCTCGCCCGATGAACTCGCGCACATCGTGCCTCACCAGGCCAACTCGCGCATCACGCGCCGCCTGGGCGAACTGCTCATCAACGACTACGGCTGGCCCGACTCGACGATGGAGAAGCTGGTCGATAATTTCCGTTACTATGGTAATCTTTCCAACGCCAGCATCGCCACAGCACTGGCTGAACTGCTGCGCCAGGGTCGCCTGCACGACGGGCAATGGATGGCCCTGCCCGCCGTCGGCGGCGGCATGAACTACGGCTGCTGGCTCCTGCGCTACCACACCTTCCAGAACGTCGACGCCATCCTTAACCCGGCTGAATAACCTCTTGACGGGTCAAACCTCGTCACCGGCGCACAACACAGCCACAGGCCATGCGCAACAGGCCACCCGCAAGGGGTGGCCCTACTATACGCGATACGGTCGTGCCGCTTGTGGAGGGGGCGTATAGAGTAGGGCCATCCCAGGCCACCCGCAAGGGGTGGCCCTACTATAGACGACGCTTCGCGGATCGCATGGGTCATCGTATAGAGTAGGGCCACCCCTTGCGGGTGGCCTGTGGGCAGCCGGGGAGCCTGTGGGCGACCGGGGGGCCGGTGACCTGGGTAGCCGCTGGCCTGTTGCGCATAGCCTGGGGCGTGCCGAGGGCGAACTGCATCGCTTCGCTTCACTACAATTCCCGTTCATACGTATAAAAAATCTTCCCATCCCATTCGTATTCCGCGCCAACGAGGGCGTCGCGTACCATGATCAGATCGGGGGCGTTGATGCGCACCTGATCCAGGCCCATTGCGGGCAGCTGGCCGCGCATGGCATAGGCGATGAGGCTGATCGCTTCGGTAGTGCCGTCGATGTAGCCGATGAAGAGGTCTTTGCCCATACGTCCCTCGCGCCGTTCGATCATCGCCAGGCCATCCAGCCGATTCCAGCGGCGCAGGATATAGACCTCCCCGGCGGCAACCTTCTGCTCGATAAATTCCGGCGTGATCTGCCAGGCTGTAAAGCCGGAATAGTAGAGGCCGCCAATGGCAGGGAAGATATTCGAGTTATTCAGATAGTTGATGATATCATCGATATCGGCCTCCGTCGCCAGCATCGGCGTCTCCAGCCCGGAGGGACGTTTCCCTTGCTCCGGCAGCGGCCCCGCCTTATAAGGGGCATAAGCGGCCACCCGCTGCATATGCGTACCGCGTTCGAGAGAGCGAATGGCCGGGGCATTGACCGATTCGGTAATTAACCGCGCCACCTTTGCCCCACGCCTCTTCGCCTCGGCCAGCATAAAATCATTAATGGCCTTCGCGACACCATGATTGCGATATTCGGGCTTGACGCGCATGCCCTCAAACCATGCCTCCTGCGGCCTCACCATCTGGAAACGTGCCACGCCCACCGGTTGCTCGTCAACGGTGGCAACCACCAGCATACCGTTCTCATCCTGCAACCATTCATCCCACACGTACTCAATATAATCGCCCCAGTCCCACGTATTCACGCAAAACGCCAGCACGTCCTCCCTATCCTCCGGGCGCGCCGCTCGAATTTCAACCCCTGCCATACTGCTCAAACTCCTCACTTTTCCTGCTTCACAAAATTGTCTGCTATGTTGATTGTGACACGACTTTCATAGCAGGTCAAGCCAGCAAACAGGTTCATCTCGCAAAAATCTGGCACCATCTCCCCAGAAATTTCACGCCCACGAGACTTGACTATGGGCGTCAATTCTGCTATACTGTTTGCATCTTAAGGGCGGGGCGTAGCGCAGCCCGGTAGCGCACCACAATGGGGTGGGCGTCTGGAGAGGCTTGTTACTCGCAGCCGCGTTGAATCGCGGCATCACTGATGCTGACGTGAATAAAGCACCTAGCTTACCGGATGCCGAAAGGCTTAAGGGACAACAGCATGCTAGGAAAGTTGGAATAGGGTAAGTCTCAAACCCTAGCCCTATGTCCAGCGAGCTAAGTCGCACATGGTTAAGGCTGGATTGCTTAAACTCTAGTCGAGCGGTCAAATGTGGGACCCAGGTCTTGATGGTACTATTCGACCTGTGCGGTAGTACGGTGTAAACAACCCCAATGCACCGTAAGGCATCCTACCGCAGCAGCCTCTAATGAAGAGGAAACGACGAACGGAGAACCTAAATGCGACGCAAGCGGGTGACTTGTAACCCAGAGATCACCTAAAAGCCGAGAGGCTCATGGTGACGGAACGGCCATAGTACCTAGAGTGCTAAGCGCAGCACTCAAATGCCTGGGGTAATGCCCAGGATAGGGGGAAGGGCCGTAAGAGGGTATTCCACCAACCATCCAAGCTGCTACGGAGGTAGCGTTAAGGCGGAAGATGGGGAAGTGGCTAAACCACCCTAGACAGTAAGGGAGGTAGTTGGACTAGTTAAACGGACATCGGCAACAAGAGAATAAGGAGAAGCCACATGCAGACGGCAGAAGTGGCGGGCAACCAAAAGGCCATTAAGAGACTAGAGGTTATCCGCCAGCTAAACGCCAGAAGCGGGTGGGTTAACCGAAGTCTCTACAGGCTGATGTTCAGCCCGGACATGTACATCCTGGCGTATGAAAGGATTAAATCCGAACCAGGAAATATGACACCTGGAACGGACAAAGAAACCCTAGACGGGTTCTCAATGGACGAAATCAACAGATTAGTCCAAGAGATGCGGACGGAGAAATACCAATGCAAACCCGTCAGACGAACCTACATCCCAAAGAGCAACGGGAAGATGAGGAAACTCGGAATTCCATGCACCAGGGACAAGGTAGTCCAAGAGGTTGTACGGCTCATCCTTGAGGCTATCTATGATAGCCCTCACGGGAGCTACTTCAAGGATACAAGTCATGGGTTTCGGAGAGAAAAATCCTGCCATAGCGCACTACAGGACATCCAACGACGGTGGACAGGCGTAACGTGGTTCGTAGAGGGAGACATCCAGAACTGCTTTGATGACATAGATCACGAAACACTGGTCAACATCATCAGAGAAAAGATTGAGGACGAGCGTTTCATAAACCTCATCCGAAAAATCTTAAAGGCTGGATACCAAGACCTGGACGAAGTACGAAAAGACAGCCTAGCAGGAACGCCGCAAGGCGGGATAGTTTCGCCAATCCTGGCAAACATCTACTTACATAAGCTCGACGAATTCGTTGAGCAGATGCAAAGAGAGCTAGAGAAAGGCGAAAAACGAAGACACAATTTAGAGTACAAGAGACTCCAAGATAGGAGACTCTACCTGGCGAAACAGGGTAAGACCCGATCCAGGGCGTACCGAGAGTTGGGAATTCGGATGCGAAAGCTACCGTCAATGGATACCAAAGACCCGAATTTTGTCAGGATTAAGTACATACGGTACGCCGACGACTGGCTAATAGGAGTGACAGGTTCTCACCACTTAGCGGAGCAAATAAAGCAGAGAGTCAGGGACTTTTTAAGAACCGAACTCAAGCTAACGCTCAGCGAAAAGAAGACAGTCATAACGAACGCCAGAACCCAAGAAGCGAAATTCTTAGGGTACAGAATTCGGCTAGGGCGAACCAGTAAGGAACAGAAACAGGCGTTCACAACGAACGGTTCAGGGAAACGCTTTAAGCGGAGATCAACCGGAAGTGAAATAGTCCTGAAAGCCCCGATAGACGAGCTAATAGCAAGGCTCAAAACTAAGGGGTTCTGTGACGAGAAAGGCAAGCCCATCCACCGAGCGCCCTGGCAACTGTTGGATGAAGACCAAATAGTAATGCTGTACTCCTCTATCAACAGAGGAATACAACAATACTACAGGCCAGTAGACAACTGGGCAAGGGTACAAAGAATACAGTACATCCTGAAATACTCTCTCGCTAAGACATTGGCAGGAAAGCGTAAAAGCAAAATAGCCAAAGTCATAAATGGCGGAGAGATCAAAATACGGACGTGGCGCAAAGGCAAGGAAAAAGAACTCGCATTTTATCAGAACCACGATTGGACATCAAGGCGAGATGGGTTCACCCAAATTGCCAAAGTGGACATAGTGCAAATGAATTTAAGAATGCGAACTCGTTCCAAGCTAGGATTACCATGTTGTATATGCGACGACCCCGACATGGTGCAGATGCATCATGTAAGACACATACGGAAGATGGACGAAAAGCACGAAAAGGGCTTTATACGAGTCATGATCGCGCTAAATAGAAAACAAATTCCGGTATGCGTCAGGTGTCACAAGCAAATACACAGCGGGCAGTACGACGGAATGTCACTTAAGGACTTAGCCTATGACCCAAGACGAAGAGGCCAACCAACGAAGGCAACTCCATCGGGGTAAAAGTTCCGTAGGGACGTAAGACGTGAACCAGGATGATCTGGAATCAGTCAGGCGACAGTTCGAGATTGACCAAAACCGGAGAGACGAAGAAGCCGAATGGCTAAACACTCTGCTCGCAGAGGTAGAAGAACAGCTAGAACAACTCGCAGATGGGTTGGAAAGCCGAAAACACTACTACGGCGAGAGAACAGAGATAAAGCGTCGATCAGGTGAGGCACCTGACCCAAACCAACAGGAATTCGAGAGATATTACTGGAACGTTCTGGACAGGAAATTCAAACTCGAACGAAGGCTATACGACCTCATAAGAGAGGAACGTGACGACCTAGATCATATTGCAAAGCTGGAAGGACGCGAACGAGCGAGAGAGCTAGCGATGCGAAGGTTACACGAACAACCACCCGAAGGAGTCGGGCGAACGGACAGAACCCACGTAGCGGGAACTGTCAGGAAGAACCGACAGCACAAGAGGCGAAGTACAAAGAGACAAACCGGCGAACGAAACAACTAACGGGACGGAATACCCGGACAACTGAATACAGGCCGCCGAAAGGCGTTAAGGTTAGAAGAGTCCGAAGAACTCCCTTATACTAAGGTTGAGGTCAAGAGTAAGACACTCCCAAGACGCAACTAGGCGGAATGGGCCAGGTTGTCTTACTCTTGGTGTCTGAGGTGGCTTAGGGCGAAAGCCGTTACCCTCGGAAAGCCGGATGCGGTGAAAGCCGCCTGTCCGGTTTGGGGAAGGCTTGCTGGAAACGTACCTTATTAGAAGGGCATCCCGAAAGGGACGAACTCATAAGGCAACGCGCTGGCATTCTATTCCACTGTGGTGGTCGGAGGTTCAAATCCTCTCGCCCCGACTGCAACAACGGCAGGAAGCATCTCTCTAGATTGGCTTCCTGCCTCGTTTTATGTGGTTGCTCTCTTCTCTCCCCGGCCACCAAACCGCCCGAAATGTAGCAACGGTGTAGCAACACTCAAGTGAAGTTTGCAGCACAAACTTCTTCTCCACAACCGGTTTCACTGCCTGAAAGCAAGAGTGAGAAACCCACAATTTGCATGCACAGCTAAGCGGTCTGTCCCGCAGGTGGGACAACACCGAGTTGCTGGAGCAAACCCAACATGTCGTATTCGATCCAGGCCTGCTGCATCTTACCATCAGCGATGCGATAAATGCTGATGCCACCGATGCTCACCTGTTTCCCTGTGGGTGGAATACCCATCAACTCGCCTCGCTGTGTCCCACGAAATGTGTAACGGGTGGCGACCCTGTCACCCTCAGCTATCTGGTCTTCAATTGTAAAACGAAGGTCAGGGAAGGCCCTGCGGAACATGGTAATGACCTCTGCAATGCCCTGCGGGCCGCTCGGCGTGCCTGGAGGAGCCTTCTCATCGACGTAAGTAGGAGCAAGTAGTTGCTCCAGGAGATCGACGTTGCCAGTATTGTAGGCGTCCTCGAAGAACTGGCGGGCAATGGACTTGTTTTGCTCGATGCTCATGCTCGTTTTCTCCTTGCTGTTTCAACACATATCTGGTACAATATTTGTACTAAATAAGATAGTACAATATTTGTACTAATCTGTCAAGAGCATGAGGAAAATATCATGGAGTACAAACGGACGGTAGGGCAGCTCAATTTCGCACAGTTGTTGCGTATTCCATTCCAGGCACTGGTAACCGAACTACACACGCAGCTGGCAGCCAGGGGGTACCCGGATCTCCCCGTAACGTATACCATTGTGTTTGCTCACGTTGACAGGCAAGGGATTCGATTGAGCGAACTCGCCAGAAGGGCGCAATTGACGAAGCAGTTAGTCAATTATCTGGTAACTACCCTGGAAGAACGAGGCTACGTGGAGCGCGTACCTGACCCGATTGACGGGCGAGCCAGAATCGTGCGCCTGACCGAACGGGGGCAGCAGGCAGCAGAGGTAGGTAGAGAAATTATCGAGAGCATCGAGGGCGAATGGGCTATTTCCCTCGGTTCTGAGAACATGAACGAATTGCGCTCACTCCTGGAGCGTCTCGTTAACATCGCCGGGCGGCAACAGGCACACTAAAAAGTACGTGGGTGCCGTCAGAATCTCCCCTTTGGTGATGCCCGCCTGTGGCCAAAGGAACACCGCCAGTAGCGCGCTCCTTATGCTCTTTTTCATAGCTTTCCTCCAGAGTGAAATTTCGCCAGACAGAATCCCTGTGGCGGCTAGCCCTGGTACAGGCATACCTCTCCACCCTGAAGCATAAAGCATGAACTTCTCAGGCCGGTCACATTTGCTGCCTTCAGCACACGTGATCGTCACAGTTTCATACTGCCCCCGGAGAAAAATCGGGGGTGGAGAAGCAGAGTCTTTTCATCTAACAGCCGTCTCACATTTCCCGTTGCTAGTAGTATCACCTCGCCGATGAACAAGCCTGCTCCTCTATGAAGGCGCTGCCTGAAGACGGAAGAGCTGGTGAAGCTGGCTAGCCGCTTCGTCGCGGCTGATTTTGCCCGCCAGCAAATCATCCAGAATGGCCTCGATGGAAGGTGATCCTTCTGCCGCTTCGGGTGGCGTGGGTACAGAAGCAGAAGCTGTCGCGGCAGCAGGAGGAGTCATCGCTTGCGAGGCTGGTTGGCTAACAGCGGTGAGCGCAAGTTTCTCATCCCTCAGACGCCAGAGGTAAAAAGCGGCCACAAGTACCCCGACAACGCTGGCAGAAAAGCCCATGCGCGTGAGATGGCCCCAGTCATTGATCGGCGAACCGAGAAAGAAGGTTGCCAGTGAGTAGAGAGCGAGGGCCAGGCCAACGGCTGCGGCCAGTACGCCCGCGCCGAGCAAGGCCAGCACCATACCGCGCCGGGGGGCCGCAGCAACTGTCGGCTCATGGATACTTCGCCTGCGCAAGAGCCACTCGAAGGCGGTGTAACTTGCCCCGGTTATGACCAGGGCGCTGGCTGCAGCCCAATCTGCAGCGGCCACCTGGACGCCTGCGATACCTTGCAGCAGAGAGAAGAGGGCCAGACCAATTCCCCACCAGAAGACTCCCGCCAGCAGAGAGGCGGCAATGGCTTCTCCGATCAGCCGTGTCCTTACCTGTCCCTGCGGCTCTTTTCGGCCAGTCAGAGCCAGCCAGAGGCTGTAGACACCCGTGACCAGCATGCCCAGCAGGAGCGGGGAAACGAAATCATAGCTGCCAGACGGGCTTACCACGTCGAGCAGCGAGACCGGGACGCCGAACAGCGCCCGCATGAGTAGCTCGATACCGCGTTCGCATCCGTAAAGGATGAGGCCGAAACCAGAAGCCAGGCTGGCGTAGTGCAACATCTGGCGAAAGAGCGAGGGAACGTCCTTGCGGGCCAGCAGACCATAGCCGATCCAGAACAGAGCGATCCAGAGCAGCGCCACTGTCAGGCTGAGCAAATTAGGACCCTGGCAGGCGGTGAAGCCGCCGCAGGGAGCCGGGCCGCCTACCGAGATCATCCCCCGACCTCCAGCAACCAGCGCATCGACCAGCTGATGGGCAGTTCCCATCCAGGAGAGTGCCAGGAGCAGGAGCAGGAGCAATTGCGCCCCATAAAGGTGCAGATGCTCGAAGAGTCGGGCCGTTGCCGAACCGGCGGGAATACGCCTTCGCTCCCACTCCAGCGTTGCGGCCAAACCGAGCAGAGCAAGCGAAGCGGCCGTCAGCGAGGTGATATCACCCGTGTATGCCTGACCCAGAGACGGGATTACCGTAACAGCGGAGAGGGCAACGGCCACCACCACGGCGATGCCTTCGGCGATATTTAAGAAAAAGGCCCGAATGGCGCTGCCGCCAGCAACCGGGTCGTCTTTGATATCGCGCCGAATCAGCCGGTAGTGGAAGCCGCCCAACGCCGCGGCAATGAGCCAGGAAATCACGAAAAACACGATGGCCTGTACGGTTTCCGCGCTCCCCGGCTCGCTGGCAGAAGAACCTCTCAATGGGGTGAAAGCCAGGACGACCTGGAGCAGGTGTCCCAGCGCAACGGTTACGAACACCAGCAGAGCCAGGCAGACAGCATACAGGTAAAAGCGGTAGAGGTTGCGCACCATGAGAAAACCTCCTTCCTCCTTCTGCGGCATGTTTTCTACCTGTTGAAACCTTCCAGGCAACATCCTTGAGAAGAGAATCCTATCTTGAAACCACCAACTCGTTCCATACCCCGGAATCGTCAGAACTTTCTGCGAATGCAGTGCGCAAGAGGGGCTTTGCCCGCAAGAACTGAGTTTTGACCGTGCCGATGGGCAAGTTCAACCGCTGCGCAATTTCGGATAAGCTCAACTGCGCGATATAGCGGAGTTGCACGACGGAGCGATAATGAGGTGGTAAAGCGTCGATTGCCCGCAGCAAACGCTGCTGCAATTCATCACGCTCAACCACTTCTTCTGGCAAGGGGTTGCAGTCGGGAAGAGAGAAGAGTATCAACCGCTCCTCCTCATCCTCGTCCGTCTCCAGTTCCGAAAAAGAACAGCACCCGTCGGCGGCGCAGTTCATCGACGCAACGATTGCGCGCTACCTGAAGGAGCCATCCGCGCAGCGATTTTCCCGCGTGCAGCAGTGACTAAGAGTTGCCTCAACGATGGCGATACAATCGTACTCCTCTAGTGGCTCTTCCGTGCTGTAATCAGTGTCGCACCCGGCGTAAGCAGGCGGCGTTTGCGTATCTGCGTCATTCCGGCCTGCTCTAGCCAGTTTTTCACGGTTGGGAAAGGGTAGCAGGTGCCGCCGATGGTAGTCATGGTGAGGGCCATGAACTGGACCATGAGCGAGGCGAGGCGGGAGTGATGGGTCTGGTCGGTCACCTGATCGACGAAGATGAGCAGGCCGCCTGGTTTGAGGGTTTGCGCTACTTTTGTGAGCAGAGCGGCATTGGTTGCGGGCGGGAGCAGGTGGGCGATGTGGAAATAGAGGGCGGCGTCAAACTGCTCGGCGAGCGGAGTAGCGAAATCTTCGCGCACGATGTCCGCGCAGAGGAAGCTGAGGCGATCTGTCATGCCCTCCTGCTGTGAGGTACGTTTGCCTGCCTCGATGCCCGGCTGGATATCTATGACGGTGGCATGCAATGATGGATATTTGCGGCAAAAGAGGACACTGTAGGCTGCGTGAGAGCCGCCGACGTCGAGCAGGTGCGTCGCTCCCTGTGGCA
Organism: Chloroflexota bacterium; assembly: GCA_902810755.1. The sequence goes on from CADDYT010000055.1 coordinate 18,304, forward strand.
GCCGCACGCAGGTGACTATCTCGCGGCCCAGCGTCATGGCAAGAGCAGCCAGCCCGGCATAGTGGCGTTGCAGGGCTGCCTGCATCTCTGGCGACAAGGCGTCTTCTTCGTAGGGCATGCGCATCGCCTGTTTGTTCGTGCGCACCACTTCCGGCAGATGATCCCAGATCACCACGATATCTGGACTGTGAACAATATAGGGGGCGACATTGAACGGGGAGTCAGCTGTGAGCCAGCGCCGCGCAACAGGGCTATTGCTGTAGCGATGGTGGCGCAGGCGCACATAACCGGCGGAAACCAGCAACTGCATCAGCAATTGCAGGCCCTGCGGGTGGCAGTCGAGTTGCTGCGCCAGCGTTTCCAGCGAAAGCGGGCCTTTGCTGAGCGTATCGAAAACGTCCAGCTGGCAGGCTGTCACCAGGACTTTCGCCATGCCGGGGGCAAGCGGCGTATCGAAAAGCGGAGTGGGCAGCAGATTCAGGCTGGTGAGAATGCGTTCCAGCAGGTTCAGGTGCAGGGGCATCAGATTATTACTCCTAGCAGCCAGCCACCGGCCAGGACGATACTGGTGAGCGCGATCAGGTAAAAATAGAGTTTGCGTGTCCTGGCGGGCCGCTGCGGGCCAAAAAAGAGCAAGCAGACGATAAGCGACAGAAGGGAGAGCAGAACGACAGAGCCGACGATCCAGGGCTGCGCCGGTACCAGTCGCGTGAAGGTCAGTATGGCGGCCAGCAGCGCGCTCAGCAGCAGGAATAGCTCGCTGACGGCGAACGAGCCTTTGACGCCCAGGGTCACCGCCAGCGTCCTCGCGCCATGCGCGGCATCCTCTTCCAGGTCGCGCAGGGCGTTTGCCAGATTGAGGGTGATGCCGAGCAAAAAGCCGACGGGGATGAGCCAGAAGATGACCGGCAGCACCCGTCCGAGGCCCGCGAAGGCATAGGCGGGGATGAGCGGCATCGCCAGCGCAAAGAGCAGGCCGCTCAAAGGCGTCGATTTCAGCCCCAGATTGTATGCCTGGGCCAGCGCAAGGTAGCAGAGGGAGATCGCCAGCGCCAGCCGGTTGAGCGGCAGCAGCAGCAGGAGCATTACCAGCATCATCACAATGCCCGCGACCAGCGCCTCACCCGGCGTCACCAGCCCGCGCACAATGGGCTTCTCCGGCCTGCTCGCCGCGTCCAGTGCGCGGTCGCAGTAGTCGTTTATCATGGCGATGGAAACCTGCATGGCCGCGTGCGCGCCGATGACAAGGGCAATGGTTCCCCACGGAAAAAGCGGCCACGCCGCAAGCAGCGCAAACACGCTGACCCCAAGGATATGCAACAGCACCGGCAGCGGGTGACTGAGCAAAAACAGCCCCATCAGCTTGCTTCCCAGTCGGCTCTTGCCAGCAATCTCCATAGCCAGTACCTCATCAATGGCGTCTCCAGACGATCTTCACGTGACAATCATAGCACAGTGTGCTATCACAGGGCCAGCGACGATCAGGCAGCAAAGCACGCAAAGCGAGAAAGCAAATGAGAACGCAATCACCCGACACCGGGTGGCCTGGGACGCTGGCCGGCCTGCTCGGATTCATTTAGCGCACGGGCAGGCGGTCCAGCATGGCTTTGAACCATTGAGCGCGTACTTCGTCGCCGACGAGGAGCAGGGTGATGAAGATGCCGAGCAGGGTGCCAAGAACCCAGAGGGCAAGAATGAGCGCGCTCATGCCGTAAGAAAGCAGTTGGTGCAGGGAATTGAGGAAAAAGAGCGAGAGCGCATCGTGTCCATTGGCGATGGGGAGAACGGCTCGTATTGAGGGCTGGGCCAGGATGACGCCGAGTGTGGCAATGGTTGCCAGCACGACGACGACGAGCAGTTCCGGCAACGAGGGGCGCAGAGGAGAGAAATCGGGCATGGCGCGCTGCGGCGTGAGGGCCACACGGGCCATGACACGCTCCGTCAGGTCTTCTGGTTCAGCCACGAGCCTGAACGAGCGCACCGAACGGATAGCTTCTTCCAGCAGGAAAAGTTCCTCACGGCAATCAACACAGGCGGCAAGGTGAGCTTCCAGCGCGGAAACTTCTTTCAGGGAGAGCCGATTATCTATATACAGATGTAGCTTGCGAGCAGCCTCAGAACAGCGCACTAACAACCTCTCGTTCTGGCAGCGAGTTCTCGATCAATGGCTTCCAGGCGTTCTTTGAGCAAATTGCGCGCCCGGAAGAGGTGAGTCTTAATGGTGCCAATGGGCATTGTCAGAATTTCTGCCATCTCTTCATAGGTCATCTCCTGCAGATGGCGCAGAATCAGGACAATGCGGTATTTCGCGGGCAGGCAGGAAAGCTGCTCCTGCACCAGCGCCTGGCGGGCATGCGTCTCCATAATAGCGTCTGCATGTCTCTCGCCGCCGTCATCAACGACCTGTTTCGCCTCCATCGCCGCCTGCAACGCCCGATCTCGCCGCCGCTGCTCCAGTTGCTTGAGGGCGCAGTTGTAGGCGATGCGATGCAGCCACGTGGAGAAGCGCGCCTCTCCGCGAAATGCAGGCAGGCCCTGCCACGCGGCCAGAAACGCCTCCTGCGTAATCTCGCTGGCCTCTTCATACTGTTGCAGCATGCCAAAGACGAGATTAAAAACACGACGCTGGTAGCGTTGCACCAGCAAAGCAAAGGCTTCCTGGTCTCCCCGTTTGCTGGCCGCGACCAGCAATACATCATCCTGCTCTGTACAGGACGCTATCGCGCTGGATAGCGGTAAGCCTAAACTCTGTGGCGTTTGCAAAACATGCTCTCCCATATTCTTATTAGAGTCCGTGTCGGTAAAAAATGTTTCATTTCCCCCACGATGAAACGTCTTTACTCTTAGCGGTATCATATCATACAATTGACTGGTTGCAATAACGAGGTACAAAGTATGTCTTCAGAATTCCTATCGATACTGCTGAGCTGGCTTATTGCCTTAGCCTTTTTCTTCAGCTTTATGGTGCTGCTGCGCTACCTGCAGCACCGCGAACGTATGGCTATGATTTCCTCTGGCCTGAATCCGCGCCTGCTGGAAAAGCAGCGACGCAGCCGGGGCATTCTGCGTGCAGGCCTGATCATCACGATGGTCGGCCTCGCCCTCACCGTCGGCCTCTACCCCATCGGCTTCATTCTGCCGCCATCCTTCAATGCCATTCCTCTGCACTTCGGCCCCTGGCTCCTGCCCGGCCTCATCCCACTGGCCGTCGGCATTGCTCTCACCGCCAGCTACTACCTCGAACGCGACACCCTCTCTGGATTCGATGAAGACAAGGACCAGCAAGGCAGGGCAAACAGTAAAGACCTGCACACAGATCAGATCAATGAGCCATAGCCACTCATAAACACGATTGACAGTCCAGAAGAGAATACGCCGGGATGGCAAAAGCAGGGCAACTTTTTGCTGCTCAGGACTTGACCAGATGGAAGCGGACAGGTATTATAGCACGAAGAGGTTTTGCTTATTCTTGATAAGAAGGAGTCATCACAAGCTTCCATGCCAAAAACGACGAAACGCGAAGCGACGAAGCGCGCTGCAAGGATTGCGAAGGCTCACGCTACTGAGCTACCAGAACTGAAGGTCAAAGACAATGGGAAGCGGCGACGCGCGCCGGGCTACAGGCCGCCTGCTCGTGGCATTGCACGCTATCCCTGGGCCACGTTTTTTGTGGCGTTGCTGCTTGTGGCCCTGGCCAGCGGAACGGTTTATGCGTATCGCAATCACCTGGGGCCGTTCAAAGTGCCACCGGCAAAGCCAAAGGCCGCTGCAGTCTCACCATGCCTGAACAGCAGTATCTTAAAAGAAATCACCGATACGGCAGCCGCCCCGACTGCTGCCCAGTTCAAGCAGATACAGCACACCTACAAGCAGGCCCCGGCCATGACCATCGACACAAACAGGGTGTACTGCGCCGGCATCAATACGAATCGCGGTCTGATTGTGCTGGAGCTAGACCCTTCAATCGCGCCAGAAACGGTCAATAATTTTGTCTTTCTGGCGCAGCATCACTTCTATGATGGCATTGTCTTCCACCGCGTGGTTCCCGGTTTCATCATTCAGGCAGGTTCTCCTACCGGCAAGCCCGACGGGAACCCCGGCTACAGGTTCAATGATGAGCCGGTGAAGGGCAACTACACAGAGGGCTGCGTGGCAATGGCAAATTCCGGGCCGAACACGAATGGCAGCCAGTTCTTCATCTGCACCGGCAACGACACCTCGAAGTTGACAAAGTCGTATAATCTGTTTGGGCATGTTGTTAAGGGAATGGATGTGGCATTGAAAATCCAGGGTCCTGACGACACCGCATCCTCGAAAAACATCAAGCCGGATGTCATCAACCACCTGATCGTGGTGCAGGCCCCGTAATTGCATGTAAGCGTAACAGAAAGGATTGTTTCATGGCAGCAAAGCAGTATAGCGCCCCGCCGACAATGCAAATCAACACGAATCAGAAATATCACGCGGTCATCAAGACGAACAAGGGAGACATCAATCTGGAACTGAACCCGGCTGAGGCTCCGCAGACGGTCAACAACTTCGTGACGCTGGCCCGTGATGGCTTTTATGATGGCGTGACCTTCCACCGCGTCGTGCCGGGGTTCGTTATTCAGGGCGGCGACCCGACCGGCACCGGCAGAGGCGGCCCCGGCTACAGGTTCAATGATGAGCCGGTCCGCCGCCCGTACAAAGCGGGAACGGTCGCCATGGCGAACGCCGGGCCGAACACCAACGGCAGTCAGTTCTTCATCTGCCTGGAAGACCAGCCCGGCCTCCCGCCCAACTACACCATCTTCGGCGATGTCACCTCCGGCATGAACGTTGTGCGCAACATCCGCCAGGGCGATGTCATCGAATCGGTCACAGTGGCGGAATAAGCAGCTTTCAAACGCCTGCAAACCACGCGGGAATATGACATGAAGGGCCGCGCGTGTACGTTCGTTGTACACGCGCGGCCCTTCATGTCATATTCCCGCATATTCAAACGTGTAGAATATGAGAAGCTATTTGAGGAGGAATCATCATGAATGCGAAAGAGATTGTGAAGACGTTTATCACGGCGCTGCAATCGGGAGCCATCGATATGGCGGCACACTATATGACGACTGATTTCAAACTGGTGGGCTGGATGCCGCAGCCGCTGGACAGGGGGGCATTTCTGACATTGCAGGCACAGCTGGATGCAGGCATGCCGGACTTTTCCTACAACCTGAGCGACCTGTGCGCGCACGGTGATACAGTAACAGGGCTGATTCAGATCGCCGCGACCCATACGAGAGACCTGGCCTTTCCACAGTTTGGCATCCCAACTATTCAGGAGACAGGGCAGGCCATCGGGCTGCCGCAGGTGCCGGTGGAGTTTGCGCTGAACGATGGCAAGGTGGCGGAGATGAAGATGCAGGCCGTGCCGGGCGGCGGCATGGAGGGCCTGCTGCAACAACTCGGCAACAATCTCGCCATCGCGCCGCGCATACAACCGATCAATCAACTCGGCAATACTGCGGCATCACAGGAGACGGAGGTACGCACCCACTCTCCGGCCTTCGGCCCGGCCACGGAGCCGGTGAATGAGTATCCTGAATAGCACACTCATCCCTCTACAGAATCTTGCGTATAATACGGGTGTCTGCGGGTAGCAAGCCAGGCTCCCAGGAGCGAGACGAGTCCCCCGACGATACCCCAGATAAGCAGAAAGACGATGGAGATGAAAATGCCGCCGACGAGGGGAGCGGTGCCGCTGACGCTGCCGTTTGCTCCCGCCGTGCCGGGATAATTGGGAATGAACTGAATGAGGAAGCCGAGAGCGTAGTCTAATAAACCGGCGATAAACCCCGTCAGGAAGCCGTAGGAGCGTTTGACGGCGGCTTTGCCAACGATGAAACCGGCTATCAGAACGATGACCATACTGATGAAGAAGGTGAGCAGACCAATGCCGAAGATAGTGAAGGCCAGGGCATTTTTCACCGCCGCCTGCGTCGCCTTCTCAAACGCTACGTAGGTGGAGGCGTTGGCAAAGGTGATGATGATGCTCTGGATAATGCAGAGGATACCGGCGATGACGCCCGCGAGTATGGCGGTACGCAGGCGATGATGCGGCAGGCGCGTTTCCTGCACGGCTCGCGGCAGCGGGCGCGGGCGCGGCAAGGGGGCTGTGGGCGGGCGCCGCTCTTCTTCCAGCAATTCGTCATCAACGGGACGTTGCTTGCCCGTATCTGAACGCGGGCGCAGCGGATATTCCTGTTCCGAATCTTGCATCATAACTACTCCTCAATTTCTGTGTGTGACTTTTACGGCGGCATAGACGGTTGGATAGGTGTTGATCAGTTCCCAGTTTTTAAGCGGCCAGTAGACAAAGACGGCCTTCCCCACAATATCGTAGTTGGGAACGAAGCCCCAGTCACGCGAGTCATCGCTGACCGGTCGATTATCGCCCAGGACGAAGTATTCGTTGGGCGGCACATGCCAGGTCTGCGCCTGCGGGTTGGCGGGCGCGGAGATATAGGGTTCTTTGAGCAGCGTCCCATCTACCCAGACATGGCTGCTGTCAACCTTGATGGTATCACCCGGCAGGCCAATGACGCGCTTGATGAAGTCTTCGTTCGTATCCAGCGGATAGTGAAAGACGATGACATCGCCGCGCTCAGGCGCGTGAAACAGGTACGCCACCTTGTTGACGATCACATATTCGTCGGTAAACAGCCCCGGCTGCATACTGGGGCCTTGCACCTGGTAGCTCTGGATGGCAAACCGAATCACCAGGAAGATAATCAATGTAAGCGCGATAGTCTCGATGATTTCTCGCGCCAGGTGTGAGCGTTTCAATTTTGACCTCGTCGTTATTCTCTCTACCTCAATCGGCAAAGCGGAATAAGTTTTCGCTATTACTCTGCACATTATAGCCTATTGCCCTGATTGATTCCACGTCCCCGTTTCCCTCTTTCACGAAATTCGTCCGAAGGTACTACGTTTCTCCGCTTCGGAAGTTGCCCGGCGATATTTGTGACCGATTTGATACTTCAGTATTTGAAAAAAACTTGATGAGCGGGAAGCCGACGTGCTATGCTATAGTATAGAAACATACATCAGTTTACTGGTAACCTTCACAAAGCAGTGGAGGCGAGCCTGAAGAGAACACAGTCCATCGAGGTCCCCGGATTGGAGCAAGACAACCCCCTGGATATCGAACATGGACGCAAACAAGGAGACGGTATGGCTCAGATAGCGCATGGACTACGTGATGTAGTCGTGAACGAGACTCGATTGTCAACGATTGACGGACTGGCAGGTAAACTGACGATAGCTGGTTTCCCGCTCGAAGAACTTGCCCCCAATGCGACGTATGAAGAGGAGGTCTATCTTCTCTGGTATGACCGCCTGCCGAACCGGGCGGAGCTGGATGCGTTTCGAGAGAGCTTCAGAGAGCATCGCGCCATCTCTGAAACGACGATGACGGTGCTGCGCGCGGCGGCGAAAAAGCAGGCGCCGATGATGGATGCGCTGCGCATGGGAACCGACACGCTTAGCCTGAACGACCCGGAGATGGACGATATGTCGACGGCGGCCAATCTGCGGCGCGGCGTCAGGATTCTGGCGCCCATGCCCACCATCGTCGCCGCCTACTGGCGCCTGATTCACGGGCAGGAGCCAATCGCGCCGCACCCCACGCTGGGCCACGCGGCAAATTTCCTCTATATGCTCCAGGGTGAAGAAGCGCATGAAGGGTCGGTTCGCGGTCTGGAAACATATCTCAACACGGTGATCGATCATGGCATGAATAACTCGACCTTCACGGCCCGCGTGATTGCGAGTACGCGCTCGGACATGTATTCGGCGGTGGTTGGAGCCATCGGTTCCCTGAAGGGGCCGCTGCATGGAGGCGCGCCCGGCCCGGCGATGGACATGGTGTTTGAGATCCGCGAGACCTCGGCCAGAACCGGGCGCAAAATCGAGGATGTGGCCGCCGAGTGGGTGAACGGTAAGCTGGCCGCGCACGAACGCCTGATGGGCTTTGGCCACCGCGTCTACCGCACCCGCGACCCGCGCGCCGACGTGCTGGGGGCAGCCGCCGAGAAGCTCTATCAGGAAGCCGGGGATATGCAGCTCTACATGGATGCGCGCGCGGTGGAAGATGTCATCCTCAAGGCCCTGGCTGCCTACAAGCCAGATCGCCCGCTGAAGACCAACGTGGAGTTCTACACCGCCCTGGTTCTGCACGGCGTCGGGCTGGACGCGAAGATCTTCTCCTCCATTTTCGGCATCTCCCGCGCCGGCGGCTGGATCGCCCACATCCTGGAACAGTACGCCGAAGATGAATTGATTCGCCCATCCAGTGGCTATAACGGCGCCTACGACCGCAAATGGGTGCCAATCGAGAAGCGAGGGTAAGGAGCCAACCAGCCGATCATTCTCACAGACCGGCCATCAGGGATTCGACCGCCCGGCAGGCCATCGGGCAGGCCACACCCCCAGGCCACCCGCAAAAAGTGGCCATACTATATACGATCGCTCATGTGGCTCTGTGAGCCGCATGAGCGTTTTTCATATGGTTGATTTTGCGCGAGCGGGGGACTTTTATTATAATCCATTGTGATACCGACCCCCTGACCTGATCTGTGGCCGGACCTGATGGGATAAGAAGAGGACAGAGCTTTCCGCAAGCATTCGTTCGTTACCCGTATCACCATCTTCTTTTTCAGTGTTTGAGGAAAAAGTGATTGAGTGAGTATGAAAATAGCATTGGTTGCCGGTGGACACGCACCGATTCCCCCACAGGGCTGGGGGGCCGTTGAAATTTTGATCTGGAACTATAAGCAGCACCTGGAGGCGCTGGGACACACGGTAGATATCTATAACAGCTTCATTTATCAGGAAATCATCTGCTCCCTGCACAGCGGGCGCTATGATTTTGTGCATAGCCACTACGCGCCGTTCTGCCTCCCGTTTAATAAGCATCTGCGCATGGATTACTGCACGACCGTGCATGCGGGCAATCTGGCAAACTATATCAGAGGCATGCATATGCCGGAATTCGATATTACGCTGGCCGATGTACTGGAAGCCCCGGCTAATATCGCCCTGTCAGAGCCGATTCGCGACTTCTATATAACCAGAGGCTACCGGGGCTTCCTGAGGGTGTTGCGCAATGCCGTGGAGACGGAGCGGTTTCGGGTCGCGCGCAGCGGCAATGGGAAGGCGGTCTGTCTGGGCAAGATCGAGCCGCGCAAGCGGCAGGCGGTGCTGGCAAAGCTGCTGCAAGGGCGGGTCGAGATCGACTTTGTGGGGCCGCGCAGAGATGGTGAGGAGCCGGATTTCCGCGAGAACGCAACGTGCCGGTACGCCGGAAGCTGGCTCAAGGAAGAAGTCTATCAGAAGCTGACCGATTACAGTTGCCTGGTGCTGTATAGCCGCTCGGAGGCCGCGCCGCTGGTGGTGCTGGAGGCTCTGGCGGCAGGTCTGAGCGTCGTGGTGACAGAATCGGCCAGCGCAAACCTGACCAATGAGGAGTTTATCACTATCATTCCCGATGACGAACGCGACCCGGACAGGCTGGCCGAAGCAATCCAGCGAGCGATTGAGAAGAATGCCGGGCTACGCAAAGAGATTCGCGCCTATGCCCGCGAGCGGTTTGATTACAGGGCGGTCGCGCAGGATTACCTGAAAATCATCGTAGAATTCAAAGATTACATGGCAAGCGGAAACAACCGGGAGAGCAAGATCATCCCTTTGCAGTATGCTGACCCTGCTCCCCACGTGGCATAGATAAAAACGCATTACAGGTGATAGTCCTCAGGAGAGGTGGGGGGATAGCCTCAAACGCCCGGATTACCAGGCACGGATAATGAGGTGGCCCTCAGCGACAGCATGTACGATATCAGCCCGGCTGACAATGCCAACCAGTTTGCCGTCGCTGACCACAGGGACACGCTTGATCTTGCGCTCCGTGAGTAACTGAGCAATTTCGCCTACGGGGGTTTCTTCTGTGACAACGATCAATTCGTGCGTCATAATGTCGGCCACACGCAGTCCTTCACGATTGACCTTGCTGATAATATCGGCCTCCGTGATCATGCCGATCAATTGTCCCTGCGCATTGACGACGGGCGCGCCGCTGATGCGCTTCTGGTCGAGAAGCTGCGCCGCCTGCTGTGCGCTGGCCTCCGGCTGGATGGTACACACATTGCGGGTCATAATGTCGCTTGCGATCATCGAGCACTCTCCTTTGGGTGCAGGTGAACGGACAGCACAGCCGTATCCGTGCCATCATTAGTAATGATACCATAGAATACGGCTGTTTTACTATGGCGTGTTACCTGCTAACGCTGCTTCAGGACATCTCTGAAGGCGGCGATCTGGGCGCTATGTTCGCGTTTGTGACCGTAGTACATGTAGACGATCACATCGTCGAGCGAGTAGGGGGTGCCGTACCAGGGAAGCGTGCCGACTTCGCGCAGCCTTTCGGGGGCAATGCCGACGATGAGGGACATGGTCTGGGCGTGGGTGTCGTTGAACTCTGCCAGCACGTCCTGGATGCTGTTGTCTTTGCGCCTGTCTACCTCGCTGTCGTTGAATTGCGCGCCCTGTTCGATGAAGGTGTCCAGAGCCGGTGTCGGGCCACCGGCGGTGAATGAGGCCAGGATGTCTACCAGGACTCGTTCGTAGGAGGCCAGGTGGGCGAGGATGTCCTTGACGGACCAGTAGCCGCACGCGCCGGGCGTCTCCCACGCGCTTTCAGAGAAGCCCTCGATGGTTTGCAGGACAGTGAGCTGGCCGTACTTCAGAATGTCTGTTGCGTTCATGAGATGATCCTTTCTGTTGTTAGATTAAACCGTGCCGGATGGCGTAAGCGGCGGCAGCAGCGCGACCGGGTACATCCAGCTTGACAAAGATATTGCTCATGTGCCGGTTGACGGTGCGCTGGCTGATCGTCAGTGTACCCGCTATGTTACGATCGGTCTGGCCTGATGCTACCAGGCAGAGGACTTCTCGTTCTCGCCTGGTAAGCTGGATGATAGAAGTCTGCATGCTCTCTTCTCCTTTCCGCGAGATGATACGTTCTGATCGAATGCCTCAACTGTGCTTAGTGTAAGCGAAAAGGGCGGGTAATCCATCGTGGCAAACACGGAGAAATGAGAACGTACCACACGTAGGAACGGAACAGGCCGCCCTGCATGACGATACAATTTCCTGCTGGAGCGGCTATCCACTATGCGGTAAGGCATCGCGAAATTCTTCCAATTGTTTCCACTCAGGCTCTGGCGGCGTGTAGTCGAGCCGGGGGGTATATACCGAGTATTTGATGATCTGCATTTTATGGATGTAACGCGGACAGTTCGGGAAGACTTGCTCGGCCTGGACACGAACTATGAGCCGCGCCCCTGGATACTCGGATAATAACGGGTCGTCAGCATGGACTGTCGCCATCCCATTGATGCGCATGCGACCAGGATGCTCAAAGTCAATGAAGAGCATCCCAACGTGAGGATTCACCAGCATATTCCCCAGGCTCTTGAACATGCCATTGCCATCATAATCAGGAAAAGCTAAGGTAGTTGAGGTAAGTACGCGCACAAATCCAGGCATCCCCCCCTTATATGAGCAATCAGGGCGACCTTCTCCATCAGCTGTAGCTAAGAAGAACATCGGGCTACGTTCAATAAATGCACGGTCCTCCTCAGTAAGCGCCTTATGGACTATGCGCTGATCGAGGCGATCAGCAATGCGCCGACTATCGAACTGCTCCTGTAATTGACGAGAACCCCGGTTATACAGCTCGCTCATGATGCTACCCTTTCTGCTGAAAAGTCACAGGAATCGTTTCCCGGCTGACACTCTCATTGTAGCCGGAAGGGGCTGGCAAAGCATCGTGGTAAACACGGAGATTCTTGACAGACTGTCTACGGAGAAGATTCAGCCTTGCTCACCAGACCGTTCTCTACAGCCCACACGGCGATCTGCGTGCGTGAGGAGCAGCCTGATTTGAACATGATGTTGCCAATATGCGTCTCGACAGTGCGTTTGGTGATGACCAGCGTATCCGCGATAGCCTGATTGGATTTGCCCTGCGCAATTAATACCACAACCTCCCGTTCGCGTTCGGTCAGGCCACCGGGGGCTTTTCCGGAAGGGCGGACAGGTGAGGAAAGACCGGCGTGAGGCAGCATGGCAAGCGCCTGTTGCAGGAAATGTTCTCGTAAAGCCTCATCTGTTACATTGGCCGCCAGTTCTTCAATGAGTGATCGAGCCCCGGCATAAACCTGTTCAGCCTCCTTGCTGCCCTGCGAGCGATAGAGATTTCCCAGGCTGACCTCTACGCGCCATTGCATAGGTCGCGCGCCCTGCTCTCTGGCAAGAGCGCGAGCTGCTTTCAGTGCAGCTTCGGCTTCGGCTATGCGCTGCAATGCGGCCAGCGCCTCGGCACGCAATTTGAGGACGCGCAAGCCATGTTTTTCTCCGCCAGTCTGCATGCCAGATGGAATCAATCGATCGATGATATCCAGCGCCTGTTGGGGATGACCCTGCGCCAGCGCAAGTTCTATGGCCGCACCCCATATCAGATGCTGGCCCATCGTCCGGGCAGGCATATCCGGGTTGAATGTACTATGAAGCAGCGTCTCTGCCCGCGTGTAGTCGTGCAGCAAGATAAATACGGAGGCAAGATAGCCGGTAGCGATGTGAGTCCAGAAGAGTGAATGCGTTTCCCGGGCAAGGGCCAGCGCCTGCTCGAAGTAGCTACGGGCCTGTGGAAGGGCAAGCAAACCGCTGTATGCTCCGCCCAGCACCGTGTGAATGGCCGCCTGCCATTGGCGATGCTCGATCTCTTCCGCAATCGCTAAAGCCTGTTGATCTATAGCCAGAGCGCGGGAGTATTCTCCCTGTGATCCCAGGCAAAGCCCCAGTAACATGAGGGCATAGGTTTCGGCTGAACGCTGGCCAATGCCACGAGCAATCTTGACCGCCCATTCGGCCTCTGGCAACACCTCGGCCAAACTCGCTGCGGAAGCCAGCATATCGGTCTGATAGGTTGTAGCGCGCAGCGTGATCGTCGCCAGGCTGGATGTCAGCCCTGCCCCATCGCCATGTTCATCAAAGAGCGTGATGGCTTGCCGGTAATAGATGGTGCCGCCGATCAAATCACCGCCCAGGTAGCTGGACATGCCCAGTAAGTCCTGTGTCTCCGCGATGCCGTGCGTATCGTGGAGTTGTTCAAAGAGCGCGAGGGCCTCGCGGTGGTGGCGCAAAGCTTCGTGCGGCTGCTCCACGTTCAGATACCAGTTGCCGATACGATTGAGGCTGTGAGCGTGGAGCGCGGGATCATTAAGCGATTCGGCCAGCATCAGCGCCTGGCGAAACCAGATTTCCGTGCGTGTATAGTCACGGGTTGCCCAGAGGAAACCGAGGTCAATGGCACTCTGCCATTCCCCGACGAGATCGTGCATAGCACGGGCGGCCTCCATCGCCCGTGTGTAGTCGTGCTGCGCCTGTTCAAACTCGCCGAGCATCTCATTAGCCTGCCCGCGAGCGCGGTAAATGAGCGGAGAAGGCGGCGAAGAGAGGTGTTGAGCGGCTTCCAGCGCCCATGTAAAGTAGTTGATAGCCGCGCGGTGCGCATAGAGTTGCACGGCCTTCTCTCCGGCGCGCCGGGTGTAGTCCAGCGCCTTCTGCCATTCGTGGGCCTGATAGAAGTGGGAGGCCAGGTCCTCCAGATGAGCGTCGAGGGCGGTTGGCAATTGCTCCAGCGTCTGAGCAATAAGGCGATGAAGCGTGATGCGCTCGCGGGCCAGCAGTTGTAGATAAATGGCTCGTCGGGTCAGGGCGTGGCGAAATGCGAACCGCTCGTCAGATTCTTCGACCACGAGTTGCGCGGCAACCAGTTCTTTCATGATGTGAAGCAGGTGAAGCTCATCATAGCCGGTGAGCTGCTGGAGCAAAGCAAAATCAAAATGCCGCCCGGCGACAGCAGCCAGAGTGAGGACGTGGCGAGCCTCCTCGCTCAGGCGTTCTATTCGCCGCTGCACGCCCTCCTGTACGCTGCGTGGAATACGCATAGTCGTGAGCGAGCGCCTGTTCCAGTAGCCCTGCGTATAGAAAATATCGCCTTCGACAACCAGCAGACCAAGCGTTTCTTCGATGAAAAAAGGGTTTCCCTCGGTCAGGGTATACATGGTATCCAGCAATTCACCATGCAGGAAGCGGCGCATATCCAGAGCGGTATGTCGCTCATCGAAAATGGCTGAGAGCATGATATCAACATCGCTACGAGAGAGCCGCAGAAGCTTGATCTCATGGACAAAGCGTTCGCGGTCAAGCTGCGCGAGCCAGCCATTTAACAGCGGAAAGGTTTCCTCCTGGCGATAGGTGACAAGAAGCAGAACAGGATGGGAGGTGAGACGGCGCGTCAGATAGTGCAGGAAATCCAGGCTGGTGCTGTCACTCCAATGGGCATCCTCAATAACAAACAGCACAGGGGAAACTGTGGAAAGCCGTATAAAAAAGGTTGAGAGAACGGCAAAAAGGCGGCGTTTCTCCTGTTCCGGCTCAAGGCCAGAAGGTTGAATTGTTCGCTCAGAAACGATTTCAGGGAACAAGGGGAAAATATCACGGGCTAACGTTTCGAGGGAAGAAAGAAGTGACGCTGGCGGGGAAGAGGCATGAAGGCTGCGCAGGAGATCAAGCAGAGGAGCATAAGGGCAGCTCGTGTCGGCGGGGAAACAATTCCCCTGCAACAGGAGAAATCCCTGAGCCGCCGCGTAGGTTTTTACCTCTGCAACCATACGTGATTTGCCGATACCTGCCTCACCGCTGATCAGAATCGTTCCCCCCGCGCCGCTTCTGGCCTGGTCGATGAGCGAGCGCAGGGACTGTAGATCAGCGACACGACCGATTAAGACCGGGCAGACCACCGGTTTGCCTGATGGCAGCGCCATAGCTAGTGCCTCCTTCCAGGGTAATTATACTTTATGTAGCCAGATGTAGCCAGAACTGGCAATATTTTTTACCTCCGATGAAAGTTCAGAGACGTATCCATCTAACGCCTGCTAAGCGCATCAGATTCCTTTTCTCCCTCATACAGCCTTTTGAGCAGCCGTGTGATCGGAATATACAGCGCGAGCAGCAAGAGGGAGCCGAGCAGGGTAAGCACCATCTGGGGCCAGAAGGTGGTGGGGGTAGCGAACGGCGGCAGCAGGCGCACATCAATCTCGCGCTGTTGCTGGTACCAGAGGTTGAGGCCGGTGAGCCAGAGCGCAAGTTGCAGGCTCCAGTAGGCGATTTTTGCTTTTGCGGTGTTCAGGCCGAGGCAGAGAAGGCCAATGGCGATGTAGATGAGGGGCGCGCCATAGGGGAATTCGCCGCCGAAGGGACCGAGAACGGCAATAATGGTGCCGGGAATGTTTTCTCCACTTCCAAGTAGCAGAGAGGCAACGGTGTAGGCGTGATAGAGGCCGAAGAGAAGAAAGAGTATTCCGGCGATGCGAAACAGCGTGACATAGGGAAGAGGTTTATGGAGCATCATTTTTCTCCTGAGCAGACTATACGGGCGCCTGCTGGCTCTGACTGAGGCGGGCGCGGTCGGCGTCGTGGACGGCGTGCAGGGACTCGAAGAAACCGAGGGCGCGTTCGAGGTAGTAGCGAGCGCGGCCCTCATCTTCGGCGGTGCTACCAGTCATGTGGGCGATTGCAGCGCGGCGGCGATAGAGCAGGCCGAGGCAGTAGAGCGTTCGCCCCTGCTCCCAGGGCAGGTCAAGTTCCTCAAAGCAGGCAAGGGCGTCTCGCAGGTCGTGTTCGGCCTCGTCCCAGCGGCGCTGTTCCAGTCGCAGGCGCGCGCGCGCGCGCCGGGCGACCGCCTGCATTTTGCGCGCCCCTGACATTGTTGCTACGCTGACCGCCCGCTCGACCAGGGCTTCCAGCTCCGCGGCATCCTGGCCGGTCATGACGCTCAGTTCGGCGAAGGTGGCGAGAACTTCCGGCGAGGGCAGAGGTTCGCCGCGCTGCAATTTCAGGGTATAGGCCGCGACGGCACGTGTCCAGTCCTCGCTTGCCAGGTAGATGGCATGCATTTTCGCGGTAATGCGTTCTTCGATTTCGCCTTCGTCCCTGCGCTCCAGGTGCTGTTCAAGCAGATGCCTGAAACGCTGTGCATAGCGGTCTCCTTCTTCCTGATTGCCGGTGCGATAGGCCACGACGGCCAGCGTTTCCAGCGCCCACAGTTGCCGCATCTCATCCAGCTGGTACTGCTCGATGGTGCGCAGGACTTTGTGCGCCACTTCCTGTGCCTCGTTCCAACGGTTCCACTCGTACCAGGCGCGCATGCGACCGAGCATGTTGAAGACCAGAAAGGCAGGGCTATCCATTGTCTGCGCGATGGCCGAGGCTTCGCCAAACCATTTGACCGCCGAGGCATAATCGCTGACGGACTCGTGGACACAGCCCAGGCTGTAGTAGAGGTCGGAAAGCTCCTCGCGGTGCTGATCGGGAATCTGGCCGACCAGTTGCAGGCGGCGATGGACGATCCTGTGCGCGTCCTGATATCTGCGCTGTTCCAGGTAAATGAAGCCGAGGGCATCCAGCGTGATCCACTGAACGAAGACATTCTGTATTGCTTCGGCGATACGCTGAGCCTCTAGCGCGCTTTGCAGGGCCAGTTCGGCAAATTCGCTGCGTTCCGGCACGTCCAGCGTGTACATCTGGATATACCAGAAGGCGCGGTAGGTGAGGAACGCGGCAAGGTCGGCATTCTCCGGCTCACCTTCTAACAGTTTCAGCCCGGCGTCGATGTAGGCGCGGACTTCCTGCATATCCGGCATGGTGGTGAATGCGCCAAGCCAGCGCGCCCCCAGTTCGCTCAGTCGATCATACAGGTGGAGCAGCATGGTTTTATCTTCCTGCGGGCTTTCCTGCAGGAGGCGCAGGGCGTGCCGGTATTCCTGCCATGCCTCGTTGGCGCTGACACGCTGCATGTAGGCATCGCCGAGGTTGCCGCGCATCCTGGCAAGCGTCAGGCTGTTGGCCTTGCACTCTTTCAGCAATTCCAGCGACTGGCTGTATGCCTGGATGGCGCGAATGGTATGATAGCTGTGGAAAGCCTGGTCGCCTGCCATTGTCAGATAGGTGATGGCGCGCTGGCGCAGTTCGGCCCGCGAAAGGCGCGGACTCTGATTCGCCGGTTCAAAGGCGTCAACCGTATCGACGGCTTCCGGCAAGAGAGCAGCAGACCACGTGGCCAGCGCCTGCTGGTAGTGGTAGGCAAGCAATTCTGCGAACGTCTGTAGTTGATCCTGTGCCTGTTTCTCCAGCCACTGCGCGAATTGCGAGTGTTCCAGCGAGCGGCGCACGCGCGGAATATTGTTGTACACGACGTCACGAATCAGGATATGCTTGAAGCTGAACACGCGGTCGTGTTCGACAGGGCTGCGCTGCTGCTGCTCCGTCTCGACGATGAAGTCGCGCTGCATGAGTGAATCGAGGGCATGGACGACGGTATCGGCATCGAAATCGAAGGCCAGTTCGAGCAGGGCAGAGAGCCAGAAGGTGCGGCCAATGATGGCGGCATGTTGCAGCACCCGCTTCTCAACCTGGCTGAGCAGATCGACACGCGCGGCCAGTACGCCCTGAATGGTATCCGGGATAAGCGGCAACGGCAGCATATAGTGATGCTCAATCAGCGTATCTTCGGGCGGGGGCGCCGGCGTCGCCAGTTCGCCGAGCAGCGATTCATTCTGCGTGCTGACATGCCAGGAGCCGTTTTCATAGACCAGCACGCCCTGATCGATAAGCATGCGCACAATCTCTTCGACAAAGAAGGGGTTGCCCTCGGCGCGGCTCAGAATAGTATGATAGAGCGTCTCCGGTAGTTCGCTGGAATGGAGCAACTCGGAAACCAGTTCGCCGCTTTCCTCGCGGGAGAGGGCTTCCAGCGCGATGGTGGTGAAGTTGCGCCGACCGCCGCCCCAGTCGCGGTGGCGTTCAAGAAATTCCAGGCGCGAGGGGCAGAGGAAGAGGACGGGAACGTTGCTGAGCCG
Organism: Chloroflexota bacterium; assembly: GCA_902810755.1. Next base: position 36,321 of record CADDYT010000055.1, read on the forward strand.
GTCCGCCAGGTATTCCAGCAGGTCGAGCAGAGCTTCGTCGGCCCACTGCAAATCGTCAATGACGATGATGAGCGGCTGTTGCCCCGCCAGCGCCTCAAGCAGAACCCGCCAGGCGCGCAGGACGGGACCCTGCACGCTGCTCTGCTCCGCGTTTTTGCCCTGTAAGCCGCGCTGCCTGTCCCTCTGCAGCCGTTCGGCCACCCCCAGATCGCCGGTCGTTGTCATGGGCTGGCCGCTCAGGCCCCTGCCGATGCTGCGGGAAATGGCGCTGGCGATCTCCAGAGCATCCTCGCCCCGCTTCGCCTGTGCCAGCGTCTGGCGCACAAAGGCGATGAAGCGGTCGCGCAACTCCTCTTCGCTCTCGCCGTCTCGCGCCCCCAGTAGCGCGCGCAGAATCTCGATCAGGGGCCAGTAGGTAATGCCGCTGCCATAAGGCGGACAGCGTCCTTCCAGTACGAGCGGCATGACGGAACGCGGTTCGCAGGTGGTACAGCGGGCCGCCTCCTGCTCATCGGCGATGAATTCGCGGGCGAGGCGCGATTTGCCGATGCCGGGTGAGCCAACAATGGTAATCAGGTGCGGCTGCCGCTCGGCCTGCACGCGCGCGTAGGTGGTATGTAGCAGCATGAGTTCGAGCGTGCGCCCGACGAGCGCCGCCTGCAGGCCGTTGATGCCGCGCGGATGCTGTAGAATAGCAGGCGAGGGCATGCGCGGTCCCTGCACCACCCAGGCACGCAGGGGCTGCGCCTTGCCCCTGAGTTGCAGCGGAGCCAGAGCGTGGAAATCGAAGACATCTCGCGTCGCCAGGTAGGTGCGCTCACCAACCAGGATAGTATCGGGGTTCGCCACCTGTTGCAGGCGCGCCGCCACGTTAACGGCATCGCCGGTAATCAGGAAATCCTGCCGTTGCAGCCCACCGGCAGGCGCGGCCACCTCGCCGGTCGTGATGCCGATGCGCATTTGCAGGCGCGTTGCCTGCGGGTCAAGCGCGAGCCGCTGCGCGTTGAAGCCGGCGAGCGCGCGCTGCATATCCAGCGCGGCGCGAATGGCGCGATCGGGGTCATCCTCGTGGGCAATGGGCAGGCCAAACACGGCCATCACGGCATCGCCAATATATTTCTCGACGGTGCCGCCATGCTTGCGAATCTGCGCCGCCATCAAATTGAAATAGCCCGCCAGAATGGCGCGCATATCCTCCGGGTCAAGGCCAGCCGCCAGCGGCGTCGAGCCGGTGATATCGGCAAACATAACCGTGACGACCCGCCGCTCCTCTGGCGCCGCCAGCGACTGCCTCTGCCCCCTATCGTTATTGAGCGCGGGAGCAGGCAGGGCCGGAGCAGAAGTCGTCGCAACGGCAGGTACTGCCGCCGCCCTGACAGCTTCGCTGCTGGCGCTCGTCGCAAGCGGGGTGCCACATTCCATGCAGAACTTTGCTCTGGGCAGGTTAACAGTGCCACAGTTCGGGCAGACAACCAGACGATTCCCACACTCCAGGCAAAATTTTGCCCCCACCGGATTCATTGTTTGACAGTTTGGACAGCGCATAGACCTTCTATTTGTACGTCGTTTCTCATCGCAGACTATAAAAAAGACCCTCTTGCCCCTGTCATACTGAGTGGAGCGAAGCATCTACACTGGACGTCGTTTCGCCCCTGCCATGCTGAGCGCAGAGAAGCATCGCCATATAGAGCGGACTGCTGCCAGAGATGCTTCGCTCTCGCTCAGCATGACAGGGGCGAATCATGATTTGCCTCTCTATTTTACAACATTCTCAAGGGGAAGAAAATCTTTTCCATCCACTCCATGAAACCCACCTGCCTGCCTGTCTGATTGCTTGCTTTCGCGTCCCGTTGTGTCCACCTTCCCAGGTTGGGATTGTAGTAGCGCGTGCCGAACTTGACCAGGCCTGCACTGAGCGCAGCGAAGCATCTCTGGTGAGCCAGGGCGGAGGCCAGCTCCATAGGCG
>CADDYT010000056.1 GCA_902810755.1 Chloroflexota bacterium
ATACCCTGACGTGGAATACCCTGATGTGGGATACCCTGTGGGCTGTTTTATCGGGAAAACATATAGAGCGGAAATAACGCATTTTCAGCCTCTTTTACCTCATTGATTGTTCTGTCAGCCTGCCTCGACGGGCTGCTTTTGCGGCGACAGCAGCGGCGTTGCCGGACGGTGGGAGCCGCGTTTCATCTCTTTGAGCAGGGCTTTGACGTAGGGTTCGTAGTCGACCTGCATGGTGTGGCGCGGCGAGTTGCCGTAGCGTTTGCGCATCTGCTCGCGCTCGCGTTTGATGTCCGCCAGCAGTTCGGCCTGCGGGGGTAAGCCATATTTGCCGAGCAGGTATTTGCTGACCCAGATGCTTTGCCACTCGGCCAGAGGCATGATGGCCCCCAGCGGCTGCAAGAGGCCGATGAAGAACAGGTCGCGATACTGCGGGTGGAAGACGCGGCGGAAAAGCGGCAACTCGTTCTCTCTTGCCTCGATGATCGATGGATCGAAGAAGGGGAACGTGACCTTGTAGCCGGTGCAGTAGATGATATCGTCGATTTGCTCGCGGCTGCCATCGGTGAAGATCACGCCGTCACCATCGAGCTGGCGGATGTTGGGCTTGACTTTGACGCGGCCATGCACAATGCGCGTCAGGATGTCGGAACTGACGGTCGGGTGGGCTTGAAGTATCTCGTGGTCGGGTTCGGGCAGACCATAAGCGGTCAGCTTGCCTACCTGCAGGCGCACCAGCAAGCCATAGACGCGGCGCTGCCACTCGAAAGGGATGGGAATGTTGACCGGCTGGTCGAGCGGCCTGCCGAGCAGATATTTGGGGATGATATGGAAGCCGCGCCGCACGGCCAGATAGGTGATGGCGGAGACGCGCGAGGTCTCGACGGCAATGTCCATCGCCGAATTGCCGAAACCGAGAACCAGCACGCGTCGGTCTCTGTAGGCATCCGGCTCTCGATAATAGTGGCTGTGGATGACGGTGCCGTCGAAGTGGCCGGGGAACGGCGGCTCCGGCCAGCGCGGGTCCCAGTGATGCCCGTTGGCGACGAGCAGGGCGCGGTAGCATTTCACCGTGCCATCCTGCACGGTGACTTCCCAGCCGCCGCCTTCGAGCGGCATGGCCTTCGTAACCAGCGTATTGAACTGGATGCAGTGCCTGAACTGGAAGTGATCGACATAGTTGTTGAAATATTCAAAAATCTGGCTGTGGTGCGGGAAGACCGGATAATGGTCGGGCATCGGATAATCTGAATACTGCATGCGCGGCTTCGAGGTGTTGATGAAGAGCGATTTATAGGCGCTGGACATGCCATTTGGATTGTCGTAGGCCCAGTTGCCGCCCACACGGTCGCTGGCCTCGAAGCAGTCGAAAGGGATACCGTGTTCTTTCAAGACTTTGCAGGCGGCGATGCCCGACGAACCGGCGCCTATAATGCAGACACGATTGGGGATAGTTGTTTGCATAGAAAGTTCTTTCTCCTGTCCTGGCCTGAACCGTTCAGGCTGAGCGATGGCTTGCTGAAGAGCAGCAGGCTGCCCGGCTGTTTGCTGGTGACCTGCAACAGAACGCGCCCATCGGCGCCGATATAGGCCGCCGGGTTGCCGGTGGTGAAACTGCCGCCGGTCAGGGTGATCGCGTCCCACGTCCGGGTCTGCCAGTTATAGAGGCTGGCCTGCGCCTGATCCGGTATCGAGCCTGGACCCTGCGTCGCCGTCGCCGATGTGGCAAGCGCGCTCGGCTCGCGTATCGTCACGCTGCTGATGCCGGTTGGCGCGATGCCGGGCAGAGCAAACTCGAAGGTGACGCTGCCCGTTGTCAGCGAATATACACCGGGCGTCGTCGTTTCCACATCGCTATCCTGCTGAGCGACGACGGTGCCACTGATGAGGCCCGGCGGTATGCTGAGCGAACCTGCGAAATTCAGGGGAAGCGGCGTCTGCACCAGCGTCTCGTGCGCCCCGTTCGGCGTTACGCCGTTGATGGTGACATCATTCGCGCCGTCCAGCGGCGACGCGGCCCAGCCGATGAGCGTGGGCGCGCCGTTGAGCAGCAGAGGGTCGGTGTCGACGGGCAGGCGGATATTTGAAGGCGTGCCGGGCGGTAGCGTGAAGATCGCGCCATTGCTGACGATCGCCTGCGCCATGCATGGCCCGTTGCAGGGCGGATAGGAGAAGCCCATGCCGCTCAGGGCTTCAAGCAGGGCAAGGTGGCGCTGCTGCTCGTTCTGCGGCTGTTTGTTGCTGTTATACGGGAAATAGGGCGCTTTGAGCCCCAGGTTGTGAGCGAGCGCATCGGCCAGTGTGGTGCCAGAGCGCACAGTCTGGATGGCAGCATTCACAGCGATGGTATTGCCGCTCGTCAGATTGCCGAGCGCGATAAAGCCGTGCGGCAGCAGAATGTAGGCGTCGTTCAGGTCTGTATCGAGCGTGTTGCTCAGTGAGCCAGCGACGCGATTATTTTGCAGCGAGAGCTGCGCCTGCAGGCCGCCGGAGAGCGTGACATCCTGCTGCCCGACGAGCGTATGAAACGACCAGCTATCCCCGTTGGGAAGACGCACCATCACGCCATCTGGCGCAGGGGTGATGGTGACACGGGGATCTTCTTCAGAAAAGACGCTGCCGGATGGATAGGGGACGGGCAGGGCCAGCTCAGCGGCGGCCAATTGCACCTGAACATCGCCGCTGTCCGGCACAAACAGGCCGTGATAGATCACGCTGTGCGCGATGCTCTGACCTGAATTGAGCTGGCTCAACTGCACAACGGAGAGCGTGTTATCCTGCAGCGCGCTGCGATGCTGGTAGGCAAAGAGGGCGTAGGAGCAGAGCGAGAAGAGGGCAATTGCCGCCAGCACGATGCGCCAGCGCCACTGTGGGCGTTTCAAGCGTCTCACGATCACCACGCCCGCGACGATCAGCAGGGCGAGATAGAGCAGCAGCAGCAGCCCGGCCAGCAGAGGCGAGAACACGACAGGCGGTTGCAGCGTCGCCAGCACGCCTTCTTTCGCGAAGAGATCGCCGGGGCCGCTGCTGAACGTCGAGGCGCTGCTGAGCAAGGCGCGGTCTCCGATGACGCGCAGGAGCAGGCTTTGCCAGAATACAGTGCTGGCGGCCCGGCTCGCAAAGGCTGGCAGCGCGGGATCAAAGGCCAGGTAGCAGATGGTTCCCTGCCCGTCGCGCGCCTGCACCATCAAAGGCACGCCGTCGGAAGAGAGAATTGTCACGCTGCCGGTCGTGTTTCCCGGCTTTGTAACGGGCAGCGTGGCCGTGCTGGCAGTCAGCGTTTCCTGCAATGTATCATTGAGCGCCGGGTCGGCCCCGCCGTTGCCTTCGAGTTCCGGGGGGAGCAAATGCGTGCCTGGCGCAAGCTGTGTGGCCCCATTGATCCGAACGGGAAGCAAGGCGGCAGGCAGGCTCGCCAGCGTGCGCTGCCAGTTCGCGCCGCCCACCTCGATCAGCGCGCCGCCCTGATTGACCCAGGCTTGCAGCGCGCCCAGTTGCTTGCCGCTTAACGAGCCGGTGGCGAAATTATCGAGGATCACCACGTCGAAGGCCGAGAGGACGGTGATTGAGGTGGGGAATGTCTGCCTGTCCAGCGCGGCCACCAGAATAGAGGTATCGTGATCTGGCAGCGTGAGATAGCTGAGCGCGTTGAAGCTGGCGCTGTTGTCGGAAAGCACGCCCACAAGGATATCGGTCACGCCCGCGTATTCAGGGGAAGCTTGCTGCGAGGCGACGGTACGCCCCTGCGCGTCCATCAGCTTTGCCGTTACACCGAAGGGATGATAGGACGAGCCGACGTAGACGGGAAGAGTCAGCGTCACCGTTCTGCGCGCGTTGTGAGGCAGCGTCACCGGCTGCGTAAAGCTCCAGGGCGAGAGAATGGGCGCGCCCTGGTTGGTGGCTGAGCGCGCGCTAAACGTTTGCAGCGCCAGCGTCCCGCTAAAGTTCGCCCCGCTATTCGCCATCGTCACCCGTACCGGCGTCCAGTAACCGACGCGATAATAGCCGTCAAAGCCCATGTCCAGCGCCAGCGACAGGCCGCTTTCACGCCCGCTGCGGGTGGCAGCGCGGGCAAACGTGGGAACAGGCGCGAGCAGCGCGATTAGCAGGCACAGGAAAGGGACCGGCCAGAACAGTCGGAACAACCAGGCCGGTCGCAAGGGATCGGCCCCATTGGTCGCCCCAGGCCACCTGCAAGAGGTGGCTCCATTGGTCGCCCCAGGCCACCTGCAAGAGGTGGCCCTACTATATACGAGTGGCTTCAGAAGGGACACGAATACCTGTCGGGGAGAGGAGGGCCGATCCCTTGCGGTCAGCCCGGTTACCCCTGCACCGGTTCGCCATCGCGCACCTTTGAGGTCACACATCGCCCGCGCCTTTCCTGTACATATCGGTCGCACCGGCACCCTGCATCTTAGCTGTTTGCCTGTCCAGCCATCTCTCTCTGCCTGTTATATTACGGAATCAGGGGCGCAAAATCTAACAGCAGGGTTGTTTGTTTCCCACATTATAGAGGTTGGGGCGTGTTTTTGCCAGTGGGGTTATTGAAAATCTGCCCCGACGTGTCATGCTGAGCGGCAGCGAAGCATGACACGTCGGAGTTGCCTTTATATCACGCCTATGCGCTGTACCACACGCCCAGCAGGATAGCTGCCATGAGCAGCGTGCCTACAACAAAACCGATCAGGGCAAAGGCGGCGCAGCCGCCGCGCGGGCGGTCGTCGGATTGCACGTTCTTCGGGTTGCGGGGATCGTAACAGACCGTCTGCGGCGAACCAATCGGGTAATCGCCTGCGATGTCGAGCTTGTACGTGCGCGAGGGGTCATCCAGCGGCGAGAAGACGACGCGAGAGTAGGTCTTTCTCCCGGATCGGGTATTGCGCTGGAATGTGCTGACAACTTTTCCCTGTGTCAGCACGCCGCGACGTATCAGACAGAGTTGCCGGTAGAAGGTGTAATAGAGCAGAAACCAGAGGAAGAGGTAGCCCATGAATGACAGGAAGACTGTCCCAATATAATTGCCGACCAGAGTGGCTATGCTATAGCCGTAGTAGACCAGCACGGCATGAGTGGGGTCTGCCGGATTATACCAGCAGCTATACGTCTGCCCCACAGTATAACTGTCCACCACCGCCTGAGCCTCTTCCTGCGTATCGTATTCCGCATTGGAGGGCGCGTCGTAGCCACTGGCCTCCGCCTGTTGCCCATCGCTTGTATGTACGGTATACTGCAAGTCGGGCGTATAATAACTGCCGGATTTCGTCGAATGATAATCAGTTGTCCCGTATTCGATGGTGCAAAATCCCTGTTTGTAGGTCTGATAGACGGTATAGAGATGGAATTGGATCAGGCCGGTCGCCAGCGAGAGGAGCGGGACAAAGAGAAAGGTCAGGATGCCGACGAGGTAAGGCCGTCTTTTCCGGGTCGGGTGCATGCCTGGATACAGGTAAGGGGTCTCTTGCATATTCATCGATGTCTCCTGGTTGTCACAGGTGGTTGTTATACTGATCTACTGTCGGGTTTCTATGATACTGAAACGAAAAGTGGAAGAAAATATCCAGTTTATCTATCTTCCGTCATAGGTAGAACGTGAAAGGAGCAGGTTTTTTATGTGCCATCAGAGCGAAAATGTGGCCGGATATAGCGTTCCGGCGGAACAGCAGATTGAGTTCGCGGGCAGCGAGGGGCAGGCTATCCCAACCTACGCTTACGGCTACAGGGCGGGGGAGCCACAGCCGACAGTCATTATTTTGCACGATATTTTCGGCGCGAACACATTCTACCGCGACATGGGCCAGCGCCTGGCCGATGCCGGTTTCGCCGCCATCCTACCCGACCTGTTCGTGCGCCAGGGGCCATTGATGAAGCCTTCGCGCGAGGCAGCCTTTGCCCGTGCGGGCCAGCACAGCTTTGCGATCGCGCTGGAAGATATTCGGGCCATCGTCGACAAACTGAGTAGCGAGGGGCGCAACGTGGGCGTTATCGGCTTTTGCATGGGCGGCACCCTCGCCCTGCTGGCGGACGCGCGCATTCCGCAGCTCAAAGCCGCCGTCGTCTACTACGGCTTCCCGGTCAACAGCCATCCCACGCCCAACCGACCCTTCAACCCCATCGACGAGGTTGGCCAGTTGCATGCCCCCATCCTCGGCTTCTTCGGCCAGGAAGACAGCGGCGTCGGCCCCGATAACGTGCGCGCCTACGAAGCGGCGGCGCGGCAGGCTGGAAAGTCCATCGATGTCACCATCTACCCCGGCGTCGGTCACGGCTTCCTGACCTTCTCCTCAGAAGGGCCAGCCGCGCCGCCGAGCCAGCAAAGCTGGGCAAGGGCAATGCAGTTCCTTAAAGAGCGCCTGGGGTAATGGTATATAGACCTGCTATTCGCCCCTCTCTTTACTGCCGGTTGCCTGTAGCCCGAAACTGGCGCGTGAGGGAAGCATTGCCCCCAGGGCGATCAGCACGAGGCTGGCGAGGGCGACGGGGAGGAAGGCCAGGGAGGGCAGGTGGAAGAGGTCCCAGAGCTGGCCGCCGAGGTAGGGGCCGATGAAGGCGATGCAATAGGTGAGCGAGACGGTCTGGCCGGTGAGGCGGGCCACCTGATCCGGTTCGGCCAGCAGGGGCGGCAGGGCGATGCCGAGCGTGAAGACGGTCGCGGAACTGGCTCCCAGCAGCGCGGCCCACAGGGCTTCCAGCGAGATGGGGCCGAAGACCATGAAGGCGATGGAGATGGCGCAGACAATGCCGGCCAGGAGGAAGGGCCAGCGCCTGCCCGCCAGTCGCTGCGCTACCACCGTTACCGCCAGGCTGGCCGGGAGTTGCGCGGCGTTGAGAACGGCAAGGGCGAGCGGCGTCAATTCGGCGTGATGGAGGGCCTGATTGTAGGGAGCAATCCAGCCGTTCAGGTTGAAATAGATCAGGCTGTTCGCGCCGATCATGATGCCCAGGTGCCACGCGCTGACGCCCGATTTCTTTGCTTTTACCGCCTTGTTGGCAGGCGTCGAGATTTCGATGGGCGCGGCGGCAAAGGCCATTGCCGCCGTTGGCTCGGTGTTCGCGGCTGTGCTGGCGGTGTTCTTATGGTTCGGCAACAGGCTGGTAGGGGCCGTCTGCGGCGTGAGCAGGAGCCAGAGGACGAGCAGCACGAGAATGGGCGCGCCCCAGAGAACAAAGGTCGCGGCCCAGGCATCTTTGCCCAGGAATGCCAGCATGATTGGCACCGTCAGACCCGCCGCCAGCGTCTCGCCGATGATGAGGCCGTCGCTGAAGAGCGCACTCACCAGGCCGATGTAGGCAGGGAACCAGCGCCGCGCCAGGATGGGAACCGCCGTCTGACTGAGCGCGATGCCCAGGCTGAGCAGAATGGTGAAGAGGAAAAGAGCCAGCGTGTTGGCCCACACAGCGCGCAGGATGGCCCCGGCCCCCAGCAGCAACAGGCCCAGCGAGACACAGTTGCGTGGCCCGATACGATCCGCCAGCAGCCCGGAAGGCCACGCCGTCAGCCCCAGCACGAGCGTGGGAATAGCGGTCAGCAGCCCTGTCTCCGTGTAGGACAGTGACAGGTCACGGGTGATGAGCGGCAAGATAGGCGGCACGCCCAGAATGATCGAACGCAGGTTGAGGCCAGCAAGGGTGATGAGGATGCCGATAAGGATTCTGCGCCACACGGCGACGATACGCTCTTCGCCCGGCGCGTAGGCAATACGCTTCACAGGACTCTCCAATACCAGGATTAGAACGAAAATAAGATTCCTGCCACCACTATATCACATGCTTCCCATATCATGACACGTTGGCTACAGGTTCCCCCCAGGGATAGAGCCTGGCTACAACGTGATATGACATCCCCTTCCTTTTATGCCATAATAAAGAGAGCTATGGTAGAGTCGCATCTAGTCTGGAGGCATGATGGAACAACAGGCCCCGCGCGTTTCTCCTGAACGGCTGCATGCTCTGTTTCACCCGCGCAGCATCGCGCTGGTGGGCGCGACCGATAAATCGCGCTGGTCGATCAATACGTTTCAGAACCTGAAGACCTTTGGCTTTCCCGGCCCCGTCTATTGCGTGAACCCGAATTATGAGACGGTGCATGGCGAGCCGGTCGTCAAGCGGCTGGCGGATATCCCGGAGCCGGTTGATCTGGCCTATATCATGGTACCCACACAGCGCGTCTACGCGATTGTGGAGGAGGCAGCGGCTGCTGGCATTCCCAACCTGGTGATTCTGACGGCTGGCTTTGGCGAGGTGGGAGAAGAGGGCCTGCGACTGGAACGCGAGGTGCTGGCCCTGGCGAGGCAGCGTGGCATGACCGTGCTGGGGCCGAACGGCAACGGCTTCATCAACGTCACGGCGCAGTTGATGCCCTATGGTCTGCCGCTGCTGCCGCCGCTCAAACGCGGCCCCGTTGGTATCGTGTTGCAGAGTGGCGCGCTGGCAAGCGTGGCCGTCGCGCTGGCGCAAGCCCGTCATATCGGCCTCAGCCTGCTCGTCTCGATGGGCAACGAGTCGATGATTGCGGCCACCGACGTGATCGATTATTTGATCGAGGACGAGGCGACGCGCGTCATTGCCCTCTTTCTGGAAGCGATTCGTAATCCTGACGATTTGCGGCGCGTGGCGCGCAAAGCATTGGAGCGCGGCAAGCCCATTGTCGCGCTCAAAATCGGCAAAAGCGAGCTGAGCGCGCGCGTTGCCAGGGCGCACACGGGGGCGCTGGTGGGCGATGATGCCATCAATGATGCCGTCTTTCGCCAGCTCGGCATCATTCGCGTCTCCTCGCTGGAAGATTTGCTGACCACCGCCGGGCTGCTCGGTTATTACGGTCCATTCGCGGGTCGGCGCATGGGCGTCGTCACGCCTTCGGGCGGCGCCTGCGATATTCTCTCCGACCGCGCGCACGAGGAAGGCATCGCGCTGCCTGATTTCGCGCCCGCGGCCGTGCAGCGCCTGCAGTCCATCCTGCCCCCGTTCTCCACCATCCACAATCCGCTGGATGTCACCGGCTACATCGTGGTTGATCGCATGTTGATGCAGCGCGCGCTTGAAGTGGTGGTGCAAGACCCCGGCTTCGATTTCATTCTCTGCCTGCTCGACCCGCCTCGCGTCGCGCCGCCGCAGCCGGAGCCGGTGCTGGAGCAATATGGCCTGCTGGGCGAGACCGTGCGCTCCTCACCCGTGCCGGTCGTTGTGATGGCCAATACCAGCATCGACATCTCCCCTTTCGGACGCGCGCTCGCCGACCACGCGGGCCTGCATTTCGCGGGCGGCATGGAACACGGTATGACGGCCATCGGCAACGCCGTCTGGTGGCACGAAACGCGCCGCTCTGCCAGCGGCGAACAGCCAGGGCAGGCAGCAGAGGCGGCGCTTTTGCCGGTAAGTGGCGAAATAAGCGGAGAGTGGACGGAAACTGAGGCCCGCGCCCTGTTGCAGGCTCATGACATCCCTGTGGTGCCGGGCCTGCTGGCGACGAACGAGCAGGAGGCGGTGGAGGCAGCGCGCAAACTGGGTTTGCCCGTCGTGCTGAAAATTCAGTCCCGCGACATCCTGCACAAAAGCGATATCGGCGGCGTCCTGCTGCGGCTCGCGACAGAAGATGATGTGCGTCGGGGCTTTGCCGCGCTGCTTGCTAACGTCCGGCGTCACAGGCCAGAGGCGCGCATCGCTGGCGTGCTGGTCACGCCCATGCGCCCGGAGGGTATCGAACTGCTGGTGGGCGTCATACGCGATGGGGTCTGGGGCCAGATCGTTACCGTCGCGCCGGGCGGTATCTGGGTCGAGGTCTTTCGCGATAGGAGCGTGCGCGTGCTGCCTGTAACGCGAGACGACATCAAAAAGATGCTCTCCGAATTGCGCGGCGCGGCTCTGCTCAAAGGCTCGCGGGGCCGACCTGCCGCCGATATCGAACGACTTGCAGAGGTCATTCTGCGCGTCACCCTGCTCGCACAGCGTCTCGGCGACCGCCTCGAAGCCCTGGAAATCAATCCTCTGCTCGTCTCCGGCTCAAATATCGAGGCGCTGGATGTGTTGATTACCTGGAATGGTTCGTGAGGGAAAAACATATGGCAGAAAAAATTGCGCGCTATGTGCAGGCGGTACCGAAGGCGGAACTGCATGTACATCTGGAAGGGGCGATACAGCCGACAACGCTGCTGACGCTGGCGGAGCGCAACGGCGTTGCACTGCCCGTGCGCACGGTGGAGGAGATGCAACGCTGGTTCACTTTCCGCGACTTCCTGCACTTCGTCGAAATCTACTTCTCCATCTCGCGCTGCCTCAAGACGGCGGAGGATTATGAATTGATCGCTTACGAGTTCGGAGCGAATATGGCGCGCCAGAACGTGCGCTATGCCGAGGTGACCTTCTCCGCCAGCACGCACGCCTTCTCGCTCGGCATCCCGTTCGATACCTACTTCGCGGGCCTCACGCGCGGGCGGCAGCGGGCGCAGGCCGAGTTTGGCGTGGAGATACGCTGGGTCTTCGATATCGTGCGCGATATTCGCGACGAGGCCCTGAATCGCCGACGCGCCGAATACACGGTTGCGGTGGCGAAGGAGGGCATGAACGAGGGCGTAGTCGCGCTGGGGTTGGGCGGCGCGGAGCAGGGCCACCCGCCTGAGCCATACGCGCCCTACTTCGAGAAGGCGTGGCAGGCGGGCCTGCACAGCGTTCCCCACGCTGGAGAGACGGTCGGCCCCGAAAGCGTGTGGGGCGCGCTGCACGCCCTGGGCGCCGAACGCCTGGGGCATGGCGTGCGCTCCATCGAAGACCCCCAACTGGTAACGTACCTGAAAGAGCGACAGATTCCCCTGGAACTCTGCCCGACCAGCAATCTCTGCCTGGGCGTCTACAACAGCATCGCCGCTCACCCACTCCGGCTGCTGCACGCCGCCGGTATCCCCGTCACTGTCAATTCCGACGACCCGCCCCTCTTCAACACCGACCTGAACCACGAAGTGGGGCTGCTCCTGGACGCCTTTTCCTTCGATATTGACACGGCCAACGATATCCTGCTCAACGGCGTGCGCTACAGCTTCCTGCCGGACGAACGCAAGCAGGCAATGGAAGCCGAATTTCGCGCCGAGATGAGGCGCCTGCGGCAGGAACTGGAGCTTTGAGCCTGAGAAAGAGAGGGCCGCGATGGCAATTGATAATACCGATACAACACAGACTATCCTGCACCCGCTTGACCCGCTGACGGGCGAGGAAGTGGAGAAGACGACGCGCATCTTGCAGGCAACCGGGCGCATTACTCCGCGTGTGCGTATCATGGCTTACACGCTGCTGGAACCGGCGAAGGAGGCTGTGCTGGCCTTTGAGTCCGGGCAAACGATCCTGCGTGAGGTGGCTGTGGTCATGCGCGACCACGAGCGGCAACTGACCATCGAGGCGGTCGTCTCTCTGAACAATGAGACGGTGCGCTCGTGGCGTGAACGCGGCGATGTGCAGCCAGCCCTCACCTATCCCGAAGTGTTCGCCGCTCAGCAGGCGATTCTCGGCGATGCCGCGTTTCAGGTTGCTCTGGCGAAGCGTGGCATCAGCGACCTTGCTTCTGTCGTACTCTATCCCTGGACGGCTGGCTATCGGGAACCGGAGGATGCCGCCTCGCGCGGTCGGCTCATTCGCATGGAGGTCGCCCTGGCAGAGGGGCCGCAGGATAATTACTACGCTCACCCGGTCGAGGGCATCGTCGCTACGGTGGAACTGGATACGATGGCGGTGCAGATCGAAGATCACGGCGTCGTGCCGGTGCCTGAACGTGCTGGAAACTATAGCCTCGAAGGCATCCGGGCAGAGAAAAATGTCCCTCATTTTCCTGATGGCGCGCGCGCTGATCTGAAACCCATCGCGATCACGCAGCCGGAAGGCGTCAGTTTTCAGGTTGAGGGACACCAGGTAAGCTGGCAGAAGTGGCGATTCCGCGTCGGCTTCACGCCTCGCGAAGGGCTGGTGCTGCACCTTGTGGAGTACCACGATCAGGGACGCTATCGCCCGCTGCTCTACCGGGCTGCGCTTTCTGAGATGTACGTGCCGTATGCCGACCCGACGCCTTCGCATAACTTCAAAAATGTGTTTGATGCGGGAGAAGTCGGTATCGGCGTGCTGGCCAATAGCCTGGAACTGGGCTGCGACTGCCTGGGCGAAATCTACTATTTCGATGTGACGCTCAATGACGCGCAGGGCCAGCCAATCATCCTGAAAAACGCTATCTGCCTGCACGAAGAGGACTATGGCCTGCTGTGGAAGCATCTGGAATATAACGAAGATGGCTCGACGCGGGCGGAGGTGCGCCGTTCTCGTCGGCTGGTGATCTCCTCAATCTCAACGGTGGGCAATTACGAATATGGCTTTTACTGGTATCTCTACCAGGATGGCACCATCCAGTACGAGGTGAAGTTGACCGGCATCATCGCGCCCGCCGCCATCGTTGCCGGTCAGCAGCCTGTGTCGGGAACGCTCGTTGCGCCCGGCCTCTACGGCCCCCATCACCAGCATTATTTCAATGTGCGCATGGATATGATGGTGGATGGGCCAGAAAACTCGGTCGTGGAGGTCAACTGCGAGCCGTTGCCCTGGGGACCGGAAAATCCGCGCGGCAACGCCTGGGTCGCGCGGGAGACGCTGCTGGCCCGCGAGGCCGAAGCTCAGCGCACGATAGAGCCGCGCACCTCGCGCTACTGGAAAATCATCAACTCGTCCTCGCTCAACACTCTGGGCCAGCCCGTCGCTTACAAGCTGGTGCCGGAGAAAAATATCTTTCCTCTCTTTGCCGCAGGCTCTCCGCAGTGGCAACGCGGCGGCTTCACGCGCGCCCATCTCTGGGTAACGGCCTACGACCCGGCGCAACGCTACGCCGCCGGTGACTACCCGAATCAGCAGCCGGGCGGCGATGGCCTGCCTGCCTACGTCCAGCAGAACCGCTCGCTGGAGAAGACCAACCTGGTTGTCTGGTACACCTTCGGCTCCAACCATGTCGTGCGCCCCGAAGACTGGCCGGTTATGCCGGTAGAGAGCGTCGGCTTCCACCTCAAACCGGCAGGCTTTTTCGATGGCAACCCCGCCCTCGACGTGCCACCACCTCTTGAGCATTGCCATACATAACCATCAAAAATATATTGACAGGTTATAGACCCTGTGCTACAATAAAGTTAGACCGGGACGTTGTAACGGGTGGAAGACGGGAACATGAGAAAGCTGTCATGTGATGATCGCGTACCTGTAACAGGCAGCCGTCTAGTATGACATGGGCGGGCTAATTTTCAATAAATGGATATCGAGTAGAGATCAGGAAATCAGGGCAAAAAGCTGGCTCTCCTGAAAATCTGTGTTCAGGAAGGAGAGATATGATATGGACCATTCTGTATTCATCCTTGATTTTGTGCTGGCGTCTGGCACAATAGCCCTTATCGTCGGCTTTGTGGTCTATCAGGCGCGGAACAATGATTGGATTGCCCATCACGGGCGGCGCATTATTGCCACCATCACCTCTATCCAGCAGAAAAGCGGCAGGACGCGCCTGGGCTGGAAGCACGACAATTATTACATCACGGCGCAATGGACAAGCCCGCAGACGGGCAAGACCTATACCTTTCTGACATGGATGCTGGACGAGCGTCCACGCTACCAGACGGGCAACCTGATTCCGGTGCTGATTAATCCGCACAATCCGAGGCAGTACGTGATGGAGATTTGAACTGGCTGCCTATGTCGCCGTCTGCGGCCTGTCCTGTAACTGCGCGCTTTGCAGCGGCACGGGATGGCCGTCGAAATCCAGAACGATGGATGATTGCTCGAACCAGCTCGGCGGGGCGATGTGGCCCCAGAAGGTGGCGCGGCGCGGGTCGTTGATGCTCCAGCGGATGGGCTGGAAGTCGGGGTCGCCGGTGTAGTAGTCGTTGGTGTAGAGTTCGATGCGGTGGCCGTCGGGGTCGCGCAGGTAGAGGAAAAAGGCATTGGCGATGCCGTGCCGACCGGGGCCGCGTTCGATGGCGTTGGCATACCCTGCTGCCGCCAGCAGGTCGCAGGTGCGCAGGATGCTGGACGTATCGTTCATCCAGAAGGCGACGTGGTGCAGGCGCGGCCCCGTGCCGTTCATCAGCGCCACGTCGTGTGTGCTGGCTTTGCGATACATCCACGCGCCCCACAGCTGCTCGGCGGGCGGGTCGGTCACGGTATATTCGGAGCAACGAAAGCCGAGTTGTTTGTAGTAGTCATAGGCGCGCTGGACATCCGGGATGTGCAGGTTGAAGTGGTCGATGCGCTGGATGTGCGCGCCCCGGTAGAGATCGAAGCGTTGCAGCAGTCGTTCGGCGGGGGCCATCTCATAGAAAAATTCGACTGTGAAGCCGGGCCGGTCGCGCACGCGCAGGGCGATTGTCTGCCCCGCCTCCTCGCCTGTGAGGTGAAGCAGGGGGCAGCCCGACTCTTCGTAGTAGTGGGCCAGCCGGGCGAGATCATCGGGTGAGGAGACGCGGTAGGCGATATGGCCGATGGCGGGCAGCGGCCCCCGGCGCAGCACGAGGCTGTGATGCAGCCGCTCCTCGTAGCCGCGCAGGTAGAGCGCGTCAGCCGTCTCCTCGCTCAAGACGAAGCCGAGCAGGTCGACGTAAAAAGCTCGCGCCCGCTGCAGGTCGGTAACGATATATTCGGCATGGGCGGCGCGCACAATCTGGAATGGCGGCTGCACCCATGATGTGTCGAGCATCATTGTTCTCCCTCTCACTCTTCTGGCGCACTTTCGGCCACGACCTGATTTTCCAGCACGCCGATACCATCAATTTCGAGCCGCATGACATCGCCGGGATAGACGTGAGAGACGCCCTCCGGCGTGCCGGTCAGCAGGATATCGCCTGCTTCGAGCGTCATGAAGCCGGTGATGAACTCGATGATGGCCGGGACGCTATGCAGCAGGTCGCGGGTACTGGCCGACTGGCGCAACTCGCCATTGACGGAGGCGCGCAATTGCAGCCCGGATGGGTCGGCGATTTCGTCTTCCACCAGATAAGGGCCGAGGGGGCAGAAAGTATCCCAGCCTTTGGCGCGCACGGGCGGTCGGTAGAAATTACGCACGAAATCGCGCACCGTGACATCGTTGCCGATGGTATAGCCGCGCACGACGGAGAGCGCATCTTCAGCGCGCACGCGGCGGCAACGCCGCCCGATGACCACCGCCAGTTCGACCTCGTAGTGCATATATTGCACGCCTGCCGGATAGATGACCGGGGCGCGATGTCCAATCCAGGTGTTGGGCGGCTTGAAGAAGAGCGCGGGTTCTTCCGGCGTCTTCATCTCAAGCTCGGCGGCGTGTTTCGCGAAGTTTAACGCCAGCCCGATGACCGAGCGCGGCGCCACCGGCGGCAGAAACGTCACCTCTTGCTCGCTGTGTCGCTGCCCGCCCTCGTCCAGTAGCACCCCCGGCTCAACCAGCGCTCCCTCGTGGTATATTCCCCTGTGCATAAAACGCGCGCGTTTCATATAGTTTGCTTCCCTTGCGCTGCTCGCATACTATAGTTCATACTGAACTACAGCGCGGTTCACCTGTATTGAGCGACCTGACGAGGGCAGGAGCGACCCTGGTGGTCGCCCGGCAGTGGTTGCCCTTGCAGTTTAATCCTTACGAACATCGCTTTAGCGTTGATTATATCACAGGGCAGGGGTCATCAATGGATTTTCGTTTTGAACGCGGCGCCTGGGAAAGCCGGTTAAACTTTCCTGACTGGTATGTGCGCCTGGAGAAGGTATTGCGCGCGCTGATCTTTCCGGTGGTGCGGCCCGATCCCGCGCTCAAGCGTTTCCGCCACCAGGTCTATGAACTGGTTGAGGAAATGCTGGAACGCGGTGAACTGCCGCTGGCGTCGAATGGGCCGGAGATGGACGCCGCAAGGAAGCCGGTTGACACGATTGTTATTCATCATACGACGGAGGAGCCGGACATTCGGCTGAGCAAGCTCTCCGCCATCGGGCTGGTGCGTCAGTATGCCCTGCAATACCTGGCGGATGACGTGATGGGCGAGCAGGTGCGCGGCCAGCCAATCTGGTCGGGCCATTTCCGGCAGGGCAAGATGGTCTTCTTCGCCTACCACTGGCTTATCCGCCCCGGTGGTCGCACCGAGCGTTTGCTGGAAGACGGCTACATCGGCTGGCATGCCGGAAACTGGGATATCAATACCAGAAGCGTAGGTATCGCTTTCTCCGGCGATTACGAGGAGGGCGCGCCGCCAGCCGCGCAAATCGCTGCCGCTGCCCGTCTGATGCGCAGGCATTACCCGCAGGTTGCCAGAGAGCGTATGTACGGTCACTGTGAGATTGTGGCGGACACGAGCTGCCCTGGCGCGCCTTTCTTGCAGGGCTGGAAGGCGTCGCTGCTGGAAGAGATGGCGGGTTAGAGCGCCTGCCAGACCTGCACGGTTTTGTCGTTGCTGCCGGAGACAACGCGCGTGCCATCGGGCGACCAGAGCAGCGAGGTTGTCCAGTCCCTGTGTCCTGTATAGGTAAAGAGGTGCGTGCCGCTCGCGCTGCCGTTGATAACGGGAATGAAGCTCCAGATGCGCACGGTTTTGTCGTTGCTGGCCGAGGCGAGATAGGTGCCTTCAGGCGACCAGGCGACGGCGCGCACGCTGTTGGTGTGGCCGTGATAGGTGAGGACGAGCCGGTGCGTGAAGGTATCCCAGACCTGCACGCTGTGGTCAGTGTTCGCGGTAGCCAGAAAGCGGCTATCGGGCGACCAGGCGAGATGGCTCGTCCAGGGTACGGAGACGCGATAGGTGGCGACGGGCTGGTTGGTGAAAGGATTCCAGAGCTGGATGGTCTGGTTGCCACAGGTGGCGGCGATGCGCGTGCCATCAGGAGACCAGGCCAGCGCCAGCACGGAGAAACTGGGGTTCGCTCCGGCATGCAGGGGGTATCGCTGGACGGTCTGGCAGGTCTGGACATCCCAGATATGCACGGTTTGATCGATGCCGATGCTACTACATGCGGAAGCAATGTAGCAGCCATCAGGCGACCAGTCGATGGCATAGACGTTGGGAAGCAGGCCGGAATGGCCGCGATAGGTTCTGATCGTGCCGCCGCTTTCGGCATCCCAGATGTGAACCTCGCGGCCATCGCCGCACGAGGCGATATGGGGCGCAACCGGCGACCAGGCCACATTGTACACAGTCGGCAGCAAGGTGGTTTTCGAGAGCCAGCCCTTGCGCTCGTGGCCGCGATACATGCGCTGGTGCTGGCCAGTTTCGGCGTCCCAGATATGCACGGTGCCATCGCCACCGGTAGAGGCGATGCGCTTGCCGCCCTTTTCCTGAGAGAGCGCCAGCACCCAGTGGGCGTGAAGATTATATGAATAGAAGAGCCTGCCCTGCTCAGGCGGCGCGCTGGTTCCCGACCCTGATGAACCTGAATAGCCGCCAAACCCTCCCTGCTGCACCACGTGCAGCGTGAAGCTGGCCGCGTTGTCCGCCGCCTCCTGCTGCCGTTGCTCTTTATCCTTATCCTTCTCGCCATCGCCCCAGTCGCAGATAGCCTTGACCAGAATCCAGTTCATCCTCTGGCGCTGATCGATGGTGCCGAGGGCCGCGCCCTCCATCTCGCCGCCGATGGCCTCCGGCTCAAGCTGGCGCAACTGATCGCGATACTCCCGGTTATTGACCAGTATCTCGCCGGAAAGAATCGGGCCAAAATGGACCCGTGCCGCGCCGTGCCATTCTATTACCCCCGCCTGGAATTTATCCAGCAGGTGTACCGGGGCCGAGATGCGGTCCCCGCGTGTGAAAATAACCGTCTCTCCACCTGCGCCGGTATCAATTTTCTGCTGATTGTAGTTGCAGATCTGCCTTGAAACGAGAATATCGCCGATCTTTTGCTCCGTCGGTTTCAGCCCGAAGGCAATACCGACCATGATGACGGCTGAGGGAGAAAGAGCGAGCAGGGCCTCAAGGACGGTGAGCAGCGCGCCGCCGGGGCCGCTCACCCCCATTCCCACCGATTGCACCATGAAGACGCGCGCATTGTTGACGAGGCCCAGATCATAGTACGTCTTTGCCTGCGGCCCGAGGAAACATTGTTTATAGCCGGGAAACTGCCTGAGTACAGCCCTGGCCTCAACCTCTGTCACGGTGACAAGTAAAACGTCCGCCTTATGGTGCAGCCGCGCTTGAGGATGCAAATGGTGCGCTGCCTGTGCCATGCCATCAAAAACCTTTCCCTCGCTCATTCCGGCGCCACGCAAATCGTTCAGATCATGTGACTGGAGCAATTATAGCACAGATAACACCGGGACAACACATTAACGCCAGTTTCCAATTCCGTGCAACAGATTCCATTGGAAGAGAGTCATTTAGTGATGAGGATGCTGAATTTGAATGACATGCGGATACCGATTCTCATAGTATGCCGTATGCTGGCTCCCTGTCACAGGTCGACAGCGCAGGCCACCCGCCAGGGGTGGCCCTACTAGAGACGACCGCTCCACCAGCGGCACGAGCCGCCCGTATAGAGTAGGGCCACCCCTGGCGGGTGGCCTGCGGTGCCGGGTCGTATAAGAGGAATCCGGCAGGCCAGCAGAGGGAGCCAGCATACGGCATGACATTACTGGCAGCCAGACACAAGAACGCTGCCTTGCTGCCAGCAAGGCACAAAAACACGGCACGGCTGGCTGATATGTGCTATGATGCAGTATATTTTCTAATAACGCCACAACGGTCGGCGGGAGGGAGCGTATGAGTAGCGCCACGACGACGGAGACGGAAGTTGCTCCACGCACTGATGAAGCGTGGAGAAAGCGGCGGGTGCGCCCCGGTTTGAGGCCAATGGCTTCCGGGGTGGCGCTGGCAGCCGGACGCTGGCGGCAGCACTGGTTTCTGCTGCTGCTGCTCGCGCTGGGCATGGTGGCTTCAATTATGATTGTTTGCGCGCTGCCCCTGCTTTCGGAGACGATGACGACTGCCGGGCTGCACGAGGTGCTGCGCGCCACGCCTACCAGTTCCGAAATGACCGTCACCGGCTCCGTTGGAGGACTCTCCACCGCAATTACACAGGAGGCGTACCAGAGCATCAACCCGGCCATGCACCAGTTGCTGGGCAGTTATCTGGCAAAAACACTGCGCGCTGAGGTGCAGACGCCTCAATTCAGCATTCTCTCGCCGCCGCCGCTCAATCCAGGCGATCTCGGCATCTATGCTACCTCCATCGCGCAGGCCGCGCAGCATATCACGCTGATAAAAGGGCGGCTGCCATCGCCCACCAGCAGCGATGTCGAAATCGCCATCACGCCAGAAACCACTTCGCTGCTGGGTCTGCACATTGGATCGGTGATTACGCTGAACTGGTATATTCGTCAGCAACCCAACTCGCCCACCGGCAGCAGTGTTCACTTCCCTATGCACGTCGTCGGCATCATCAGCGTGAGCGATAGCGACCCTTTCTGGCACGGCTACAACTTCCTGCCCGTGCCGACCGGCCCGAATTCGCCTGCTGACCACTATCTTGTGCTGGCCGATGAGCAAAACTTGCTGGCAGCAACCGATCAGATTGCCGCCAGCAACCATACCGATGGCGTCTTTTTCCTGAAACAGGTGCAGCTTACCTGGTACTATTACCTTGATCCAGGCAAAATCACCATTAACCAGCTGGATGATCTCATCAGGCGGCTTGCCGCCGCGCAGGACTACATGGGGACAAATTTCAGCAATCCCACCGGCTTCTACGTGCCTCCTGCCTATCTGGGGCTGGTGAGCATCTCCGGCGCCGTCTTTCATTCAACCAGCGGGCCGAGCAGCCTGGAGAAGTTCCGTAGTCAGTTCGCGGTGGCGCGCCTCCCCGTGAACATTCTTGCTTTGCAGTTGCTGGCCCTTATCCTCTTTTTTGTCGGCATGATGGCCGCCGTGCTGGTCGACCGGCAGGCGGATGCCATCGCGCAGTTGCGCAGTCGCGGGGCCAGTCGCAGCCACATCTTCGGGGCCTTCCTGACACAGAGCGTCGGGCTGAGCCTGCTCGCGCTCATCGCCGGGCTGCCCCTTGCCGTCGTCACCGCCTATCTGATTGCCCGGCAACTGCTGCCTGCTGACGAACAGGACGCGCTGACCGTCATCTCTCAGGACCCGCGCCAGGCACTGCTGAGCGTGGTGGGCTACGCGCTTGCCGCCGCGCTCATCACGATTATTGTCATGATGTTCTCGCTTATGCGCGCCTCGCGGCTGGATGTGTGGGCCACGTCTCAGCAGAGCGCAGCAGCGCGGCGGCCGCTCTGGCAGCGCCTCAACCTTGATCTGGTGGCAATTGCTATCGCGCTCATCGGCTATGGTCTCTCCGTTTACCTCTCCGATGTGCAGAACTTGCTGGACGCGCAGACGCAGCAGTTAATCGCTGGTCCGCTCTCGCTGCTGGCGCCCGTCTTCCTGCTGCTGGCTGCCGTGCTGGTCTTCCTGCGCCTCTTCCCGTTCCTGCTTTATGCGTGCGCGAGCCTTGCGCAGCGCGGGCGGGGGGCTGCGCCGACGCTGGCTCTCGCCCAGATGGCGCGCACGCCGCGCCAGTCGCTGCGCATTATCCTGTTGCTGGCGCTGACCATCGCTTTTGCTCTTTTCAGCCTCGTCTTCGCCGCCACGCAATCGCAGCGCGCGGCAGCGATCGCGACCTACCAGACAGGCGCGGACTTCAGCGGCGAGATTCCCGATAGCGCCGATAAATTTCCCCTGCCGCAGGAAATCGCCCTCTACCGGCATATCCCCGGCGTCATCGCCGCCAGCGTGGGCTATGAAGAGAGCGATCAATCAGCTTCCAACGGTTCCGGGCAGCCTATGCAGATGCTGGCAGTCGATCCCGCTACCTTCGCGCAGACGGCGCTCTGGCCCACACAGGATCAGGGTATTACCCCGGACCCGAATGCCTTGCTGAACGAGTTGGCCGCGCGGCGCAGTAGCGCCATCCAGAGCGGGACGGTGCCGGCCATCGTCGATGCCACGACATGGAGCGCATTCAACCTGCACATCGGCTCGACCTTCTCGCTCTACAACATCGAGCAGCCGGGGGTGGGCATTCGCTACGTTGTGATCGGCGAGGTGCCGCATATCCCTTCGCTCAACAGCACGGTAGCCGGGGGCGTCCTCACCGACTACCAGGCGCTCTCCGCCGTTGAGGCGAAGGAGGCGCTCTTTATTGTCCCCAACCATGTCTGGCTGCGCGTGCAGAGCAATGCCGCCGCCCTGGCGCACGTGCGTGGGGCCATCAACTCGCTCTACCTGCGCCTTGACAACATCTATGATCGCTACGCGCTGACCGAGAGCCTGCGCGGCGACCCGGCTTTCCTCAACCTGCTCGGCATGCTCATGATTGGTGTGACGGCTGCGCTCCTGCTGGCGCTGGCGGGCAACCTGCTCACCTCCTGGCTGAGCGTGCGCCGCCGCCTGACCGGCTTTACCGTGCTGCGCGCCATCGGCGCAACTCCGCGACAGATTAGCGGCGTGCTGCTGTGGGAGCAGGGCATGATCTACGCTACCGGGCTGTTGCTTGGCCTCGCCTTCGGCCTCCTGCTGGCGCTGACCGCCATTCCCGCGCTGATCGACAGCCTCCTGCCCATCAGCGCCATCCTGAACAATTTGAGCAGCAGCGACTGGCATACCCTGCAACAGAGCATCCCCTTCCAGTTCGTGCTGCCGCCCTCGCTGATTGCCGCCGCCCTCGCGCTGGTTGGCATCTGCATCGTCTCGCTGGCGTTGATGGTGCGCGTTGTCCTGCATCCCTCCATGGGCCAGACGCTGCGCGTTGACGAGAATCAGAGCAGCGAATATGTCACGCGAGAAGATGCCGTGCTGGTGCGCTCGCTGCCGCGCCGGGCCGCCTCGCGCGGCAATGCGGCCTCGACACGGCCCTCTACCGTCACGCTGGCGCTCTGGCAACTGCGCCGCGTCTGGCTGCTCTGGGTGGTCGAGGGCCTCGGCGTCCTCGCTGCCATCGCCATCGTCTGCACGGTGCCGCTTCTGTCAACAATTACCGCGACGGCAGAACTGCACAGCGTATTGTCGGCCACGCCTACGACCTCCGACCTGACGCTCGCCGCCGCCACCCAGGGCCTTTCGACGCGAGACCTCAACAGTGTGCAACGCCAGCTCGACCCGCTTGTCCGGCGTCAGGTGGGCGGCTATCTCAGCGCCGATACCCCCTTCTTCATCCAGACGAGCGGCCTCAAACTGCTCTCACCGTTCGATAAGCAGGACGAAGTGCGGCTGACCGCCACGTCAATGGAGCAGGCTGCGCCGTACCTGAGCATGGTGCAGGGACGCCTGCCGCAAAGCACCACCGGCGGCCAGATCGAAGCCCTGCTCACAACGGCGACGGCGCAGCGCCTGCATGTTGGCGTCGGTTCGCGCCTCGTGCTGCGCGGCGATTTCTTCACCAGCCCGCAGGAGATGTATGGCGGCTCCCATCCGGCGACCGCGACGCTGGCTGTGCGCATCGTGGGCCTTTTTACGCTCACCGCCGCCAACGCCACGTTCTGGCATGGCGAGACCTTCCAGCCCACCAGCGTCGGCCAGTCCATCTCCTATCCCCTGCTCATGCCCGCCAGCTCTTTCCTGGCCGCCCTCGATGCCATCGCTGTCGGCGCGCATAGCGATACCGTCTTCTCGCCCGAAACCTTCCAGTTGACCTGGCATTACGCGCTGGACGCGCCGCATATCAATGTCGGCCAGCTTGATGATTTGAGCTACCGGTTAGCTGCGTTGCAGGCGACGATCGCGAACAAATACAGCAATGTGCAGAATCAGGTGGATGCCAGCGGGATACTGCCCGCGCCTTACCTGGTGCAGGTCAGCTTCTACAATCCTGCGCCGGGTTCGTATGATATTCTGAACACGCTGGACCAGTATCGCAACCGCAGCGCCGTCGTCTCCGTCCCCAGCGTCGTCCTGGCGCTGCAAATCCTCGGTCTGATTCTCTTCTTCGTCGGCCTGCTTGCCAATCTGGTGGTGGACTGGCAGGGAGATAACATCGCTATTCTGCGCAGCCGGGGAGCCAGCAACGGGCAGGTCTTCGCCGCCCTGCTCGCGCAAAGCCTGAGCCTCGGCCTCCTCGCGCTCATCTTGGGGCCACTGCTGGCCGCGTTCATCGTCTCTCTCATCGCCGAAAATCTGCCGGGAGCGGCAGGGCAGGGCTTGCTGCCGCTCGACATCGGCTCGCTGGCACAGGCCGCCCTCAGCGTCGGCTGGTATGCTCTCGGCATGCTGCTGGCCGTGATTGTCATGACGCTGCTGCTGCTCAGGCGCGCATCCAGCCGCAATTTCGTCTCCATTCGCCAGGAAGCGACGCGCACGACGCAGCGCCCGTTCTGGCTGCGCCTCAATCTTGACCTGATAGCCGCGCTGCTCGCGCTCGTCGGCTATGTCCTTTCCATCTACCTGACGAGCGTCAGCAACCTGTTTGATGCGCGCACGCAGGCGCTGGTCTCCACGCCGGTTGCGCTGGTGGCTCCGCTCTTCCTGCTCATCGCCGCGCTGCTGCTCTTCCTGCGCCTCTTCCCGACATTACTGGGGCTGGGCGAGCGTCTCGCCATTCGCGGGCGCGGCAGCATCGCCATGCTTGCCCTCGCCCAGATTGCTCGCGCTCCACGCCAGGCGCTGCGTATGACGCTGCTGCTCGCGCTCGCCATCGCTTTCGCCCTCTTCACCCTGAGCTTCTCCGCCTCTCAGGCGCAGCACATTACCGCCATCGCCACCTACGAGGCCGGGGCAGACTTCAGCGGCGACCTGCCCGTGACGGCCCGACACCTCACCGTCGCAGGGGAGACGGCGCTCTACCGCCGTATCGCTGGCGTCACCTCCGCCACCGTCGGCTTCAGCAGCACCGGCACCACCTCCGGCACGCCCTCGGTTCCCATGCAGATTCGCGCCGTCGACGCCGCCACCTTCGCGCAAACAGCCATCTGGACACCGCAGGACTCGTCGCAATCGCTGTCATCGCTGATGAACAGACTCATCTCCGCCCAAAAGAGCGGCGTGGGCAACGGCTTCGTCCCCGTCATCATCGATGCCGCGACGGCCAGCCTGCTCAATCTGACGCCGGGCAGCACCTTCACCATCACGGTAAGCGGCCTCTCGTACAGCACCCTCAACTGCTATGTCGTCGCGCAGGTACATCATATTCCGGGCATTAACGACAGTGCAGAGACAGGGAATATCCCTTTCGGCAGCACCTATTCACCGCCGGGCGGCGTGCTGATGGATTATACGAGCTACGCGCACTACTACGCGGTCGGCGCGCTCAGCAGTCAGTCGCAGGTTGACCCCTACCTGCCCATCAACCATGTCTGGCTGCGCGCCGCGAACAATGCTGCCGCGCTGGCGCAGATACGCACGGCGCTGGCAACGCCTGCTTTGCGGCTGGCAAACCTGTATGATCGGCAGCAACTCATCGATACGATGGGCAGCGACCCGCTCTCCTTCGGCCTCATCTTGCTGCTGGCCGTCGGCGCGGTCACCACCCTGCTGCTGACGCTGGTGGGCGATCTACTGGCCTCCTGGCTGAACGTGCGCGCCCGTCTGACCGGTTTCGCCGTGCTGCGCTCGCTGGGCGCTACGCCCATACAGGTCACGGGCGTGCTGCTGTGGGAGCAGGGCATCATCTACATCGTGGCCTGCCTGATCGGCATCCTCTTCGGCCTCGTCCTCACCTTGACCGTCGTACCCGCGCTGACTTTCACCAGTGCCCCCGCCGGTGGCATCCTCAGTAGCGTGAGCATCGACGAATTCTACGTCATCCAGCACATCATCCCCACGCAAATCGTCATCCCACCCACGCTGGCTCTTGCCTTCGTCGCCCTCGTCATCCTCTGTGCCATTGCCCTTTACCTGATGGCGCGCACAGTCCTGCATCCCTCGACGAGCCAGACGTTGAGGTTAAATGAGGATTAAAATCTCTCCGCCCAACCCCAGGCCATCCCCTTGCGGGTGGCCTGGGAACCGACCGGCCTGCTAGCTTCTTGACATCCTACCCTCCCACATCCTATACTTTTGTAAGCAGGTTTATTACTTACTTGATAAAGTAACTCATGTTCACAGGACATTGTGGCAGGCGTTATGCCTGCGAAAGGAGCGTCAAGAATGGAGAGTACAACGGCGGCGCAGGAGCGAGTGTTGCGGGTGGATACGCGCCTGGGGAAATTTTCGCAGGGGTGTACGGTGCTGCTCACCGCCCTGGCCTTTGTGTTGAGCCAGCCCTGGCTGGTGGCGGTGACGGCGGTGGTGATGGCGCTGAGCGCGCTGGTACCGGCGGCCAGCCCGTATCGACTGCTCTATAAGTGGGTGGTGGTGCCGCTCGGCATCCTGCGCCCGCGCCTCGTCGAGGATGATCCCGCGCCACATCGCTTCGCGCAGGGCGTGGGCGCTGTCTTCCTGATCGCGGCCAGTATTCTGCTGTTCCTGACGAAGGCGACGGCGGTTGGCTGGGCGCTTGACCTGATCGTCTTCGTACTGGCAGGCATTAACCTGACGGTGGGCTTCTGCGCGGGCTGCTTTGTCTACTATCACCTGGGACGCCTCGGCCTGCTGCCGCGCGTGCGCTACGAGGGCGGCTTCCACTGGCGAGGAGTGTAATGTATGCTGGCATTGCTTGTGCGGCTGGGCATACTGGCGCTGGTCGCTGTACTGCTCTTCCTGATTGTTCGCGGGGGTAGATGGTTTGTGGAGACGCGCCGCCGACAGGCGCTGGCTACAGAGCCGCTGGAAACGCTGCCGGGGCTGGAAAAGCTGCTTGCCAGAGCCGGGCAAGGGAGCGAGGCGGCAACAGAGAAAGCAGGTATGGAGATTGCGTCTGCCGTGCGCATTCTGGCCTTCAGCAGCGATGATTGCCGCCAGTGCCACCAGTTGCAGGAACCGGCGCTGCGGCGCGTGCAGGCGGCGCTGGGCCAGCGCGTGCGCGTGATCGAGGTCGACGCGCCCACCTCACCCGCATTGACGCGGCGTTACCATATCCTCACCGTCCCCAGCACGGTGATTCTCGATGCACAGGGCTATGCTCATGCCGTTAATTACGGCTTTGCCAGCAGCCAGCGCCTGCTACAACAGGTAGACGAGGCGCTGGCAGAGACTGTGTAGGCTCACCCCCATAGGCGTTAACTTCAGGCCGCCACAGGCCACCCCTGGCGGGTGACCTGCCTGGCGCTCGCACGGGCTTAAGTTAACGCCTATGAGGCTCACCCACGTGTCATGCTGAGCGGCAGCGAAGCATCCACGTGGGCCACCCTGCCCGCCTGGTCACCCCGGATGTTTCGCTGCGCTCAGCATGACACGCGAGAGGGTCTTTTTCATGGCTTGCCATTGAGAAAGCAAGTTCCCCATGCCATGCTACCTTCCTGATGACTTAGATGACATTTGTCATCTCGATTTCATGATGCTCTTCACTACCCTGCATATCGATTGCACCGTATATTTGCAGCATGAACGTTGAGGGCGCGAGCGGCAAGCCGAAAACGAAACATCTCGTTGCCCGCAATGAAAGGAGACCAGGCTATGATGAGTATACATAAACATTTCTCTTTGAGAAATCAGACATCCTCTAAAATCGGGCAGCCAGAACTGGATGGAGCCTTGCTATCCCCCATCACCCTGCTGCTGGTGAGCTGCGGCACAATCGGTTCAATTCTGTTTACCACCACCTACCTGATCGAGGGTATCACCCGGCCTGGCTACAGCGCCTTGCAGCAAGCCATCAGCGCGCTCAGCCTGGGACCCGGCGGCTGGATACAGCAGGTCAACTTTATTATCTTCGGCCTGCTGGTCCTCGGCTCGGCCTATGGCTGGTATCAGGCGCTCAAGCCGGGAGCGGGTTCGGTCTGGTATCCACTGTTCAAAGCCATCACCGGCTTCGGCCTGATTGTCGATGGTTTCTTCTCGCAAGACCCGGCCCCCGGCTATCCGGTGGGAGCCGTTCTCGTGCATCCCACGCTACACGGCGAGCTTCATTCCATTTTCGCCATCGTGACGATTACCGCGATGGCGTTGAGCTGCTTTGTCCTGGCTCGCCGCTTCGCCGTAGAACCGCGCTGGCACGGCTGGGTAGTATATTCAGTAATTACCGGGCTGCTGACCATCATCTTCATCGCCATCTTCGGCTCATTAATCGGGCATAGCGAGATAGCTGGCCTCTTCGAGCGTCTGTCCACCGGCGTCAACTCAATTCTGGGCCTTCTGCTCATCGGTCGGCTCCTGCTCATGGCTCGCGCCGGACGTAATCATGAACTTTCTGAACATGCTATTATTACTGCCAGAAGTAAAAGCTGAAGGTGCAATATTCCTGAAAACCGAGGCGGCGATAGACGTTGAAGCCCATCTTTGTGGATTGCAACGTTCCGATCCGATAACCCAACGCACGGGCCGCGAGCAAAGGCGCTACCGTTAGCGCCGTGCCAATGCCCTGAGAACGTGCTTCAGGCAGCGTGGCGACATTGTAGATACCGGCAACGCCGCCGGCCAGGAACAACAAAGACGTTGCTACCGGCTCGCCGTTGAGCAAGCCCAGGTAGTAGTACACTGACGGGACGCGGACAAAGCCATAGCGGTTGGACAGTTCGAGGAGCAGGTTTTGTAAGCTGCCCGGCAAATCAGAACCAACCGTCATCGTGCGTATCCACTGCTTGAGCATCTCTCCATCGCTGACCTCTTTGATGACCAGCCCTGGCGGCAGCGGGTTATCTTCGCGCAGCGTCGACAGGTCAATAGCCATGCCGGGAGCTTCGTCGTCGATCCATCCAGCAGCTTCCAGGCGGCTTTTGAGACCGGTTGATTGTGTAGATGGGCCAACAAGCCACGATGCCGGGACATTGCGCTCCGTGAAATGTCTCGTTACCTCCTCGATTTTTGCATCCAGGTCAGTAGCTGCGAACTGTGCGCGCACAACGCCGTTGCCCAGCTCAAATGGAAGGCCGGAGATAAACCATTGTTGTTCTGGCTCCTCATGAAAATCCGCTTTCAGCGCCCGCCCCCAGAGAATAAATCCCTCCTGCGCGTTCGCCTCCATCGCGGAAATCAGTGCAGGCTCCGAAAAATCTGAAAGAACTTTACTCATTGTATACCTCACTTGTTAGAATGGGGCCGGACAACTCGTAGGCGCCGATTGATCGCGCGCACCGCCAATTTATTGGCCCCGTCGCCATAGGAGCCGATCAATCGGCGATGGCCTCGATCAATCGCGGCCCTACGAGTTTTGCCATCAGTCAGCAGCCGTTTGTCGTACAGCTACGAAACCTTCGCCGGGGCGGTAGTCGGGTGATTGATGGCGGAAGTAGGTGTTGTAGAGGTGGGCGTAGTGACCGCCAAGCTGCATAAGCGCCTCGTGGTTGCCCTCCTCGACGATGCGGCCCCGGTCAAGAACGATGATACGGTCGGCGTGGCGGATGGTCGAGAGCCGGTGGGCGATGAGGATGGCGGTACGATTTTCAAGGACGAGATCAAGCCCCTCCTGAATCTGCGCCTCCGTGAGCGGGTCCACGCTGGCGGTGGCCTCGTCAAGGATGAGGATAGAGGGCTTTTGCAGCAGCACGCGAGCCAGGGCGACTAACTGGCGCTGGCCCATCGAAAGCGCGCGCCCGGCTTCGCCCACCAGAGTGTCCAGCCCCTCCGGCAGGGCCTCGATCCAGTCGCCGCCGCCGATCTGGCGAGCTACCTGCGCTACCTCCTCGTCGCTGGCGTCGGGCCGGGCGTAGCGGATATTGTCGGTGACGGTGCCGGAGAAGAGGAATGGCGCCTGCGGCACAATGCCCAGATGGCGGTGGTAGTCGCGCAGGTCGAAGCTGCGAATGTCGCGCCCATCGATGAGCAGCTGGCCGCCCTGGAACTCATAGAAGCGAGCGATCAGCCGGGCGATGCTGGATTTTCCTGCGCCCGTGTGGCCGACTAAGGCAATCGTCTGGCCCGCCGGAATACTCAGATTGAAGCCTGCCAGCACCGTCTGCCGGTCGGTATAGCTGAAGAACATGTCTTTGAAGTCGATGCGGCCCTCAAGCTGCGGCACCGGCTCAGAGGCGGTCTGGCGCACGCGCGGCTCGGCATCCAGCAGGGCGAAGACGCGCTCGCTGGCGGCAAGGCCAAGCTGGAACTGGCTCCAGAACGAGGCAATGCTGGTCAGCGGGAACCAGAGCAGACCGATGCTCTGCACAAACAGGAACCAGTCGCCGGGCGAGATGGCATGGTTCAGCACGTCCAGTCCGCCGAAGTAGACGACGATGGTGGTGCCAACGTTCGCCACCATCACCAGCAGGGGGAAGACGCCGTTGTAGACGAAGCCGGAGCGCACGTTGACCTGATAGGACTGCTCGTTGATCTTACGAAACTCGTCATACATGTTCTGTTCCTGCCGGAAGTTCTTTGCCACCGTAATGCCGCTGATCGCCTCCTGAATGTTGGCGTTGACCCGCGCCCCCGACCTCTGCGAACGTTGGGTTGTGCGCCGCGCAATGCGCCGGAAGCCGAGAGCAATGGCAACAATTGCCGGGGCGATGAGCAACGCCAGCAGGGCCAGCCGCAGGTTGCGGAACATCAGCACCGCCGCGATCAGGAAGAACAGCAAAAACTGGCTCAACAGGTTGAGCGTCAGCGTGACGACCGTCGCAAAATCCTCCGTATCAGAGGTGACGCGACTCACGATCTTGCCGCTGGGAAACTCATCATAGAACGACATATCGCGGGCCACGACGGCGGAGAAGGCGTCGCTGCGCAGTTTCATGGTCACATCGCCGACGGCGCGCGCCGTAAACCACTGGCGAAAGAAGTTGGCCGTCCACGACAGCACGCCTGCCACCAGGATAATGGCGATCAGCGCCAGCACCGTTTGCAGCGTGCGCGACTTCGCCAGCGTGTCAATGCTCTGCGCCACCAGAACAGGGAAAGCCGTGTCCAGCAGCGAGTTCAGCACGACCAGCACCGCCACGAAGCTCATCAGCCCCAGTTTGGGCCGGAAGTAGCCGATAATGCGCGCGACCAGTTGTCGATCAGAATAACTGCGATCATACGCCTCGGCATCCAGCCCATCCATGAGAAAGCCCATGTATAGTCTCCTCTATTATGTATGAATAATATGTTGAGTGTAGCATAACCAGAACGGAGGTGATGGGGCCAGGGAGGAGGCCAGCTCCGCCCCTACCAACCACGAATCGGTCCCGTTATCCCGCAGGTTGGTAGGGGCGGAGCTGGCCTCCTCCCTGGCCCACCCCGGATGCTTCGCTGCCGCTCAGCATGACACGCGCTGGCTCTTCCTCTGATTGGTTGCCAGATGCTTCGCTCCCGTTCAGCATGACACGGGGTTGGGTTTGCTGTTTCGTTCCGTGATGCGCGAAGATGCGGCGGTAAAGGTCGCAGCGGGCGAGCAGTTCTTCGTGGGTGCCGCAGTCGATGAGTTCGCCCTGGCGCAGGACAAGGATTTTATCGGCCCAGCGGATTTGCGAGAGGCGATGGGTGATGAGCAGCGTGGTGCGGCCCTGCAAGAGGCGGCGAATGGCTCGCTGTATCTCATCCTCCGTCGCGCTGTCGATGGCGCTGGTGGAGTCGTCGAGAATCAGGATGCGCGGGTCAGTGAGCAGAGCGCGGGCGATGGCGATGCGCTGGCGCTGGCCGCCGGAGAGCGTGACGCCGCGCTCGCCGATCATCGTCTCGTAGCCCTCCTTGAAGCTGAGGATGAACTCGTGTGCCTGCGCGTCTCGCGCCGCCTGTTCAATCGCCTCCCGGTCTACCTGCTGGCCCATGCCATAGGCGATATTCTCGGCCACTGTGCGCGAGAAGAGGAAAATATCCTGCTCGATGGTCGAGACCTGCGAGCGCAGCGCATCCAGGCTCCAGTCGCGCACGTCCACGCCGTCCACCAGGATGCGCCCGCCGTCCACGTCGTAGATGCGGTTGACCAGCTTCGTCAGCGTGCTTTTGCCCGCGCCGGTCTGGCCGACGATGGCGATGGTTTGCCCCGGCGCGGCGCGGAACGAGACGTTCTTCAGCACAGACATCTCGCCATAGCTGAAGGTGACGTTCTCAAAGACGATCTCACCGACCATCTTCTCTGCGTAGCCGCCCTCGTTCTCGTCCAGTTCCGTCTCTTCGCGCAGGATGGTCAGGATGCGCCCGGCCCCGGCAATGCCAAGTTGCAGCAGGCTGAACGTCCAGTTGGAGTTGCCAGCCGGGAAGCGCAGCATACCCATCAGGCCCATGTAGGTCACGAGTCCGCCAATGGTCAGTTGCCCGATGGAAATGAGGAAGAGGCCGTGCAGGAAGCCGCCGACCAGCGCGATGGAGAGCAGCAGGATGGGCAGGTAGCGCGCCTGTACCTTGCCGTTCTCGACATAGAAGTCGCGGTAGAGCCGCGAGTTGCGTTCAAACTTCGCCCGTTCCTGCGCCTCCTGCGAGGTGGCCTTGACGACCTCGATGCCGGCAATAGCCTCGTTCAGCCCGGCGTTCATGTTGCCAAACTCCTCACGCATGCGGTCGGCCACGGGGGCGAGTTTGCGCGAGAAGTGGCGCAGCGCGAACAGGAAGGCGACGGTAAAGAGCAGGGGAGCCAGCAGCAATTGCCAGTTGAGGACGGCAATGAAGACGAGCGTGACGATCAGGCTGACGGATGAGTCGATCTGCACATCCATCCCCGGCACGATCATGTCGCTCAACCGCATCATATCGTTATTGGCCCTCGCCATGATATCGCCCACGCGCTGCCGGTTGTGGAAAGTCTGGCTCTTACCGAGCAGGTTCAAATAGAGTTCGTCGCGGGCATCGCGGGCCACGCGCTTGCCCAGCACCTCGGCAGAGAAACGGGCCAGCAGGTCGAAGCTGCCGCAGACCAGCACGACCGCCAGCAGTTCCAGCGCGATGCTTACCAGCCGCGACCGTCCCTGGTTGCTATCCAGCACGGCATTAAAGGCCAGACCTGTAAAGACGGGGATGGAAGCGATCAGCACATTCGCCATCACCGTCCCCAGCAGGAAACTGGCGATGAAGCGTTTATAGCGCAAGACATGCGAAAGAATCCAGCGTACAGAGCCGGAGCGGTCATAGGAATACTCGTCGGCAACAGTAAACTCACGTTTAGACAAGGAGACCTCCAGCAGGTGCCTGAACGGGGAACCTCATTGGCAGTATCATCCAGCAGTTCAATCAATCAGTACATTCATGATACCCTACCCCGCAGGCCGACCGCAAGGGATCGGCCCCGGAAGCGTTCACTGAAAGCCGCCGCAGGCCACCCGCAAGAGGTGGCCCCATAGGCGTTAACTGAAAGCCGCCGCAGGCCACCCGCCAGGGGTGGCCCTACTATAGACGATGCCTTCGTGCCCCTCGTGGAGCCGCCGCGTAGAGGAGGGCCACCCCTGGCGGGTGGCCTGCCGGGCGCTGGCACGGGCTTAAGTGAACGCCTATGGGGCCGATCCCTTGCGGTCGGCCTGGGCGGCGGGATCAGCCTGCGGGTATGGTGAGTCTACACACGCTGATCCGCAAAAGCAATCTGCTCGATGCGAGCCTGGGAGTCGAGCCGTTGCAAACGAGTACCGAGCGCCACCATCAGCGTTCCCATCTTGCCGATAGTGAAACGCAGCACATGCCCTTGAGTGGAAGCCTGAGCAGCCAGGTGATGCTGCTCCGCCTCGCGGAGCAGCTCTTGACGATGCATCGCAGTCAGTTGCTCATGGAGAAACAGGTTCATCATGCCTCCTCTTGATCGTGCCTTTTGCTCGTGACCAACGTTTTCTTCTTACAGAACAAGTGTATCATGAGATACCTGACACCTCCTGTCATGATTTGTGGTATGCTTATGAAGGAAGGTAAATTCAGTGGTGACAGGCATTTGAGAGGGTAAGCTTATGCGCGCAGACCGACTGCTTTCGATCATGATGATGTTGCAAACGCGAGGGCATATTACGGCCAGGGAACTGGCAGAACGGCTGGAAGTCTCGGAACGCACGATCTATCGCGACCTGGAAGCTCTGGGGATGGCAGGCGTCCCCGTCTACACGGAGCGCGGGCCGGGCGGCGGCTGCATGCTGGCCGAGGGATACCGCACGGGGCTGACCGGGCTGACCGAGACGGAGGTGCGCACCCTCTTCATGTCCGGCTCGCCTGGCCCGCTGGCCGATCTAGGCATGGGCAAGGCGCTGGAGGCCGCTCTGCTCAAACTGCTGGCCGCGCTGCCGCAGACGCACCGGCGCAACATCGAACGCGCGCGCCAGCGCATCCACCTCGACGCCGCCGCCTGGAGCTATTCGGAGGAGACGCTGCCGCACCTGCACACCATCCTGGAAGCCATCTGGCAGGATATGAAGCTGCGGCTGGTCTATCGCAAAAACGAGCGGGACATCTCGCAGCGCATCATCGAGCCGCTGGGGCTGGTCGCCAAAGCCATGATCTGGTACCTCGTGGCAGCTCTTCCCAGCGGGGAGTTGCGCACCTTCCGCGTCTCGCGCATCCTCGAAGCCGAGCCAACCGGCGAATACTTCCAGCGACCCGAAAGCTTCGACCTCGCCTCCTACTGGGCCGAGGCGTGCCGCCAGTTCGAGTCAAGCTGGCTGCGCTACCGGGCCACGCTGCGTTTCTCCCCTGAAATCATCGCCGAACTCCCCTTCGTCTTCGGCGAAAGTATCACCTCCCTCATCGCACAGGCCGAGCCGCCCGACGCCCAGGGCTGGATCACCCTCACCCTCTCCTTCGAGTCCTTCGAAGCCGCCCGCACCCGCATCCTCGGCCTCGGCACGGAAGTCGAAGTGATCTCCCCCGTTGAATTGCGCCAGAGCGTGATCCAGTTTGCGAGGGGCATTGCCGCGTTTTATGAGGGGAGGGAGAATTAAAGGAAAAACTGCTCGACAGAGACCGGGAAATGGGGTACCACTTGCGAAGGCAACAACATCTTGCCCTGAAAGATGCCTCGCGCTCGATAGCTACCGGCTTCCCATACCCATACCTCGACAGTATGAGCAACTGGATCAACAATCCAGTATTCAGGTATGGCAGCGCGAGCATAAGCTTGCAGTTTATTATGCCGATCATAGGTACTGGAACTCGGTGAGGCTATCTCAACCACCAGATCAGGCGCGCCGACAATGTGATGTCCTTTGAGCTTGCCAAGACTTTCATTCAGCAATACGACGATATCAGGTTGAAACACTGTATTATCGGCCAGTTCGACATCGAGGGGAGCCATAAATACCTGTCCAAGTCCGGCCAGCTTGATATGTGTGCGCAGGTGAGCAAAAATCTCACCCACAATCCTCTGGTGAGACCAGCTTGGAGAAGGAGCCATATAGAGTACTCCATTGATAATTTCGTATCGATGCCCATCATCAGGCAGGTTTGCATAGTCATTATATGTCCATCGTCCCTGCACCGGGCCAGGAACCCGATCCGCCGGAATAACCATCGAGGGCTGCTCAACCGTTGTCATTGTTTCCTGCCTCTCGGAAAGAAAAAGCTTCGAGTAAGGATACACCTGGAACCAGTATACCATAAAGGTATCATACTTTCTCTCATCTGCCAACCCCTGATACCGCTTCAATCTTCGCTGCGCTCAGTATGATATGGGAGAGCAACTTTTTTACGGCTTGAGGTTGCCGCTTCCGGTTGGAAAAATTCGTCAGGGGGCATCAGGCTAACAGGCTTCTCAATACCTGTCCCTGTATCGCCTGCGCAGCCTGGTAGAGGGCGCGAAAGGCGGGAAGGCCCAGTTTCTGTTCCAGCGCCTTGAGGAAAAGCTCGATGGAGTGTGAGGTCGGGTCGGAGAGAGACTGACGCAGGGCGAGCGCGGCCAGCAGCACCGCCAGCCCTTCCTCGCGCTGCCCCTGCTCGAAGAGGAGCAGGCCGATACTGCTGAGAATCATGCCCTGATACGGGTGTTTTGGCGTCTGCTTGAGGAAGCGCAGCGCATCCCGGTAATAGCGCAGCGCCTGCCCCGGCTGTCTCTCATCAGAGGCGAGCAGGCCGAGGTTGTGGCGCAGCGCGCTTTCCAGAAAGGGATCGAACGACTGCCGGTCGAGGGTGAGCGCGCGCTCAAAGCAGGCCCGCGCCTCTCGCAGGTTGCCCCGCGCCCGCGCGAGTTCGCCCTGGTTGGTCAGGATCGTGGCCTCGCCGCGCGTGTCGCCGAACATGCGGTAGAGAGCAAGCGCATACTCGAAGCAGGCGCGGCTCTCCGCTTCATGGCCCAGGCGGCCATAGAGCAGGCCCAGATGGCCACAGACCAGCGCGACATCGCTGTGCGCCAGCACGCCGCGCGGGGGCAGCATCATCGTGTAGAGTTCGACCAGCGTATTCCACGCCCCCCACCGCACCATATCCTCGTGCAGGCCCTCGCTGAAAAGCAGATCGCAGGCTTGCTGCCAGTGCCAGCCGTGACAGAAGTGGCGAATGGTGGAGATGAGCGGCTCGACATCCTGTGGGCCGCGCCGCTGCTCGCGCGGGACGACCTGCTGCCGCGCTCGCTGCTGGTAATAGACGGCGACGCGCATATGGCCGGCGGCCAGGGCCACGCGCGCCGCCTCAGGCGAATTGGCCACCCCCGCCTGCGGCCCCGTCACCCCCAGCAGGCCGCTGGTGCGGCGTTCGCTGCCCGTGAGATAGTTGTCGAGAATATATCGCCGCAGCAGCGTGTGCAGATCAAAACAGAGAGTACCATCGCGGTCGAAACGTACCTGCACCAGCGCGAGTTGCGCCAGCAGCCGCACCTCCTGTTCGAGCGTTGGCAGGTCGGTCGCCCCATCGTACTCCTCGCTACGCATGGTCATACTGATGGCCTGCAACGGCACCGGCTCATCGAAGAGACTGAGGGAGCGCAGCAGCGCCCGTTGCACGACGTTCAGGTTGTGGTAGACGGCGGCGAGCAGATTAAGGGGGACATAGCCATTCCACAGGGGCAGATATTCGGGCGCGCTGAGCAGGTAGCGCGGGTGCGCGCCGGTCAGGGAACAGAGCGTGCTGCACAGGACAAGGGCGTAGGCATGCCCGGCGCAGCGTTGCCAGAGCAGCGAAAGCTCCTCCGGTGCAGCCTGCACGCCGCGCTGCTGCATCAGGGCCGTCCCCTCCGGGATGCTCAGCCGCGAGACGAGATAGGAGCGTGTGCGGGCCTCGCTCTCTTCGTCCTCGTTGTGTTGCACAAAGGGAGAGCGATAGCTGGTAAGCAGCACGCGGCTGGCCCCCAGATCGGTCTGTAGCATATCCAGCAGCAGCGAAATGGCCCCGCGTTCCTCGTTGATGGTGATAGTTTTTTCTCCAAGGGTCAGCCATTCATCGAAGTGGTCGAACACGATCAGGGCCGGTTCCTGTGGGCGGCGCAGGGCAAGCAGGAGCAGGGAGATCTGCTGTTCCGGCTTGAGAAAAAAGAAGGCCGGGTCGCTCGCGCCGAGGGAGTCGAGGATGGCAGCGATGGCATCAGGCAGAGTAGTGTGCGGGCCGAGGCCAAGCCAGACCATATGGCGCGGAGCCGGTTGGCCAGCGCGCGCCACCTCCTGCAAACGGCGATAGAGCAGCGCGGCCAGCGTCGATTTGCCTGCTCCGGCATCTCCGCTCAGCACCAGCGTGCTGAGCTGCGGGCGGTTAAGCAAATACAGCGCCGTGTTCACCTCGTCCGCACGCGGCATAATCAGCCCGCCGTCCGTCGGCGGAGGGGTGGGGGCAGCAATGCTCCTACCGGCAGGCCACCCCTTGCGGGTGGCCCTACTATATACGTCGCGCTCGTTTGCCCCGCGAGCGTTGGCGGTCGGGGGGGGCGTGTATAGCCCCGCGTGTTCGTTCCTGTTTATCATCCGTTACATACCCTGTCTGTGCATCGATGTTGCATTGTGTCTCCCCCTGTATCAGAAGTATATCCTACTTTCCCCACAAAAGCTTTGAGTGGGTGTATGAGTAGCACTTATATGCTAAGATAGGGAAAATTTTTCGGATGTGAAGAGAGGGAAGGATTAGCAATGGTACGTATCATCTATATGGGTACGCCGCAGTTCGCGGTACCGGCATTAGAGGCGCTGATCGCCGGCAGGGAGCCGGGCAAGGTGCTGCCGGAAGGGTATGAGATCGCCACCGTGATTACGCGGGTCGATAAACCGGTCGGGCGCGGGCAGGAGATTGTCTATTCGCCCGTCAAACAGACGGCGCTGGCGCACGGCATTCCCGTCTGGCAGCCGGGTTCGCTCAAGAAGCCGGAAAACATCGAGGCGCTCGCCGCCTACAAAGCCGATCTCTATATCGTCGCCGCCTTCGGGCAGATATTGCCGCAGGCCGTCCTCGACCAGCCGCGCTACGGCACGCTCAACATCCACGCCTCGCTGCTGCCCCGCTATCGCGGCGTCTCGCCCATTTCCGAAGCCATCTTGCAGGGAGACCGCGAAACCGGCGTCACCATCATGCTGCTGGACGCGGGCGTCGACACCGGCCCCATGCTCTACAAACGAGCCGTCCCGCTCACAGGCGAGGAGACGACCGGCAGCCTGACAGAGACGCTGGCGCAGGTAGGCGCGCAGGCACTGCTAGAAACCCTGCCGCGCTGGATCGGCGGCCAGATCACGCCCATCCCCCAGGATGAGACACAGGCTACCCACACACGCATGCTGCGCAAAGAAGATGGCGAAATCTCCTGGCAGCGTCCTGCTGCCGTGCTGGCGCGTATGGTGCGCGCCTACACCCCCTGGCCGGGGGCCTACACCCACTGGCGCGGCAAACTGCTCAAAATCGTCCACGCCCGCGCTCTGGAAGTGGAGCCGGAAGCGCCCATTCCCGGCGAAACGCTCGTGCCGGGAATGGTGAGCGTGCGCGAAGAGGGTGGGCAACAGGTTCTCGCCATCGTCACCGGTTCCGGCCTGCTCATCGTCGACCGCCTCCAGCTCGAAGGCAAACGCGCTATGAGTACCGACGAGTTTCTGCGTGGCTACCCGCAAATTGTGGGGGCAGTGCTGGGATAGCCCTCATAAGCGTTAACTTCAGGCCGCCTCAGGCCACCCCTTGCGGCTCTACAAGCGGCACGGCCTTCAGGTAACGCTTATGAGGGGTGGCCCTATCAGTGTCCCACCATCTCCAGTACCCGCCACTTCCAGGGTACCCTGCGAGCGGGGGGTTGCTATTCGTTTGCCCTATTTAGCAACGCGATCCATCACTTCTCACCGGGAGACACCTCCTCAACCACCCGGATCGGCGGCGCGCTCAGCATGCCGTCTGCTGGCTCTCTCTGCTGGCCTGC
>CADDYT010000057.1 GCA_902810755.1 Chloroflexota bacterium
CCTGGCGGGTGGCCTGCCCTGCGCAACGTCGGTGGCCTGCCTGCCGTTGGCACGGCCTTCAGTTACCGCTTCTGGGGGCGTATCCCGCCGGGGCCGATTGAGAGAGCGCAGCGCCAGTGTAGCAGTGCGCTCTCTCACATCGGCGCCGATGGGAAGGCGCTTTACCTCAAATCAGAAACTTCCCGTTCTCATAGCAGAGCTGGCCGTCGGCGTAGACCTGGCCTTCGCGCAGGTCGCAGACCATATCCCAGTGCAGAGCGGAGTCGTTGACGCCGCCCGATTCGGGCAGGGACGCGCCGAGGGCCATGTGCATGGTGCCGCCGATCTTCTCATCGAAGAGGGTCTCGCCCGTGAACTGCTTGATATTGTAGTTCAGGCCGAAAGCGACCTCGCCAACGCTGCGCGCGCCCGCGTCCATGTCGAG
The DNA here is from genome assembly GCA_902810755.1 of Chloroflexota bacterium. The sequence continues at coordinate 425 of CADDYT010000057.1, forward strand.
CATGGTGTTGAGGAAGTCCAGTCCGCGTGTGGCGCTGCTCTCGACAACGCGCCCGTTCTCGAAGGTCAGTCGCACATCCTCAACCTGGTGGCCATCGTAGACGGCGGGGTAGCTGAAACGCACAACACTGCGAACCGAATCCTCGATTGGCCCGCTGAAGACTTCGCCATCGGGGAAATTCTCCGTTCCCGCGCAACTGATCCATTTGCGCCCACCGACACATAGGTGATGTCCGTGCCGGGCGCGACGATGTGAATCTCGTCATGCTGCTGAAGGAAATCGGCGATGCGCTGTTGTTCGACATCCACCTTGCGCCACGCCGCTGCCGGGTCTGCCTCGTCGAGCATACCGGCACGATAGACGAAATCCTCGAACTCGCTCAGCGACATGCCCGCGTCCTGCGCGTAGGCGTTGGTGGGGAAGAGCGTGCCGCACCAGCGCCGCTCGCCACTCGCCATCATCTCCAGTTCGCGCTTGAACAGGGCCGCGAGAGCCTGACTGTGCAGGGCAGTGCGCGCCGGGTCAACGCCGTTCAATGAGCGCGTGTTCTCCTCCGACCAGATGGTCAGCTCGACGTTGAAGTAATCCACCTCCAGCCTGTCGAGATCGGAGATGTAGGTCAACTGCTCGTCGCTGCCCTCACGCAGGAAGATTTCGTGCAAACCGGGCAGGCGGATGAACGGCGTCACATGCGCGCCCGCGCGAATGGCCTCGCGGTACACCTCGCGCACGAGCGGGGCGGCGCTGGCCGAACTGCGCAGCGCCAGTCGGTCACCGGGCTGCACGCGCAGCGAGTAATGAATCAACACCCGTGCCAGTTTTTGATGACGGATATCTGCCATATGGGTTTCTCCTTTTTGCTAAAGAATGCGTTCATGGACTCCCGTAGACGCCGATTTCATCGCGCGCACCGCCAATTCACCGGCAAATGGAACCACAGGCCGATGAACCGGCAGTACACGCGATCAATCGGCACCTACGATGAAAACATCTTGCGATATGTGAACCAGCCAGTATGGCGGACAAAGCCGAGCCGCTCGTTGAGGGCAATCATTCCTTCGTTGGGCGAATCGTTCCAGGTCTTGATGTATGGCTTGCCATGCTCCTGTGCGTAGGCGATGGTGCGTAGCTTGAGGGCCAGCGCGATGCCCTCTTCGGGAGAGTAGGGGTCGTCGGGAAAGAGCTGGTTGTGAGCAAACAGCAAACAACACAGCCTGAGACGCTAACCATGTACCGTTTCTTGCAAGAATACACGGACGCCATCCGTTCTCCTTTTGTAGCAGAAAACGCAGATGCCATCAGAAAAACGCCGCGCAGGCGCGCTTTATCATGTATTCTTGCAGTACCGGGTTAGTGCAGGCTCATCTCGTTCTGTCTCCTCGTTCTCTGTTGCAAAGAATGTATGAGTTTCTACCCGGAGGAACTATACGCCATTCCGGGCGAAATGTAAAGAGCGAACGGCAAAATATTTTTTTGAATTTTTGGATTTTGCCGATTTTCTAATGAAAGAGGCGCAAAGGTTTATTGACTTTTCAAAACTGACCGACTACAATTAGAAGAGACTCAACTGAACTGACGGCTTCTCGTTGAAATTTTTAGGAGGCAGTTTCATGGCTGTTGTGCAACCTGACTACTATCGTCATGAGAACCTCGTCCGCAAATCGATTCAGATTCCCTCAACGCAGCACAAGGAACTCAAGGCCCTGGCCGTTGAACTTGAGGCATCGTTAGGGGACGTAGTGGAGACTATAATGGAACTGATGCAGCAGGACAACTACCGGCAGTTAAAAGCAGCGATTTTGCAGAAACGCGAACGAGAACTTTCCCCCATCACCCGCGCACTCGATGACGCCTACGCCTACCTTGGAACCCTCCCGGAAACACTTGAAGACGCCCGATTCTTTTTTGATGCTGGTCATGAAGGAATGGTTGCATAAGGTAATTCGTGCATGAGTAGTGAGGCCAGGCATACAGCGCCCAGCCCGCAGCATACAAGACAACATGAGCCACCTCCTCACCACATACCCAGCCCGCGACGCGGGGAAATCTGGGATGTGAACTGGTCTCCCGGACGAGGAGCGGAACAACAGGGGACGCGGCCCGCGCTGATTATTCAAAATGATCGCGGCAATGCGTCGCCTTCCTATCCCCTGACGATTGTCGCCTCGATGAGCAGGACGGAACGTGAGTTACCTTTACACGTTCGCATTTACCCCACGGAGGAGAACGGCCTGACGGCAGAGACCGACGTGAAATGCGAGCAGGTCATGACCATCGAGAAATCCCGCCTGCTACGCCGTCGCGGCAGCATCACCCCCGAAGAGATGAGCAGAGTCGACGTGGCCCTCAAGCTGAGCCTGAGCCTGCCTTGACGAATCCTCCCTGCATGGTGTATACTTATGTGTATACACCATGGTTTACCCGTGTCATGGATGAGGCCAGGGCGGAGGCCATGACACGTCCGAAGTGTGCTTTCAATGGCAAGAGAGGAAGTTATGCAGACCGTAAAATTGCGCAAAGTTGGCAATTCGGCGACGGTGACGCTGCCTGCCGCCGTGCTGGAGGCGCTGCACCTGCGCGAAAACGATGAGATTGCCGTCGAGGTGGTCGGTGACCGCATCGTCCTGACGCGGGCCAGTTCAGACTTTCAGGATGCCTGGGCGGCCTATGAGCAGCTAGAGCCGCGCTATCGCAACGCCAACCGCAAACTGGCCGAGTGATCTCTATGCCGGTTCGCTTCTTGCCCGAAGCCCTCGTGCTGGCGATTCATGATGACCAGATTCGCCTCTACGGCGGCAGCTACCGGCTGCGTGACGCCGCAGCCTTAGATTCGGCCCTGCACATGCCACAGGCCCAGTTTGGCGGCGAGTTTCTCCATCCAACCATTTTTCATATGGCCGCCGTCTATGGCTTCCACCTCTGCCAGAATCATCCATTTATCGATGGCAACAGGCGCACCGCCGGTATGGCTATGTTCACCTTCCTGAAACTGAATGGCTACGAACCCGTCGCAACGGAAGAGGACTATTATCGCGTGATTATGGCGCTGGCAAGCGGGCAGATGGGTAAAAAAGAGCTTGCAGAATGGCTGGAAACAGTTGCCAGATAAATCTTACTCTTTATGAGATGAGGAAAGGGGTGTCATCATTGGTCAGGCACAAACCTGTTGATCTGAAGGCAAGAGCATTATGAGCAGATAGTGATCTGCTGGCTCTGCGGGATCTCCTGCCTTCATGCTTACAGTGAATTGGCATAGTGGGCCATTTGCGATTGGCTGTAGTGGTGGATGGGGGGAATGTGGTAAAATGGTAGAAAATACCAGTGTTGAATATATATCAGGAGGCGAGGAATCGTGCAAAAACAGACAGGAACTGAACACGTCAAAAGAACTTTTCCCGAAATGCTCAAAGGTGGGGTTATCTGTGATGTTGTCAATGCCGAGCAGGCGCGTATCGCGGAAGAGGCGGGCGCGTCCGCGGTGATGGCGCTTGAGCGCGTGCCGGCGGATATCCGCGCGTACGGCGGCGTGGCGCGCATGAGCGACCCTGAGTTGATTCTCCAGATCAAGGAGGCTGTCACCATTCCGGTGATGGCGAAGTGCCGCATCGGCCATTTTGTCGAGGCCGAGATTTTGCAGGCCATCGGCGTTGACTGCATCGATGAGTCAGAAGTCTTGACCCCTGCCGACGAGCAATTCCATGTCGATAAGCGCCAGTTCAGCGTGCCGTTTGTGTGCGGGGCGCGCGACCTGGGCGAGGCGCTGCGGCGCATCAACGAGGGCGCGGCCATGCTGCGCACAAAGGGCGAGGCCGGTACAGGCAATATCGTCGAGGCCGTGCGCCATATGCGCGCCGTCATGAGCGGCCTGCGCGAGCTGCGCGCGCTGTATGACGTGGGAGACGAGAACCAGTTGCAGGCGAAGGCCAGGGAGATGCGCGTCCCCTACGAGCTAGTCTATGAGGTGGCGAAGAACGGTAAACTACCCGTCGTCAACTTCTGCGCGGGCGGCGTCGCGACTCCGGCGGACGCGGCGCTGATGATGAAACTGGGCGCGGAAGGCATCTTTGTCGGCTCCGGTATCTTCAAGTCGGGCAATCCGTTGAAGCGCGCCAAAGCCATTGTGCAGGCTACCACGCACTACGAGAACCCGGAGATTCTGGCCGAGGTCTCGAAAAATCTTGGCGAGCCGATGGTGGGCATTAACCTGGATACCCTGCGTGAGGAAGAGCGCATGGCCGTGCGCGGGTGGTAATCCCCTCGAAGAGGTTCAGGTGATGGAAAGTTACAACCGCAAGCTACGAATTGGCGTATTAGCATTACAGGGCGATTTTGAAGCGCACCTGAAAATGCTGGCCGAACTTGGAGTCGAGGGCCGCGCGGTACGATTACCCGCGCAATTGCAAGAATTAGATGGTATAATAATACCAGGTGGTGAAAGTACCACCATCGGCAAGCTGATGGTTCTGTACGGCCTGGACGAACCGTTGCGCCAGGCCATTCGCGAGGGAACCCCCGTCTGGGGAACATGTGCGGGCTTAATTTTGTTATCAAAGATGACGGATAATGCGTTGGCGGGCCAGCCATTGCTGGCCTCGATGGACATACGCACCCGTCGCAATGCGTTTGGCAGTCAGCGGGAAAGTTTTGAGACTGATCTGCTGGTGCCGGTGCTGGGAGAAGCGCCGTTCCACGCGGTCTTTATTCGCGGGCCGGTCATTGAAGAGGTTGGCCCGGAGGTAGAGGTGCTGGCGACGCTCGACGATGGTTCTATCGTCGCTGTCCGTGAAGGAACCCTGCTCGGTACCGCGTTTCATCCAGAGGTATCGGGAGACCCACGTTTTCATCACTACTTTCTCCGCATAGTTCAGGGCGTCATGTAGGGGCGCAGGCAGGCCGTTCGGGGAACGGTCAATCCGACCGTTCGGGAGGATGCGCGCCCGCTACCTCTAACGCGGGAGCAATGGATGATACGACCGGTACTGTACGTTGATTTACCGGGAATCATCTACTCACTTGATCGACGCGCTCGCGGCAAGCAGCACGAGCTGGCGAATTTTGTCTGCTGGCTGGAGCCGGTCGATAATCGTCACCCGTTGCCCCCTATCCTCAGGAATATCTTTCCGCTGAACCCTGCCTCGCGCACCTGGATCTGCGAGGACCACTGGCATATCCTTGGCTTCGCCCAGGCGCGCGAACGCCCGTCGCGCACCATGTGGGACATCTCCTACCTGGCCTCGATGGTCAATCGCAATATCTCCGGCGATGAGGTACTGAGCGCGCTGCTCGAATACATCCTGGAAATGGCAGCGACGCACGGCATCTTACGTGTATTTGCAAAGGTTGAGGACGAAATCCCCGAACTGGAGATGTTCCAGCGTATGGGCTTTCAACGTTATGCCCGCGAATTGACCTATGTCTATACCGGCCATGACGCGGGTACAGCAACGCATGCAGACGCGCATAATGAAACTGATTCTGAATGCAAGAATACGCCGTCTCGTGCGTCTTTATTAGAGAGCAATGACCTCAACCTGCCTTCGCTCCGGCGCTGGAATCGCCATCACGTGTGGGGCCTGCACCAGCTCTATCGGGCGGTGACCCCGCATCGTGTGCAGATGGCCGAACTGCTGGAGAACAGCGAAGAATTTGCTAAATTACACGTCGGCTCACTGCGCGGAACCCGCTTCCCGTTCTGGCGTGACAGCGAGAACTACGTCTGTGACGTTGGCGTGCGTTTAGGGGCATGGATGCGGCTTTGCCGGAGTCACGGTTCCGCACCGCACCAGCTCTCATTGATGGTTCATCCTGAACATGCTGACCTTGCCGAACCGTTACTGCGCTTCGGCATTCAGCGCCTGCAACAGGAAAGCGCACAGCCGATTCTCTGTCATGTGCGTGAGTACGAGTCTTCTGTAATCGCCGCTCTGCGCAATAGTGGATTTGAGCAGACCACCACGCGGGTTCTGCTCGTGCGCCACATGGCCCTGCTGGCTATGCGACCGCGCACAGTCCCCTCACTGGAACAACGAGTGGCCTATGGCGTCAAGGGCCTGGGGACGGTCAATGCGCGCCAGACTATGAGGTGATAGAACTGCCTATGCAAAACGTGATCACTGACGATCTGGAGGCTCTGCTGGCGGCTCTTCCGCCAGATATCCACGATGCAGTCAACCGCCTGGAAAACCGGGGCGAACTGCTGGAGATCGTAATGGACCTCGGGCGTTATGCCGAGGGCCGGTTCCCGGAAGGGGAGGTGATCCTGAGTTCTCAGCCGATCACCTACGCCGACCTCGAATACGTGGTCGAGCGTATTGGTGAATTCGGCGACGATAACCGCGCCGGGATTGAGCGCACCCTGCATCGTATTAGCGCCCTGCGAAACCGTAAAGGGAAAATTGTGGGTCTGACCTGTCGTATTGGTCGTGCGGTGCTGGGTAGCATCGCCCTGATCCGCGATATCGTCGAGCAGGGTCAATCGATCTTGATACTTGGTCGCCCGGGCGTGGGTAAAACCACCCTGTTGCGTGAAATAGCCCGTGTTCTGGCCGACGAGGCCAATAAACGGGTGGTGGTGGTTGATACATCCAATGAAATCGCGGGTGATGGTGATATTCCTCACCCTGGAATAGGACGCGCGCGCCGCATGCAGGTGGCGCGCACGGCAGAACAGCACGCGGTGATGATCGAAGCGGTCGAAAACCACATGCCGCAGGTCATCGTCATTGACGAAATTGGCACGGAATTGGAAGCGGCAGCCGCTCGCACCATCGCTGAACGCGGCGTGCAACTGGTCGCGACGGCACACGGTAACTCGCTGAGCAACCTGCTGGTCAACCCGACGCTCTCCGATCTGGTGGGCGGCATTCAGACCGTCACGCTGGGCGATGAGGAGGCGAGGCGTCGCCACACGCAAAAGAGTATTCTGGAGCGCAAGGCCCCGCCGACCTTTGACGTGGTGGTAGAGCAGCAGAGCTGGGAAGAGCTGGTCGTCCACCGCGACGTGGCCGATACTGTTGATAACATGCTGCGCGGCCAGCCCGTCGTCGCGGAGGAGCGTACCCGCGATGAAGAGACGGGCCGCATCTCCGTGCGCCGCATCTCTTCCGGCGGCATGGAAATCCCCATGTGGGGGACAGGCGGCCTGACGCGCACCGGCCCCGGCAGCTTCGAGCGTGGCGGCAGCGACTGGAATCAGTTTCGCCAGCCAGGACAGAGCCAGCCTGGCTATCGAGGCGGCAGCAACGGCGGGAACGTCGGCGCCGACCGTCTTCGAGGTCGCCACACGGCTCAGACGCAGGTAATGCCCTTTGAAATGGGGACGCGCCCGACCGGCGCGGCTGCCGCTCCCGGCTTGCCCAACGGCAGAGCGAGCATTGCTACCATGAACATGCAAACCATGCTCAGCGAACTGGCCCCGACCGGAACGTCGCCCGCCGATGTCGAGCATCGCTCCCCCATGACGTTGATCTCCGCCGAACGCGCCCCCAACCGGCGCATCCGCGAGAACGGTGAGCAGGAAAACGAGGAGGATGCAGCGTCCATCATCAAGACGCTGCGCATCTACCCCTTCGGCGTGAGCCGCGACCGCCTGGCCGAGGCCGCCCGCCACCTGCGCGTCCCTATCATCGTCACCAATAGCGAGGTCGACGCCGACGCGATTGTGACGCTGAAAAACTATTATCGCCATCAGACGGAGCGGTTGCAACAGGCCGAGCGGGACAATAAGACGATCATCATTCTGAAGAACAACACCATTGCTCAGATGCAGCACGCTCTCGCCCACATCTTCGACATCCCTTCCACTGATGCCGTCGATGAGGATGAGGTCGGCGGCGATGACAATGGCGGTGGCGATCCTGGCCCCGGCTCTGATGACGAAACCATGCGTGCCCTGCTTGAGACCGAGGATGTCATCCATCAGGTACTCAACAAGGGGCTGACGACGGCGGAACTGGCCCCGGCCAACGCCTACATCCGCCGCTTGCAGCACCAGATGGCCACCCGCTACAACCTGATCTCGCGCAGTCGCGGCAAAGAGCCAAACCGTCGCGTCAAGCTCTTCCGCGCCCGCGATTAATCCTGTATACAGGCGAGGGCAAGCAAACGACGAGCAGCTACGATCTGCTCGTCGTTTGCTTGCCCTCGCCTTCCTTATACCCTGCGCAGCCTTGTCAAAGAGGCTGCCACGCCGTTGAGTGCTAAGCCTGCCGCGATCAGCCCCAGCACCAGACGAGGGTTGAGCAGCGACAGCAACAGCCCGAAGCAGGCCGCGCCCAGCGGCTCTGCGCCATATGAAAGGAAGCGGAAGGCGCTATTGACGCGGCCCTGTAAGTGATCTGGCGAGACCGAGAGCCGGTACGACACCAGCGTGACGCCATAGGCAGGCCAGATGAAGCCGATCAGACCAACGCCCGCGATGAGTAACAGAGGCGAAGGTGCCAGAGCCAGAGCAACGAGGGCCAGAGTCCATCCGGCAATCGAGGCAAGGATGACCTGCCCGAAACGCAGATGCGCCCGCATCCATGTTGCAACGAAGCCGCCCAGCACGCCGCCAACGCCGCCAGCCGCCAGGACGATGCCCAGCACCTGCACGCTGATATGCAATGTCCCTTGCGCCAGCACAATCACCGCCAGCGTGACAGGACTCAGCAGGAAATTGCCGTTCATGGTCAGGATAGCCATAATCCGCAGCAGCGGCTGCTGCCAGAGGAAACGCAGCCCTTCGCCGATCTCTTTGCGCAGTGAGCGCCGCTCTTGCGTCCGCTCTCTCTGAAACGAGACTTTCATGAAGCGCAGAGTGATTACCGAAACCAGGTAGGACACACTGTCCACCGCGTAAGCCAGATTTGCGCCAACGGCAATGCTCGCTGCGAGGCCGATGATGAATCCTCCCAGACTCGGCCCCAGTAGTTGCCCCACGTATTCCGTCGTTGTGTCCATAGCGTATGCTCGCGGCAGATGTTCCTGCGCAACTACCTGCGGCAAGGCCGCGATCTGCCCGATGCTGAAGAAGACATAGGCGGTCCCTTCGACGAAGGCCACAATGTAGAGCTGCACAAGCGTCAGATGCCCTGACACAAAGGCAAGCGGCACCGACCCCAGGGCAATCCAGCGGATCAGGTCGCAGGAAATCATCGTCTTCTTGCGGTCCCACCGATCGAGCAAGGCGCCAGCGGGCAGGCTAAAAAGCAGGTAAGGCAGCTGCCGCACAGCCGTAAGCAGCCCGGCCTGCGCGGGTGAGCGCGTCACAGCCAGTACCAGCAGCGGCAGCGCAAGCAGGGAGATATTTGTGCCAAGCACAGACACCGTCTGCCCGCTCCACAACAAAAGGAAGTCCCCGTTGCGCCACAATGAGCGAGGACGTGTCCGCTGTTTCTCTGTAGAATCGATAGAATTCATGAAATGAAATGCTTCTCCCTTCAGGAATACCAACGAACAATGGGTAAAGGCCAGTGAAGAGGGAGGTGAGCGAGCATGAGAAATAGCACCAGTAGAGGCTGGCGCGCTGAAGAGACTCTGCCGGTATGGAGTATGAAGCGTCCACGACCAGAAGATGCTAATACGTCATGAGTCAAAAGAGCGCGTACATGAGCTTTCCTCTGATACCACTGCAAAACATTGCTGTAGATAGCCTTGAGTATGGCACATACGAAGGCAGATCGTCAACTCCCCTCAGCGCGCTCACTCTGGCACCGCCACAACTACCAATACTGAAAAGTGGTAATCCTTCATGACCGTTTTGACGTAAAAGAATAGTGTTGCCCCTGTAGTCGGGGGGCTACAGGGGCAACACCAGATCATTGTCTGTATGCCATAAAAAATCAACTCAACCATGTCATACTTCGCTGCCGCTCAGCATGACACATCGGCACCACTTTTGCGGCAATCTCAAGCTCAGCGTCCTGGTACTCCCCGCTCGGTGGCCTGATCATGCTCGCCTCTACATCCAGGCTTGCGTGCCAGCCCACCAATACGCTATAATCGTCGCATCATCGTTCATGCAATGGGGCATGGCTATTGTGAATTGAGCCGAACTAAACCGAACTGAAGAAAAAAGCGTAGATAGAGACCGTACCACAATGGGCGTGGTCGAGCGAGTCCGACGCCGCCGACGGATGAAAGGAAAGGAATTGGACCACGTCATGCGTTATGTCGAACATGCTACCAGTAATGATGATCCCGGCGCGACTGCTGATGCCGCAACCACTACGGAGACTGCCGATGTGGCAAGCAGCGCGACCGCTCATGGCGAGGCGCACGATGGGCTGGTGAGCCAGCGCGCGGTGACTATTGCCGATATCTGGGAGGCCCACAAGCTGCTGAAGCCCCGGCTGCACCATACTCCCCTGACGCCCTCGCGCACCCTGCAAGAACTGACGGGCGCGGATATTTATTTGAAGGAGGAGAATACGCAGCGCGCCGGTTCCTTCAAGGTGCGCGGCGCGAGTTTCAAACTTTCGCGGCTGAGCGAGCAGGAGTACCGGCGCGGCGTGATTGCCGCCTCGGCTGGCAACCACGCGCAGGGCGTCGCCATTGCCGCCGCGCAGTATCATATCCCCTGCACCATCGTCATGCCGGAGACGGCCCCGCTGGCGAAGGTCACGGCCACGCAGAGCTATGGCGCGAACGTCGTGCTGCACGGCTTCACCTATGACGATGCCTACGAACACTGCCTGCAATTGCAGCGCGAATCGGGTGCGGTCTTCATTCATGCTTTCGATGATCCCGATATCATCGCCGGGCAGGGGACGCTGGGGCTGGAGATGCTGAGCGATCTGCCGGATGCCGACGCGCTGGTCGTTCCCATCGGCGGTGGCGGCCTCATCGCCGGGATCGCTATTGCCGCCCGCGCCCTGCGCCCCAACATCACCATCATTGGCGTGCAGGCCGAGGGCGCTGCCGGTTGTCGCGCTTCGCTGGATGCAGGCACGCTGCAAACGCTGCCTGCCATCACCACCATTGCCGATGGCATCGCCGTCAAACGGCCCGGCGCGCTGACCTTCTCCATCATCTCGCAGCTGGTCGATGATGTCGTGCTGGTCAATGACGAGGCCATTATCGGTGCGGTGCTGCTGCTGATGGAACGCTGCAAGCTGCTGGTGGAGGGCGCGGGCGCCGCTGGCGTGGCGGCTCTGCTGAGCGGCACCATCTCCCTGCGCGGCAAGAAGGTGCTGGTGCCGCTGACCGGCGGCAATATCGATATCAACCTGGTTGGTCGCTTCATCGAACACGGCCTGGCGGCAGCCGGTCGCTACTTCGTTATTCACACAAAGCTAACTGATCGGCCCGGCGAGTTGATGCGCCTGCTCAGCATCATCGCCGAAATGCGCATCAATGTCATCGATGTGCGTCACCAGCGCATTTCCAGCCGCCTGCCCATCATGCAACGTGAAGAGACGCTGACCCTGGAGACGCGCGACCGCGCCCAGTGCGAGCAACTCCTGCACCACCTGCGCGCCGCCGGTTATGTGGTTGAAGAGGCACAACCTTTGTAGCAAGTGAAGCTACCACTATACGAAATTGCTTATATATGTTATAGTGCTAGAAACACCTGAAGATCGAGTATCAGGCGGTTATCAATATGCAGGCGCCGGCCTGATGAGAAGGAGCAATTGTGTGAGTCTGTCAATTGATGTTGCGCGCAGAATACTGGAGGCGAGTAAGCAGCGCGCCAGGGAGCTGCGCAGCCCGGTGAGCATCGCCATCGTCGACGCTGGCGGTCACCTGGTTCTCTTTGAACGCATGATGTCCCCCTACGGGTGGGCAACTGGCAATATCAGTATCGCCAAAGCAACGACGGCGGTCATGTTCAACCAGTCGACCGATGCCGTCGCGCAGTGGGGCGCCGGTATTCCCGGCTTTGCCTCCAGCCTGGCGGCCATGACCCAGGGAAAATTCATTATGGCCGCCGGCGGCTGGCCCATTCGCATCAATGGCGCGACCGTTGGCGGCATTGGCGTCAGCGGGGGCAACGCCGCCGGGCGCGATGATGAGATCGCCCGCGCCGGTCTGGCCGCCGTACAGGCGTGGAACGAGGCCAACGCGCCTGCTATTCCCGCTCAGGCGGCATCGTCACAGTTTCAGCCCCCCCAGTCGTCTCCACCGCCGCAGTTCTCGCAACCATCGATTCCCGCCGTTTCTCCGGCAGCCTCTGTCTACCTGCCGCAGCAACCGCAGCCGCAGCCGCCAACCGGGACATCGATGCAGCCAACTCCATCGTATCCCGCGATGCCGCTGCAGAACAACTCTGGCTCCAACCCTCAGCAAAGTTTCCCTCAGCAGAACCTTGCTCCCGATCAGGAAAACCCTTATAATAATGAGATGTCATCATCCAGTCAATACTATGACAATCATTCGGGAGGACAATCATGACACAGGAGCAGAGCCATCGCAGGCGCTCCGCCCGCGCCGACCGTAATCGGCCTGTACTCGTTACCTCTAGCAGAGAGACCGAGAGCGAGACAACGTTAGACGAACCAGAGTTCGAGCAGATAGAGACAGTTGAGGAAAGCGTCGAGGAGACGGCACCCGCACCGGCAAAGACCAGGAGATTACCCGGTTTCTTCTCCACTATTGGCAAAAAGCCAGCAGAGGAGGTACCGGAAGTTGATGTAGCCCAGGCGCGCCTGGCCCGTGCCACGCGCAAAACTGGCCTCGGATCAGGCGCTGCGAAGGCGGCGGAGGTCTCGACCACGCCAACGAAACAGGAAAGGCAGGAGGCAAAACCAAAGCCCGCCCCGGCTCGCACAACGGCCACGCGCCCCGGCGGCTTCAAGACGCGCTACCTGCTGGGCATGGTCATCTACCTGCTGGGCGCCAATTTCATCGGCGTCTTCGAGACCGAGTTTATGACGGCCAATCACCTGAACTACACGCTCACCAGCTTTAACCTTTTTGGCGGCATAGTGGTTATCAGCACCAGTACCATCGTCTTCCTGGCGACACTGATTCTGCTGCTGATCGTCCTGGCAAAATTCGATCTTATTCCGCGCAGCCTGAGTGCGCTGGCCGGGCAACCGGAACCGGCGCGGCGCGGCACCGGTCAGTCGAATAACAGAGGCAAGAGCGCCGGTCAGGAGCCGACCGCCAAAACGCCGCCGCCCACCATGCGCCAGGGCATCAAAGGCGCGGACGACGATCTCTATGAAGATTATCGTGCCACCCAACGGTACATGCAGCGCCGCGCACGCAAACGTTCATAAATTGCTGAGTGGGCAGAAAAAGTCCTAAAGTCCTGGAAAGTCTTGACAGAGCGACGTTTTCTGCCTATACTTGTAACAGGTAAGTACCTGCTACACACGAGCAGGTATGAGATAAGAGAAAAGAGTAAACACGACAGATGCTTAGCGAACAACGATACAATCAGTACAGCTTTTATTACTGGTTTAGCCCTCCAGCATGATGGTGGGTTCGTTGTGTTGAGCAAAAAATAACCACCAGCATGCTGGAGAAGCAGAGGTTTGATCCTCTGCTTTTTTGTTTGCCGCAATCCTGCGATAGGAAACGAAATGAAAAGAAAAGGGAGGAACGCAATCATGATTATCACCATTAACATCGATGCCGACAGTAGCACGCGCGGCGAGTTATTGTCCCTGCTCAGCCAACTTTCCGGCGGTCGCCCGCCGACCTGCACAAAGATCGATGGGCGCGAGGTGATTTGTCTGGAGGGCAGGCAGTATGATGCGCAGGCGGAACATATCCTGCGCCAGCACCGCGCCGTCGCCCGCATCACGCCCATTACTACCCCGTACAAGCTGGTGAGCCGCGCTTTCAAGGCAGAACAAAGTAGCGTCATCGTTGGTGAGGAGCGCGGCATCACGCCCCTGGTCATTGGCGGTGCGAACGCTTCTCCGGTCATCATGGCAGGCCCTTGTGCGGTCGAGAATCGCGACCAGTTGCTTTCAACGGCCAGAGCGGTGAAAGCAGCCGGGGCGCAAATATTGCGCGGGGGCGCATTCAAGCCGCGCACATCCCCTTACCAGTTCCAGGGATTGGGCGTCGAGGGTTTAGAACTGCTGGCCGAGGCGCGAGAACAGACCGGCCTGCCCGTCATTACCGAGGTCATGGAGCCGGACATGGTAGAAACGGTGGCACGCTACGCCGATATTTTGCAGATTGGTAGCCGCAATATGCAGAATTTCCCACTGCTGCTGGCCGCCGGGCGCAACAGCCTGCAGCGGCCTGTCATGCTCAAACGCGGGCTGGCCTCGACGATTGAGGAATGGTTGCTGGCAGCAGAATACATCGTGGCGGCGGGCAACCCCCATGTCATCCTCTGCGAGCGCGGCATTCGCAGCTTCGACCCCCAGACGCGCAACCTGCTCGACCTCTCCTGCGTTCCCCTGCTTCACGAATTGACCCACCTGCCGATTATCGTTGACCCCAGCCATGCCACGGGACGGCGCGAACTCGTTCCCACCATGTCCCGCGCCGCCATCGCCGCCGGAGCAGAGGGCCTCATTCTCGAAGTGCATCCCGAACCCGATAGCGCACTCTGCGATGGGCGTCAATCTATCACCCCCGACCAGTTACAGGGAATCATTCGCGAGGCAAGGCTGCTGGCGCAGATGATGAGCGGGCAAACGGCATTGACATATGTGGCATGAGTCATGAGTGACGCATGTAAAATACGGGAAGAAACAGGTTCATGCGCACTTTTGCTGATTCGGTGACCTAGACCGATGCAGGACACGCAGCCGAAGCAGATCAAACTGCGCTCGGCCATAGGCTTGCCGCTTGATGAGTTTGAGTCGATTGACCTGGCCCTCGGTTTGCCCATTGCTGTACTTCGTCGAGAGGGCCGCACGCACGGCATCGTAGTCCCGAAGAATGCCTGCAGCAAAGCTCCTGAGTTCGGCAATGCCACTCTGCTGTGCTTCCTGCAGCCAACGGTGCAGGACGTCCACTTGTCGATTGACAAGCATCGCTCGAAAATCTTGCGCGAGCTGATAGGCGCTTGCCAAGCTTTCGTCTTGGACGCGCAATGGTTCGAGTTGCCACACCTGCCGCAACGTGAGCTTGCGCGGATTGCAGACGAAGAGCCAGGCGGCTTCACAAGCAGAAAGAGGCAGAGAGGCACTACTTCGTACTCCCTGTTGCTTCTGCTGGTGGTACATCTGCAGCCACTGCGGGTGCTGGCGAAACGGTCTGAGATACTCATGCACAATCGTCGCACTCCCGCGGTAGCCCCGTGCACGGATCTCGCTCACCAGGTGCGTGATGTTGTGTTGCCCGGCTTCCCAGCGCTGATGCAGATAGTCTTTGTAGGGATCCAGTTTACTGGTCCGCTTGGGACGAACGATTTCAGGATCGGTAGTTTGTCAAGAGTTGGCTCTCTCGCACTTCTCGTGCTAAAGGGGAAAATGTCTAAAAGTCTGTGAATGCCAATATACTCTAGCAGCGAATCTTCCGAGGGATGGTTTGGTCATATAGTACCCACAGCACGGGAAATGCGGGAGAGCCAAAATTCGGTATGATGTCCCTCCTTGTTGAGAATTGCTTCGTTCTTTCTCTTCAAGAAGGCACATTTCTACGCCGATTAGCTACTGGTCACACCTCGTTGCGCATCGCGTGGGAGATACGAGAGTTTATCCCAATGACGATAGGTATCCAGGCCGAGGTAGAGCGGTGGGGCGTAGTAGCATCAAGTGTGCTGGTCGAGTCAGTTGTTGTGTTGCAGGCAAAGTTTGGCAATGGGGAGGCAATATACAGGCAGGTTCGCGGCGAGTAGCATACTTCCAAGCAGGAGTGCGATGAGCGCGGCGATGAGCAAGATTCTTCGCTGCGGAGCAAAATAGACCGGCATTACAAAGCATGATCCTTTCGCGTAGGATTTGGACCTGTGATTACAATGAAACGTATAGGCATAGTCTACAACAAAAGGAGGGGACAGGTGGTGGATGCAACTCGCCTGAACATTGCTTATTTGACTGCCGAAGACCCACAAAGCAAATACGCCTGGTCTGGCACGACCTATTACATGGCGCAGGCGCTAGAGAAATACTGTGGAGATGTGCATTTTCTGGGGCCAATTCTTTCGTTTGAAAGGCGCTTTATCGGCAGATTGATGCAGGAGATGTCGAGCCGCTTGCTCAAAAAGAACATCGCTTATGATCGGCTGTTGTTTGTAGCAAAAAAGCAGGCAAAGCTGGCGGCGCAAAAGCTAGAACAAGGGCATTACGACGTGATTTTTTCGCCGATTGGGCCGCCGGAAGTGGCTTTTTTAGAGACGAACATACCTATCGTGATTGCTACTGATGTCACATTTACTTTACAGCAAAACTATCATGAACGCTACTCGGAACTGCTGCCCTTTTCTGCGCGCATGGGACAGCAGATTGAGGCAATGGCTTATGCGAAGGCCAGCGCGCTCATTTATCCGAGTCACTGGGCCGCTCGCTCGGCGGTAGAAGATTACGGGGTCGATGAGAAGAAAGTGCATGTGCTTCCGTTTGGAGCAAACCTCGACACGCTTCCCACCCGTCAAATAGCGTTGAAGCGGCACTGTGCGGGCAGGTGCAGGCTGCTCTTTATGGGGCTGGGCTGGGAGCGCAAAGGCGGTGATATCGCCTTTGAAACGCTGTTGAAGCTTGAAAGCATGGGCATTGATACCGAGCTGATCGTCTGTGGCTGCACGCCTCCTAAATCGGTTCAACACCCGCGCCTGATCGTCATTCCATTTTTAAATAAACATGACGAACAGCAAAATCGTGAGATACAGCGGCTCTATGCCACGTCTCACTTTTTACTGGTACCGACACGCTGCGATTGTTTTCCCATCGTCTTCAGTGAAGCAAACGCTTTCGGCCTGCCCGCGATTACATCAAATACGGGGGGCGTTCCTGACGCGGTTCATGATGGCGAGAACGGCTATGTTCTGCCATTTGAGGCGCGGGGAGAAAGTTATGCTCGTCTCATAGCCCAAATTTTTCAGGATGAAAAGCGATACAAAGCACTGGCAGCATCCAGCCGGACCGTCTTCGAGCAGCGGCACAACTGGGATACGTGGGGCATGAGCATGCGTGGTATCTTGCAGCAGGTGGTTTCGTCGGCCTATGTCCATGTGTGAAAAGGAAGCATGAAGAAGTGCGTTCTAAAGGTTTGCGGTCGATGGGGGACGGAAGACACCCGCAAGGGGATGTCTCTACAGGCCAAACGACGGTGTAGAGACATCCCCTTGCGGGTGTCTTCCGTCCCCACGCTGGTTGCAAAAAATTGATTTACACCCATCGCTCAGCATGACAGGCACTCGAACGGCGTATAGCCTGCCCTGGCCTCGGAATAAATTTCTACCAGCTGGTGAGTGATGGTTTTCCAGTTATGCTGGAGTTCTACGTAAGCGCGGCCATATTGCGAAAGGCCTTCCCTGCGGACTGGATGATTAAACAGATTCAGGGCCATCTCCGCAAATTGACGTGGAGTTTCTGCTACGAGGAGATCGCGTCCGGGTATGGCTTGTAAAGCTCCGGCGGCCTTTGGCGAAACGATGACAGGCGTACCAAGGGCCATCGACTCCAATACCTTGTTTTGAATGCCGGTGGCGTAGACCATTGGACAGAGCATGGCTTCGGCACGCGCAATGTAAGCACGTAAATCATCGACGTAACCAGTTACTTCAACGCGAGGATGTCGGGCTAGCCGTTGTATCTCAGTAGGTGGAAGACCGCCAGCAATGGTCAGGGTTGCCTCGGGTTGCTCCCGCCAGATAAGAGGCATGACCTGTTCATAGAGATAGAGAGCAGCAGCGACGTTGGGATGATAGTTCATCTTGCCTGAGAAGACCAGATTGAAAGGCTTGCGCTCTACAGCTAGCGGACGAAAATAGTCGAGGTCAACCCCGTTGGGAAGGACGGAAAGATGCTCACCACCGTTCTGGCCAGCCGTTTCCAGCATGGCCTGGCGGTCGCGTTCAGAGGTCAGAAGGACACGCTGCGGCTTATGCAAAAGAGCGGTCTCGGCATTGCGAATGCGATCCTGTTCGAGCGAGGCAATGAAGCGCCAGGAACGACTGCGAGCGGAGATGGCCGTCTGTTTATAGAGCAGGCTGATGCAATCAACGGCATCCCAGACGAGCGGATAGGATAACGCGAGTGGCGCAAGCGCAGCCATGCCGCGCAGGTGTTCTACGTGAATGACATCGAAGCGTTGCTGCGCGCAGAGAGCTTGCACTACCTTCGTTAATTGCGGAGAACGCGCATACGAGACGTGCATAGAATCGGCGCTGAGCAGAGCACGCCCGGCGCGGAGAGCGGCACGCCATTTCGATTCTTGCACTGTTATGACCTCAAGCGTCGGGTGGTCCTGGCGCAATTTTTGGCAATCGGCCAGGTCATGCAGAGAGCGGCAGAGCGCGAGGACGGTAACGTCATGATTGCGTTGCAGGTGCTTGATGAAGCTGGCGCTGCGCACGCGAAAACAGGAGGGTGGATAGGGCGTGACGAAGAGTATGCGCATAAATTTCCTCCCGCGCTATTGAGCAAAGATATTTTCGTACAGATCAAGCAGGTGTTGTTGCTCTTTCTCCCAGTAAAATTCCTCACGGGCAGCCTGTAGAGCGTTCTTGCGCATTTGAGCCAGCGCATCAGAATTGCGCAAGATAGCGTTGATGGCCTTACCAATTGCTTCCGGTTTAAGCGCATTGACAATTTTTCCAACCTGCCGGGTATCGATAATTTCTGCTACAGCCACCAGGCGCGTGGATAGCACAGGGAGGCCGGCCATGAGAAATTCAAACAATTTATTTGGCAGGCACATCCGCACGTTAAGCGAGTGTTCCGGCGAATAGAGCAGCAGGCCGATATCAGCCGAGGATGTCCAGCTCAGCAGTTCATCATAGGGCGCGGGGGGAAGGATTTTAACGCGCTCCGATACGCCCTCGCCCACGATTAACGTTTCCAGTTGGGCCTGGGTGTGATCTTTCGCCCGGCCCATAATGACGATCACAATATCCGACTCTAAATATCTGGCCGCCTGCACTAACCGGTCAAGGCCGCGATCCGCCTGAAGATAGCCCTGGTAGAGGGCAATGCGCGTTGAAGCAGGCAGACCAAGATATTCACGCAGGCGGTTGCTGCGCTTCACGGACG
This sequence comes from Chloroflexota bacterium, assembly GCA_902810755.1. Next base: position 19,510 of record CADDYT010000057.1, read on the forward strand.
CATAGGGCAGGATATTGCGTACCAGAGAGACCCTGGCGTGTGGATAGCGGCGAGCTATTTCGCGTGCTATCGGCGGGGAGACGGCGATAACCCCTGCACAGCGCGGAAGCATGTGTTTCAAAAGCGGGGCCATTATCCTCTGAAGAAGCTTGCGGCTCCCTCGAATCTCTTCCTTTGCAAGCGTCGAAAGAGGGAGTTCGTAAGAATCGAAAATGATGGGCTTGCGGCGCACTCTGGCAGCAATATAGCAGGCAGGCAGCGCGGGCAGATCGAGCGCATGGTAGACATCCGCAGGTGTGCGCATCAGTCGAGCCGCACTGCGCAAAAACATCCAGGCGGCACGCGCAAGCGCCCAACGTTTGAAGCGTGTGGTCACAAATGTGCGCTGCACAGGCATGTGCCGGACATGGATGCCGTTTATATCTTCTCGCGTATCGGCTGGCCCAGTTTCGATGTCAAGCACGGAAATATGAAGTCCAGCCTCACGCAAAGCAGCGGCGGCGCGTTTTGCCCGCACATCGTGACGGAAGCTGCCGAGAACATGCATGCATACATGAACCGGTGCAATCGCAATCTCACGTAGCTCAGGCTGTTCAGCCTGGAAAGTAGGACGCTGGCTTTTTATTTGTAACATACTATACCTCTTTTATGAAATTTTTAATGAAGCGATTTGTAACTACTAAGGTCTCCTAGCGACTTGCCAAAGGCGAGAAAAGCGAGTAAAGTACGCTCATGACGCAAGAAGAAGAACTGGCCGCGTTGCGAGAAGAAAATCGACTGCTCAAAGCCCTGGTGGCCCAACTGCTGCCCTTGAAAGAGCAATTGGCGAGGGCAGAGGCGCGCATCAAGGAACTGGAAGAGCGCCTGGGCAAAGACAGCCGCAGCAGCAGTAACCCCCCCTCCTCTGATGGATTGGGGCATCTGCCACGCCGTTCTCGTCCGGCCAGCGACAAGGACCCAGGAGGACAGCAGGGGCATGCTGGTCAGACCTTGCAGATGGCAGAGCAGCCCGATGAGGTGATCGCTCACCGCCCCGAGTGCTGCCAACAGTGTGGGCAGAACCTGCGCGAGGTCGTCGGCCAGATAGTTGAACGTCGGCAAGTACTCGATGTACCAGAAATCCGCTTGCTGGTCCACGAGCATCAGGTGCAAAGCCTGACCTGTCCCACGTGCCAAAGTTCCAATCGGAGCAGTTTTCCCGTTCAGGTCAACGCGCCTGTGTAGTATGGTCCCAACCTGCAAGCCCGGGCCGTCTATCCGCATCAGGGACAACTGCTGCCGACGGCGCGCACCTGTGAAGCCCTCGCGGCCATCTGCGGCTGTCAGATCTCGGAAGCCAGCTTGCTGGCGTGGAGTGAACTGGCCTCCCAGCGCCTGGCTCCAGTGGTCAAGCGCATTGGTGAGCTGATCGCCGCCAGTCGCTTGCAACATGGTGATGAGACCAGCATTCGCATCTATGGCGTCTTGCATTGGCTGCATGTCAACTGTACGCGCTGGCTGACGCATTTGGCCTGGCATCCCTCGCGAGGGTAAGAGGCCATGGACGAGATCGGCATCTGGCCCGCCTTCGTGAGCCGTGGGATGCATGACCGCTTTGCCAGCTACGATGGGTACGACTGTGCGCACAGCATCTGTGAGGCGCATCTGCTGCGTGATTGTCTGGCTATCGCCCGGCAGCCACAGCAAGACTGGGCCCAGCAAAGGCATGACTTCTTGCTCGATCTGCATGAGGCCTGCCACCACTGGCGTGAACTCTACCTGTCGGCGGTTCCCTCCATCGAGCGTGACGACTGGATTGCGCGCTATTTCGAGATTCTGGCGCTCGGCTATGCGGCTGCCGGGTCGCCTGCGGCAGCCAGCACCGGCAAAGGGAAAGGCAAGCCCAGGCAAAGCCCAGCCAAGAATCTGCTCGATGCGCTGCTCTCTCGTGCCGAGCAAGTGCTGGCTTTGCTCGACGATCTCTCCATTCCCTTTACCAACAACCAGGCTGAGCGTGACCGAAGCCTTGCCAAAGTGCAGCAAAAGATCTCTGGCACCTTTCGCAGTGCCACGGGAGCGACTGCCTTTTGCCACATTCGCAGTTATCTCTCCACCATGCACAAGCAGGTGCATGCCATGCTCTCGGCTCTGACGGCGGTCTTCCATGGTCACCCTTTCCCAGTTGCCTGGTCTCCTGAGTAGTTACAGCAATTTTTTCTTTCCGAAAACACAACAAGCAAGAGCAGGCAGCCCCCGTAGAGCAACAGCGCGCTTGCATGCAAGCAAATGCTGGGCAGTAGTGCGGCACCTTGTGAAAGCGCGTCACTGCCAATGTAGAGAACGAGGCCCAGGATTAACGCAAGGCCAAAGAGACCCAGTTCAAAAGGAACGGGATACAGTTTCTGATTCACGAAATAGGCAATAATGGCAAGCGCCGCATACGCGATCAGCGTTGCAAAAGCGGCTCCCATTGAGCCAAATGGTGGAATCAGCACAAGGTTGAGCGCGACGTTGATTATCGCGGCGGCGGTAATTGAAAGCGAAGTGATCCACGTCTTACCCTGTAGTGCTACACCAATCGGCAGAATGACGTAGACGCCCGAGAAGAGGATGGAAAGGGCGATCACCGGAATCACCGGCCCGGCAACATGGTAGGCCGGTGGATAAACGAGATCGAGCAGCACACGGCCCGCCAGTGAGAGACCATAAGCAACGAACAGCAGGAGTAAACTGAACCAGCGAAAGATGCTCGTGAAGATAACCTTTGCCTGCGCCTTTTTTGCTATCGAATAGATTGTCACCCACCAGACCATAGAGAATGGAGTGATAACTACCGCCGAAAGAACGCCACCCAGACTATAAGCAACAGCATAACTCCCCACCTCTGATAAGGAGCCAAGACGACCGAGCAGGTAGCGGTCGATCAACTGCAAAACCCAGCCCGACAGCAGGTTAATAACATGCGGCGCGCCAAAGGTGAGCAGTTCACGTACTATATTCATCCGCAAAATCAAGCCTGCGCGTACAAGAATTACGGGCAAAGTACAGCAGACCATAAAGGCATAACCGCAAGCACTGGCTAGCAGCACACCTGTCATCCCCATATGCATGAAAAGCACCAGGAGAATCGTAAAACCTGTGTTCAGGAGCAGATTAGCCAGGGATAAGGCCGAATAAAACAACGGGTGATTCTCCGCGCGCAGCCAGACCAGGCCAGGTATCGAGAGGTTTTGTAGCAGCATAATCAGCGCAACAAACCTCATCGCATCGCCAAATGATGTATCTCCAAGCAAAAGAGCGGCCAGCCAGGACGATGTAATCATCATGCTCAGAGCTACTAGAACGGAGATACCAAGTAGCAAAAAGATAAGCGTCGAAAGGACTTCCTTGCGCTCGCGAGGCGTCTCGTGGTTGTAGACATACGAGCGAAAGAAGGCATCGCCCAGCCCAAGTTGGGTGACACCGACCATCAAAGCAATAAAGGTATTGACAATGACCAGCGCTCCATAGGCTGAATACGATAAATAGCGCGTCAGCAACGGCGTCATCAGCAACGAAAGCAGCGGAGAAGCCAGCGAAGAGAGGGCATAAAGGCCGGAACTCTTCACCAGATGGCGTAGAATGCTTACATAGCCCTGTGGTTCTGCCTCTTTCTCAGGTCGCGTGGAGCCGGGAAGGACGGGCAAAATCCAGGTCGATTGCTCGCTGATGCCGGAAGGATCAATAAATGTGGGAGACCTGGGAACCAGCGGGCGCACAGCCTGAATACCCTTGCGCGTCTCAAGCTGGTCTATGCTCACCCCTGGCAGCAACATAGTGGGTAGCTGCTCGCAGTTAACAGCCGCCATTACTGCGGTAGGCAGCAGACCTATCTCATCGCCGTATTTCTCCTGCTCCACATGCTGCATCTCCGATAACTGAGGCGTAGGAGCAACCTGCGCAGTCTTCTTGCCGCTTTCGGAGCGAGGTCTATGCAATGGCATCATCATGATTACTGTTTGGCCTCCTGGCAGAGAGAATGCTGGTCAATCAGTTCGTGCAGCCCCGCCCAGCCGGTTGTGCGTTCTAGCGTTCGGCGAAACATCTCAGGGCTATGATGCGTGGCGATGTATTGGCGGGCAAGCTGTCCCATGCGCTGGCAAAGCTGCTCATCGCTCAGCAATTGCGCAAGGGCGGCGCTGGTCTCCGTGACATTTCCCGCAGGAACCGCGAAGCCGCGCCCCTCAGAAAGCAGTAGAGCATTCGACAACGGCTCGGTCGAGGCAACGACCGCGCAGGCTGAGGCCATCGCTTCCAGAACTGCCATCGCGTAACAAGCTCCTCGTGTGCTGGTATAAAGAAAAATGTCGCTTATGCTCAGCAGCGTGATTACCTCTGCTGACGAAAGCGTTCCCCATAGCTGGCAATATTGTCCAAGATTATGGCGGATGATATCCTGCTCCACCTGCTGGCGCAGCGGCCCATCTCCCGCGATGACCACACGCACGCGCTCGCGCTGTCCCTCTGTTAAGGTTGAAAGCGCCTGGCTAATGCTTTCGAGGGCGTTATCCAACCCTTTTTCAGGCGCGAGCCGACAGGCAATAGCAATAATAAGCGCATTAGCAGGCAATCCTTTTTCTCGACGTTGCGCGACTCTCATCTCCTCGTCTGGCAATGGGTGGCGACGTATATCAATCATGCTGCCGTAGCGCGTCACGCGATGAGGGGAAATGCCAGCCAAGCGGCAGCCCTCATCCACGCTATCGCCTGGAACGCCAGGAATGAGGTAGGCATCGATGTAACGCGAGGCGATACGCGCCAGGAGATAGCGCGAGGGCCAGTAGAAAGTCAGCAAGCGCCGGGCGGCGAAACGTACTGGCCAGGGCCAGGGTTTTCCGGCAATCGCTCTCATGCGCTCCTGCTGGAGAATGCGTTTATTGCGCGGCGTGAACAGGCTGAGGTCTCCATGATCGATACAGACGACGCGCACACCGGTCAATTTGCCCGCAATACCCACCAGCGCGCCCGAAAAGACGGCATCCTGCGGCAGCACAACGCGGAAGTCCGCGTGATGGCGCATCAGCAAAACGAACTTGCGAATACCGAACAGCACATAGAGCCAGACAAAGGGAAAATACCAGGGCGTCATGCGGCGCGTGCCGAACTTGTGAATAATGTAGCGTTCCGCGCCCGTCCCCAGGTATTGCGTAAGATATTCCACCTGCCAGCGATCTCGCATGACCTCAACCATACCCTCGAGAACGGTGCCAACCCCGCCAAAGGTGGGAAAATCCTGGATGGAGACGCAGACGCGCTTGCGGTTCCCTTTCTCCATCAGAGTTTTTGCAGCACCATTACCCGGTGGATTGATGTAGCCAGTTGCCATGAAACGCAAGGCCATATGTAAGGAATGTTTGCATGCAGCAAAGCTGCGCATAAGCGCATAACGCAAACGCGCAGTCCGTTTGTTGAGTAATTGTTGCCAGCGCCGGGCATAGCGCCTGCAACACTCATCTGGAAGCCCATCCAGTAAGGATATCATGAGTGCCAGTTCAGCAGGTGCGACAAGGCGACGCGAGGCAAGATCAGCATAAACCCAGGTGGGATGAGCTTTGCCGCGACCAATTTCAAATTGTTCAAGTAAGCTATGCAATGTCTTTACAACATGTTGGGCTAATTGCTGATACCGCATCCCTTCCGTAGGGACAGGGGGATGTGGGACGGCGATGTGGGGGCCTGGTGCCTGTCCCTGAAGCGGGGTGGGGCAAATGGGCTTCCCCTCGTCCGCGCCTGTTTCCCCACCCCACCCCGGGACAGGCACCAGGCCCCCACTCCACTCCTCACATCTCCCCGTCCCTACGCTCCCGAAAAGGGTTGGAGAGAGACAAACAACATCGAACAGCCCATGCAGCGCAAAAAGACAACCAACCAGCGCGTGGGATGCCGGATAAACGCCAAATTCCTCGAAAAAAATACCATCATTGCCGATAGGGGCCAAAATGCCACCATCTAAAATATCGCGTTCAAATGTTAGCAAGACACGTTCGATGGACGCGATGATTGCGCCGTCCCGGTTGTAGGGACGCGCTTCAGCGCATCCACCCGGGACGAAGGACGCGCTGAAGCGCGTCCCTACAGCATCCTGTTGCGACATAATTTGATAGACGCGCAACAACACGGAAAGGCCGCAACTCTGGGCAATCGCTGAAAGATAGAGCCGGGCGTCTTCTTGTACGGGCCAGCCGCCTGCATCGCCCGTGATACGCTGTTCGTTTTTCACCAGCCAGTCGGCCTGAGCGAGAAAGCTCGCCAGGCAACCTTCATCGCCCGTCTGGCAATAGCGATTCCATTGGGCAAGGGCATAACGAGCAATATCAACCGGGGAATAACAGTGCATGTCCAGGCGATAGGGTATTCCATTAGCATCAAACGCGCTATTATCCGGTTGTAGAAACGATGACATATCAATGGGATAAGGCAAAAGCGCCTGCCGTTCTGTGGTAGGGGCGAACCTTGTGGTCGCCCTGGAACAAGTCGCCGGAGAATTGCCAGAGGTGGACGCGCTGAAGCGCGTCCCTACATGTTTGGCTACCCCTTTGGGAAGATTTGTCATCGCTTAGCCCTCCTTCCCTACGCGATTCGCGTTTGCTTTGCCAACCTGCCTTTGGGCAAACCATTTGGTGAGCAGTGGAGAAGCGAGCGCGCCGAGAACGAGCCAGCCGAGCATGGCCAGGACGGGATTTGTCCAGGCGTTAATCGTCCAGCTATTGACGCTGAGCGTAATGATAGCTGCGATGCCAGCGCCGATTACGGGCCGGTGTTCATAATCGCTGCGCAGCCAGTTGCGAATGGAAAGCCAGAGGAAATAAACCAGCAGGGCCATAAAAATAGCCAGAACGGGCAGACCGGCCATTGCGCCCCATTCAAGATACGAATTGTGGGGATGCGCTAAGGGAGCATATTCTTGTGGCACGCGAAACGGGTTAGACAGCACCAGATAGCTTTGATAGCCCAGACCAATACCTGTCCAGGGATAGACAGAGATGATACGTAAAGCGGTCAGCCAGGCTCCAACGCGCAGGGGGACTTCGTCCGGCTCCTGGGTGTGAACAAGCAGGCTAGCAATTTGTGCGGGGAAGAAGAGAATCAGCAGGCCAACGGCGATAACACACAGGATAGGCAGCAGCACACGATAGTGCATTCGTCCAACAAAGACCAGCAGAGTTGCCACGCCGATGCTCAGGCTGACCCATGCCCCGATGCTATAGGTAAACATAATGGCAAGCACGATCAGGCACATCCCACAGAGATAGACAGCTTTTCCCAGCAGCGACCGGCTGCTGACCAGAAGGCCAAAGGGCAGAAAGAACAGCATGCCCAGAAAGGTGCCATTCCAGTTGGGGTCGATAAAAAAGGAACCATAGCGATGCGCGTTGGTATTCCATATCTGGAAATTGGCGGTCTGCAACAACACCGTATCATAGTGCGAGGTTCCCAAAATGGTGATGCCCAGGGTGGCTTGAATGATGGTATGAAGGGCAAACAACGCTCCCATAGCCGCGAGCCACTGGAACAAACGACGCAAACTGCCGCCATTTCGCGCAAGAAGTATGCCAATCCAGATCATCAGCAACGCTCCCAGAATGTCGCTGGGATAATAGGTTGCAGCATCATACAGCACCCATGCTCCTTTGATGGACGGGCTGATGGTCAGCAGGAGAAACAAAGCCCAGAGCCAGGGAGCTTTTGGGCCAATCCAGGGATGCTCTGGCGAACGCGAGATATAGTAAAAGAGCAGCAAGATGATCGCCATAAGCGGCGCAACAATATGCAGCCCGATATAGAGATCAATATACAGGTGAACGGAGATAAGTATCGCCATCGCCAGCTCATCCTGTCGCAGCAGGCAGACAATTACCATAAACAGGCCGCCCACGAAGGCCGCGCCATAGACCGGATTGATATAACCAAGCACACCGCCAACCAGCAGCGCGCCGATGATAACAATGAACTGAAATAGATAGGGACGTGCTGCATGGTCTCCGCCCCACATGAATAGAGATTTGTTATTATTCCACATATCGCCCTTCCACCATACCGTTCCATAATTTACGCAAAGACGCCATGAAGCGAGCCGCTGCCTGAAACTGCGTTCTGTAAAATAGCAGCTGGGCGAGTCTCGACCATCGCGAAAGCGGCCTCGCGCCCAACCAGTTTGCAGGCCCGTTCCATGCCCTTCGCGACGCCAGGCGGGTGTTTATGCATGCCATGCGCGTCCGAGGCCAGGCAGGAAACAAGCCCCTTCTTGAGCAGAGCTTCGGCGGCGCGTCGAATGGTGTTACCCTGCATACCACGAGCGCGCCCAGCGTCACCTGCGGCAGCACGCCCTGGCGCACTAGCGAGGCGAGTAGCGGCGAGTCTTTCTGGAAAACAGTGTAGCGCTCTGGATGGGCGATCAAAGGAATAACCCCGAACGCCTGCAACTCGAAGATCACCTGCTCGGTGGCGGGAACCCAACCCGTATTCCAGAGTTCCAGCAGCAGATAGCGACTGCTTGCGAGCGTGCAAACCCGCCCCATTTGAATATCCTCTACCAATCCTGGCTTAATAAGCACTTCGTGACTGGCAAAGGCGCGCAAAGGGATGCCGGAACGATAGAGCGCCTGTTGCAGTTCGTAGACTCGGGCGACAATCTCCACCGCGCCATGTCGCGGATACTGGTCGTTATAGTGCGGTGTCGCAATCACGGTATGAACGCTCTCTTGCACCAGCGAGCGAGCCAGATCAAGCGATTCGTTTAGCGTGGCCGGACCATCGTCCACTCCTGGTAAAATATGTAGATGCGTATCAATCATCTCGTTCTCCCCCTTATCCCCCAGAGTAATGGTGACATCTGAATCAATCGTGTCCAACACAAGCTGCCGGGCAGGCGCAGTACCCGTCATGCCAGATGCGCCGCTCGTTTTGCCGGTGCAAGCTACCTGCGCATGTATGTGCCAGCTTGTTCTAGCCTGGTGCTGGATAAAATACTGGTAATGCCTGTCGCCCGAATGAATGACGGTTGGTACCGTCCACGTGAAATGTAGCGTGCGAGTCTGACCGTAGACCAGCGTGAAAAAACCTGTCCAGACCTCACGGCCAAAGGACAGCGACGTGCCATGCGGCTCCCAGCCGCTTTGCGCTTGCAAAATGCTCCTGGGCGGCGCGTAAAGGCGAGCATAGTCTTTATAGAGCGCGTGCCCGTAGACATTCCCCTGCACTGTCCAGGCATACATAAGCGTCAGGGAGTGGTGAGCGTTTCCACTCGCATCAATTGTCACGCTGTCATGAAGCGAACTCGTAATAAAGGAATTGGCCTTATCTCCTGCCACATTGGTATCTACGACGAAGAGGCTATCGCCATCTGGAGCCTGAATTGTGCCATCCAGGTGAAACGCATGCAAAAGCGATTCGGCGGCCTGTGCGTTGAAATAGACCTGAATATCCCTTGATGTCATCGCCTGAGCGAATAGATGCGCGAACGAAGCAAGAGCAGAACCGGGAAGCTGGTACTGGCGCGCCATAAAATGTTCCGCCAGCAACTCGGTAAAGCGCTGGCGCAGCGACGAGTGCCCATCTGGCGAGGCGATAAAATCATTGCCCTCGATAGCCAGGCCAAGCTGATGATAATGAATGCGATCTATCAGATTCTGTGGTGTCACCGTCTCCCCATATTCGGGCAGATAAATCGGTCCGGTAATGGTCATAGCCTGCTGGATAAGAGCAGGCGTAATGGCAATCACGCCCTGTACGGCAACCGTGCCGCCTTCGCGATGATAATCCAACTCGGCATATTGGGCCGCAGTCGGAAAATCGGCATCCAGGTTGGAGTCGCGCAGGCTCCAGCCATTGGTGGCGAGATAGGTATGGAACCAACGATACTGTGGCGGAAACAGGATGCGATGCCCGGAAAAATTAAAAGGCTTATCCAGCAAATCCACGTCGCTGACATGTACGGACTGCACACGGCCATCAGCTAGAGTGAGAAGACCGATATTGCCGATAAAGCCGCCCGTCGGTCGAAGTTCGCTCGAGTCTTGCAGTTCAAGTAGATAGCTGGTTGGAGACCGAATGCCGAGCAGCGAAGGCAGCACAGGAAAAAGTTGCTCCGCATCCTGCAGCCAGGAACGCACCTGAGGCAATTTTTGCTGAAACGAGGCAAAGAGCGTGCTGAGATGCGGCGAAAAACTGAGATCCGAGGGCTGCACCTGGTCTGCATTCGCAATTACGGCACCCAGCGCAGTCTCAAGCCGCTGAAAATCGCGGGTAAGTTGGGCAGATTTCGCGCAGGTAAGGCCCTGCGAGCCAGAAGAACCTGTGCTGAGCGGCTTGTGATAGGCGGAAATGACGATATCCAGCGCATCACAACCCACTATGCCCGCCTGTGATGCATCGAGGGCAAGCGAAGACAGGCGCATGGCCGCATTCAGTCGCGCATCATAAACCGGCATATCCTGCGCAATACCGGGAAAGCTACTCAGTCCGCTGTTCAACTGTTCAAAGAGCGAAAGAGATCGCGTAAACTCCTGTTTCGCGTGGTTCACGATGGCAGAATCGAACGGATTGTGCGGCAGGCTCTCTATAAGAAGAGCAGCCTGCCACAAATGATCCACGCCGGACTGCGCAAGTAATATGTAGGAGCGATAGCACGCGCTCAGTTGCTGGTAGGCAAACAGCGATACTACCGAACTGGCAACGGTGATGAACAGCGCGAGCGATAGCCAGAAGCGGAGTTGATGGCTCTTTCCGCGAGTCTTGCGCCGGATATGCATACCAGGGCCGTCCTCCCCTGGGATACTCTGCCATAACGATGTTGCCTGTCCCAGAAGCGGGAACAGCTTCCACCTGTCTGTTGGCATCATGGCTGTCCTCGTGGCGATAGTAGTAAGTAGGAGTAGGCTGAATCGCTACGGCTGCGACGCTGCTTGTTGACAATACAACCCAGGATGTTCGCGCCGACCTGGGCCAGCTGGGTTTTTACCTGCGCCAGCGCTTTCCTGTTGGCGCAGCTGATATCGATCACTACCAGCGTGCCATCGACCTTCGAGGCCAGGATATTGGCGTCAGAGATACCGCGAATCGGCGGCGCGTCAAAGATCACCATTTCAATGCCGCACCCCTTCCAGAATACTGAAAAAGCGTTTCATAGCCTTGGAGTCGAGCAGTTCGGATGGGTTAGGCGGCAGCGGATCTGATGGCATAACCCAGAGGTTCGGAATACCAACATTGTGAACATAGGGTTCGAGCGAAAACTGCTGATGCGTGCCGGAGAGCAGCCCAGGCGTGCCCAGAGATAGGAACTGCGCGCCTACCTGGCTCGTCGCGCCCGGCATACTGAGAGCGAGAACAGCATTGCTCAGCCCTTTTCTATCGGCAGGTAGATTGAAAATCTGGTGCTGCGTCGGCCGACGCAGGTCGGCATCGATGAGCAGCGTGCTTTTACCAGCCTTTGCCAGGAAAATCGCCAGATTGGCAGCGATGGTACTCTTGCCATCACCAGGCATGGCGCTGGTCAGCATTATCGTGTGTAGCGGCTTGTCAAGACTGGAGAAGCCAACGTTGGTGCGCAAGATGCGATAGGCTTCGACATTGGCATCGCGTTCGTGCGGGTTGATGAGCGCTTTACGCTCCTTTTCGGCCTGCCGGGAACGCCAGACGGTGCCAAGCACCGACCAGCCAAAGAGGCGCGTCACATCCTCGGCGGTGCGAACACGAGTGTCCAATTGCTCAAAGAGCAAAGCAAGCAACAGGCTAAAAAAGAGGCCAGCAGCCAGTCCCGCGCCGGTATTCAACAGCACCACCGGGCGCACCGGGTGCGATTGCGGCTGGGCCATCTGGGCCAGCCGCAGGAAGTCGCCGCTTTGCGCCTGCGATAGCTCAAGCTGCGCCAATAACATCTCCCACTGATTGTAGTGCTGCTGCAAGGCATTCAGTTTGGCCTGCAGGACGCTGATCTGCGATTGGCTTGCACCGTTGGCCTGCAAGGCAGCAATGTGATTCGCGATGGAATTCATCTGCTGCCGGGTTGAATCAAGGTCCTGCTGAATCTGCTGCAAAGCGTGCTGGTTATCGGTCTGCACAACCTGCGCCTGCTGCTTAATCAGGGTCGTCGCGATATCATTGGCGAGGGCCGCCGTGCGTGTGGGACTCGGATCAAGCACCGTGATGGTAAACAACTGCGTGTTGAGCGTGGGCGTGGATGTCACCTCTTTAGAAAGCGTATCCACCGTCAGCCCGGGATAATGCGAGGCCACTTCCCGCAAAACGGACGCACCCGTTGCTAGCTGCGACTCGGTCTGTACCAGTTGATCGCTCGCCAGCAGGTTATTGTAATCGGCCTGGCTGCTGCTCGAACGAACCGAAATCTGCACCACTGCATCGGCCTGATACAGCGACGTCATCAGTTTGCTGACAATAAAAGCTTCCAGGCCAGCAATCAGAAAACAACTCCCAATAAGCTTCCAATGCTTCAAAATGGTTGACCAGTAGTTTTCAAAGGTCATACCTACACTATCCCCCCACTTTCTACCTGATTCCCTTGAAAAAGGCGGCCTTATGAACATTGATAAGACTGTAGGGACGCGATTCATCGCGTCCACCTGGCCTAAACGCATATGATGGGCCGGACGCGATGAATCGCGTCCCTACAGAAACGCCTGTTATTTCATAGACCTTCATAAGGTCGCCTCAAATTACCTTCCACGACAGAATAAGACCTCGATAACGGTCTTGAGTATGATAAAGATGTCGAGCATCATAGACTGGTGCTTGATATAGTAGAGATCGTATTGCAACTTGATGAAGGCGTCGTAGTCCGAACTGGCATACGGGTACTTCACCTGCGCCCAGCCCGTAAGGCCGGGTCGAACACTTAAACGACAATGATAAAAAGGAATGCTGCGCGACAGATGCTCTACGAAGACCTGGCGCTCTGGCCGAGGTCCAACCAGCGTCATTTCGCCGCGCAGGATGTTGATGACCTGCGGCAGTTCGTCAAAGTGTGTGGCGCGCATCAGACGACCAACGCGGGTGACACGCCTATCTCCCTGCACAGCCCAGATGGCGTTGCCAACTTTTTCGGCGTCGGTACGCATGGAGCGGAACTTGAGAATATTGAACGGCTTGCCGCGATAGCCGATACGCTGCTGCTTATAAAAGATGGGGCCGGGCGAGTCCAGATAAATGCATAAGGCGATAAGCGGCAACAACAGGAGCATGATAGTTGTGCCAACGAGGCCAAACGTGAGATCGAGCAGTTTGCGCCAGCAGAGATAAAATGGCGATACCAGCACTTCCGAGGGAAGCGAACCATACCATTGATCGCCAATATGCTCCACAGCGATTTTTCCGCTCATCTGTTCGTAAACAAGTGACATCGGCACGACTGAAATGCCGCGCTGTGCCGCCTCGATGGTTTCCTGAAAGAGCGACGGATTGACTTTATAATCCAGAGTCATGATGATGGTATCAATCAAGCCCCGCTCAATCAGATTGCGCAGGGCAATGCGGCTGCCGAGTACGGGCAGCCCATCGACCTGCGCGGCGATTTCAGGCTTTTCGCTGATGTAACCCAATACGCTAATATTGGGGCGTTTCGTCTCCTTCAATTCCTTGACCAGCGTGCTACCGGCAGCATTGACACCGACAATAACCGCGCGGGGGGCAAATTGGGGCAGGCTCATACAAAAAGCAAGAGCCACCCGCCATACAACGAATAGCGGAAGCGCCCAGACCAGGAAAACACATTCCGCCTTGATCGCTGGAGCCAGTACTTTGTTCAGGCCAAGCCAGGTCAGCGCCGTCCAGGTAGTCACAGTCAAAAGCAGCGCGAGTGTAATGGCAAGCGCGCTCTTAAAGCGATTGGTGACAAAAATAAAGTCCTGCGCCTGGGTGATAGATAGCGCCATACACCACGAAGCCAGGCCAAGACAACCCCAGATCAGTTCCAGATTGCCAAACTTCCTCGATATCCAGCTTTCTACCAGAGCAGGCTGGGCCGGAATGATAAAAAACAGCGCGAAGGTAAGCGCCATCACAATGACAAAAGCATCACCAACCAGCAAGGTAAGCCGCCATAATGCCTGTGACGGCCTGCGACGATAGGCCTTTTGCAATTCTGGCAGTTCAGATGGCACGTCCTCTACCAGTAGAGTAGTATTACGCAAGAACGAACTGTCTCCCTGGATTCCTTCTTGCTTGCGCGAATTTGATAGAGATATCCTGGGCAAACTGGCAGTATTCTGGAATTCCATGCAGTCTCTCCTCTACAACATACCGGGAACTTTTTTTTCAGTATACATAGGCATAAGAATGGTCTTTTTTTATAGGGCCTGTACAATGCGTTCCGCCGCGTCTCCTCTACCAAAGGGATTATCGCGAACCGAATCCGGCAAAGGCAAATGTATCGCTTCGAGAATAGCTTCCGGCTGGCTGCCAACCAGCGTATTCCAACTCGTTTCTACCGTTTCAACCCACTCGGTTTCCTCGCGCAAGGTGATGCAGGGAACCTGAAAGAAAAACGCCTGCTTCTGCACTCCGCCCGAGTCGGTGAGAATGCGCAGGGCCGAGCGTTCCAGTGTCAGCATATCCAGGTAGCCGACCGGTTCAATCAGCCGAATATGACTTGCACAGGAGATGTCATAATCGCGCAGGCGTTTGCGAGTGCGCGGGTGAATCGGGAAGAGAACAGGAAACGGCAGCCGGTTGAGCGCGGAGACAATGTTTTGCATGGTCTCGGGGTCATCCGTATTGCCTGAGCGATGCACAGTAACGAGAAAGTAACGTCCCGGTTCCACACGCAGCGAGGAAAGCAGGCGCTCCGTCCGCTCTTCTAGCAAAGGCATCACCTGGAGTTGAATATCATACATCACATCGCCGACGACCTCTACGCCGCATGTGATCCCCTCGTTCGCAGCATTTTTACGCGCCGTTTCGGTAGGACAGAAGAGACGGTCTGAGATATGATCGGTGACAATGCGATTGATCTCCTCGGGCATCTCGCGATTGAAACTGCGCAGGCCCGCCTCGACGTGAGCGAGAGGGATATGCAGTTTTGCCGCCGCCAGGGCAGCCGCGAGCGTGGAATTGGTATCGCCAAAAACAACCACCCAATCAGGACGTTCCCCAAGCAGCACCTGCTCGATAGCTTCGAGCATGCGCCCGGTCTGCGCACCATGCGATCCGGAACCGCAGCCAAGATGATAGTCCGGCTCCGGCAGAGCTAACTCCTGGAAGAACTGTTCGGACATGGCGAAATCGTAGTGCTGGCCCGTATGAATCAGGCATTCATGATGCCGTTTGCGAAGCGCTCTACTGACAGGCGCAAGCTGCACAAATTCGGGTCGCGCCCCCACCACCGTTGCTACATGCATAGTTTTTCCTTCCCCCTCCACCCTGTCATGCTGAACACAGCGAAAGATCTGCGGTCTCGACACGCGAATCGTCCGGCACACGAGAGCCTTCGCTGCGCTCAGCATGACAGGGGCGAGATGACCTAAAATGGTTGTTAAAAATCATGATTGCACCTTAGATAACACAGTTGAGCCTCTATCGACAAAATTGCGCTGTCGTGTCGTTTCGACCAGTTTACTGACAACGCGCAGCACTGCAAGACCATCCTCACCGGAAACGGTAGGGGCGCGGTCTTCTCGAATGGCGGCGATCACATCCTCGTATTCAAGGCGCAGCGGCTCAGCTTTCTGCACCTTGAGACGGGTCATCGTGCCCTCGCTGACGCCTGTAAGCGAGCGCAGGGCATCCCAGGTCGTGCCCGTATAATCGTTTTCGTAGAAGTAGACATCCTGGGTCAGATAGTTCACCACGTACATGCCCTTTTCGCCGGTAATACTGATCTCTCGCACCTTTGTGGGCGTCAGCCAGTTGACGTCGAGGACGCCGGTTGCCTCGTTTGAGAAGCGCAGCAGGCCGAGCAGCAGATCCTCACAGGTGGCGTGCAGGATGCGCTGCGTCTCGGCGTAAACATGCTCAATCTCGGCATCGGCAAGATAGCGCATCACATCGATATCGTGCGGAGCGAGATCGAGCGTGACGCCGACATCCGCAATGCGCGCGGGGAACGGGCCGAGCCGCCGGGCATGCAGGTGAAAAACTTTGCCGAGTTTACCCGCGACCAGACCGCGCTTCACCTCGATAATGGCAGGATTAAACCGCTCGATATGCCCTACCGCGATCTTGACGCCGCGCCGCTCAGCGAGTTCGAGCAGCGAGATAGCCTCTTCCGGCGTGCTGGTAATTGGCTTTTCGATCAGCACGTGCATGCCCCTCTCAAGCACGTAGGCCGCGATTTCGTAATGAATACAGGTTGGAACAACGATAGATACCAGGTCCGGGCGAGCGATATCGAGCATGTGCCTGTAATCACGAAAGCCCGGCACGTGAAAGCGGCTCATGGCCCGTTTCAAAGCGGCTTCGTGCGTTTCTGCCACGCCTACCAGCTGCGCCTGCTCCTCCGGCAATTCTCGCAATACGCGCAGGTGGTTCATGCCCATCGAACCCGCGCCGATGACGGCAATCCTTATCGACATAGGGCAAGCACCTCCTCGACAATCGTATCCAGGTCTTCTTGGCTCAAGGCAGGATGGACGGGCAGCGATAGCACCTCGCGCGCGGCCTTTTCAGCCTCCAGGAGAATAGAAGCCGCATTTGCGGACGCGATGAAGCGCGTCCCTACAGGTAGATTGGTGGGCGCGTTTTCGGACGCGATGAAGCGCGTTCCTACAGACCGTTGTAACCCATCCTGTTCCGTCATGCGCATCCCAACCGCAACATCTGTAGGAACGCGCTTCATCGCGTTCTCTTCCGTCATTGATTGCGTTCGCCCAGAAAGACGATATAATTCAGGCGAGGCTTGATAATACGGCTGCGAATAAATCGTTTGTGGATAGTGAATACCAATTCCGATGCCGCGCTCCTGCAACTGGCTCGCCCAGGCATCGCGGTCGCAACCTGCAGGAACGCGGATGGTGTACTGGTGAAAGACGTGGCGATACCCAGGCTTCACCATTGGAGTACGCACCACGCCTGCCAATTTTTCGCTTAGATAGGCGGCGTTAGAGATGCGGTCTGCGGTAAACTTCTCCAGCCTTTCGAGCTGTGCCAGCCCTATAGCCGCCTGTAAATCGGTCATCCGCAGGTTGAAGCCCAGGGCGGTATGATGATAGCGGGACTGCTGGCCGTGATTGCGTAACAGGCGTACACGCTCGGCGATGTGAGTGTCGTTGGTTGTCACCATTCCGCCCTCGCCGGTAGTCATGTTCTTGGTAGGATAAAATGAGAAGCAGCCAGTGCCGAAACCGCCAACCGGTTTGCCCTCAATGCTGGCCGCGTGAGCCTGGCAGGCGTCTTCAATCAGGACGAGAGAATAGCACTCCGCGATTGCGGTCAGGCGCGCCATATCGCAGGGATTGCCATAG
The DNA here is from genome assembly GCA_902810755.1 of Chloroflexota bacterium. Next base: position 36,939 of record CADDYT010000057.1, read on the forward strand.
AGATGAACCGGTAGAATGGCTCGTGTGCGGGGTGTGATGGCGGCTTCAACCTGTTCGGGATCAAGATTGAAGGTCTCGGGGTCGATGTCCACAAACACAGGCGTCGCGCCGACCAGCAGAATCACATTGGCGGTCGCGGCAAAGCTGAACGGCGTGGTAATAACCTCGTCGCCATAGCCGATATCATACGCAATCAAGGATAGGTGCAGGGCAGCCGTTCCTGATGAAACGGCTATGGCCTCCTTCACCTGGCAAAGTTCCGCGAAACGACGCTCAAAGGCAGCTACGCGCTCCCCCTGGACAAGTTGCCCCGAGCGCAGCACATCTAGAAGGGCAGCCTCTTCCTCCGGGCCAAAAAGAGGGCGCGCAATTGGAATCACCGGCATCCACATACCTCCTAACCCCACCACCATGTGACAAATTTGTTAATCTATTTCCCAGTATAGAAAGCTGTTCAATCGATGGTTGCAAATGCAATGAACAGTATATTGATGAACTGGCCTCACAGGCCGGGGAGTGCATTTCCTACCCCTTATTTGAAAAAAAAGTGTTCATAGTACCTCTCTGCTATTCGTGTAGATGGCAGTGGGCAAGAAAAATCCCATCAATTCTCGGCTGCCAGGGCAGCCACCAGGGTCGCCCCTAGTACTAGTAGCCATTGCGAAATGGCTCAACGCGCTGGAGAAGAGGCTTTAGAGCAAGCGAGCTTATTTATTGATGAGGTTTTCAAGGGAGAGAAGAGGTCAGGCCGCTTTGGCCAGGGCGATGC
>CADDYT010000058.1 GCA_902810755.1 Chloroflexota bacterium
GGCCTGCGCCGCTGGTCGGCCTGTCTGCGGCCTGCGCCGCTGGTCGGCCTGTCTGCGGCCTGCGCCGCTGGCCCGCTTGCATCTGCTCAACTATCTTATCCCACCTGGAAATCAATTGTTGCCTGATTGACCGGCGGGCTTGCATTTGCATTCCCCAGAAAAATGAGCGTGTAGCTGGTGTTACCCTCTGGCACAAGGAAGTACAACGTCCCTGTATTGCCGGTCGAGCCTGCTACAAAGCCGGTGGGGAAGTTCGTATCTGATGTTGGCGCGCTCATGTTCCCCGCCGTCTTGAGGCGAAGGTAGTCACCCCAGTAACCGTTGAAATTCTGTGACGAGTTGTTATCCACATTCATGGTTATCGTGACGTAGCGCATGCCACTGGAAGCCTGCCTGCCGACAGCATTAAAACTCACGGTCGCTTCGGTAATTGTCCAGGTCAATCCCTGATACTGCGTTTTCGCATTCGGGCTTGTCGTCTTCGGCTGAAACTTGCTCAGATCCGCGTGACCTGTGAGCGGTATCTGCATTTGCGCCTGGTCGGCTCTCCCGATCAGTAAACTCATCTGATCGACAGAAATAGCTGTGGATGCAGCGAAATCCCACCAGTTCTCCTGTGTTGTCTGCGGCTGAGGGCTCGTTCCCGTTTTCGTGTTGTCTGGAGCTACAGTCGACTTATCCGGCAAAATCAGGCGCAGCGTATCGTAGTATGCAAAGGAAGGGCCGTTGGCTGTGCTGTTCGCCTCTTTGACATTGATACGCACCATGCCATGCGGACTGGAGAAGCTGTCATCGGCGAAGCTGCTCGCCTGCTGCACACTCAAGATGGTAATGGTATCGCTGGCATAGGTGATCGTCTGGTTGATCTGCTTCGTCGTCACCTGTGCGGTTGGCGTATTGCTGTTGCCACTCCCATTGTCGCTGGAGGTGGTGCTGCCTGTGTTTGTGCCGGTTGAGCTATTCGCCTGAGATGCAAGCCAGCGATAGCCAATATAGCCTGCCCCACCGCACAGACCAACAATCAAGAGGATCACCAGCAAAACGCCGCAGCCGATCTGACCGAGTACCCTCCTTGACGAGTCCTTCTGTGGCTTTGCATAGGCCGGAGGCGGCCCCGCAGGCGGCGCGGGCGTGTAGCCGACTGCCCCTTGCTGGCTCCCTTGAGCAGGTGACCCATACTGCGTGGGATAGGATGGTTGCATCGGGACGGCTGATACCGGCGGCGTAAGCGAGCCTGGCGGCGGTGGTGGCGGCGCCAGTGGGTCAGGATGCTCCCCACCTGCCAGAAATGTCGCCTGCTCATGCACATTCTGAGGAAAAATGGTCGATGCGCCTTCTGAGGCACGCTCGGTTGGTTGAGCCATATGCTCATCCATGGTTGCCCCACAGTTGGAGCAGAAACGCTGGCCTGGCGCAACAGCCATGCCACATTGCGGGCAAAAACGCGAAAGAGTCTGGGCCATATACCCTCCTTTCGGGGCCGCTATCTTTGCTCTCCCGGCCCCTGACAACCTTTTTTTTGAAAAATGCCGCGACCTCTGCCACTTCTTTTCTCCCTGCCAGTATAACAGCCAGTCATGCGATTATCTATAATACTCTTCATCTGCCCTGTGTGACATAGTTCACTCTCAGCAATTCTACCGGAATGCAGAAGAGATAACCCACTGTCAGCAGTTTTATCGGTTTCACGAAAGCTGAAAATCTGTTGAGGCGGGGTCAAAGCCGCTGTTGCTTCCCTGGAGCTGTAAGATTAACGTAAAGGCGCTGCTGTTCTGGGGGACGAGAAAGGTGACGGTGCCGGTTTTGCCGGTTTCGCCTGTGGCGAAGGAGACGGGTAGGGTTGTCGCCTGTGGTGAGAGCAGCGTTTTGCCGACCTGCAGGCGAATATAGCTATACGGCGAACCGGTAATGGCCTCCTGCGAAAGGGGGTTGTCGACGCTGAGGGTGACGATGATATAGCGTTTGCCCTTGCTGGCCTGCTGCCCATCGATATATAACTGCGAGGTAGCCTGTGTCAGCGTCCAGTTCAGGCCCATGTAAAGCATCTGCCCGCCGGGTTTGACGCTGTGAGGAGCGTATTTGCTGAGATTGGCCTGACCGGTCAGAGGAATGTCCATTTGCGCTTCGCTGGCCGCTCCCAGGCGCAGGATGATCTTGCGCACAGCGGTCGTGGTTGGCACGGCAAAATCTAGAAAGCTGTTCTGAGTTGCGCCCGCCGCGATGCTCCCCTTCGTCTTTACATAGACCGGCGCAACTGTCGAGCCGCCCGGCAGGACGAGGCGCGCGATATTCGCATACGGCAAGTCTATGGTCATAGCCGCGCTATTCTGCTCTCTAAGATTGAGACGTAGCATGCCATCATTGCCGCTGTCAGGGTCATTCACGAAACGCTGTGACTGCTGCGCGTTGAGAATGGTAATCGATACCCCGGCATATGTTACCGTCTCATTGACGTTGCTGGTCGTCACGGCTGGCTGCGAATTGGTCGTGCCGGGAAGCTGGACACCGAGCAGGGCCGCGAGAAAATAGCCCCCGATGCCGAGAAGAGCGACAACCAGCAGTGCAATCACCAGACCCACTCTCCCTCTGCGTGACTTTGAAGCAGGCATAATGGGGCCGGACGCCAGAGGTCGTTTGCTCGCGGCGGAAGGCCAGGAAGAAGGTGCCTGCAAGATATCCTGATCTGGCACCGCTACACCCTCCTGCGGAGATGGCGCAGAGGCTCGCGGGACAGCCGCGAAATCCTGACTGATCGTTCTGGAAGGGATATCCAGCCCGCAGTTAGCACAGACACGCCGTCCTATCCCCACAGGCGCCCCACAGCGCGGACAAAAACGAGGTGCATTCGCTGCCATATTCTCTCCTCTAGCAGTGACTTTGAGATCGTGATCTACCTTCTCTATTTTACCTCTATGGTAGCACAAGGGAAAGAGGGCGCAGTGAGCCAGTTCACAATCTATCAAAGCAGGCGCGAGAGAACATTGTAGAAGTCGGCAAGGTTTGGCGTGCCGAGGCCGCTTGCGTAGTCCCAGCCGGGCGTGGCCGGGTAGTAAAGGTTGTTGCCCCGCGTCACGTCGAAGTACGGGGACGCGCCGGATGCGTTGTTCGCGACGGCGTAGAAAAGCTGGGGTGAATAGGCGAATCTGTGAACGCGATTCATCAAGCCCTGGTTGGCGAGTACCATGCCGGTAGCCCAGATGGGGGATGCGGCGCTGGTACCGCCAACGGCCCCCCACTGACCCTGAAAGTACACGGCCAGATTGTAGGCAGCGGCAGAGATATCGGGAAGCTGCCGCCGGTTGCGCGAGTATTGATTGTTCACGCCGGAAGCATTCTGCCAGCCGGGGCGTGAGTAAACCTGGCTATTGCCGCCGCCGCTGCCCCACCGGTTCTTGCACGCGAACGGATTTGAGCCATCCGACCAGACAACTTCGTTTGTGCGGTTCCAGCCACTGTTGGTGGAGAGGATCGTGCCGCCTACGGATGTAACCCAGGGATCGCTGGCGGGAAAACTGACCGAGAGGCTGCGGAACCTGCCGTCGGCAAAGGCGGCACAATCGCCGCTGGCGACAAAGACCGTCATATGTTCGGCCTTTGTCAGTATCTGAAAGCTCTGGTCCATAGCCGCCTCATCCTGCGGCGTCATGTCCCCCTCGTCCATACCCAGGCTGATGCTGACCACGCTGCCGGAATTGGCATTGTTCGTGTTGTCGTTGATGATCTGTTGCAGTTCATCGTTGACCTGCACCCACGTATCGCCGGGGGCGTTGCCGTCAGTTTCATAATCCACGATATGCACGGAACGCGCCAGCCCCGCGATCATATCCAGGTCCAGCGTAGATTCACCGAGGGCCTGCGTTGGCGAGCCATCAACATCCGTGACATTGACCCTGCCCTGAAAGTTGATGCAATCCAGGTAGTTTTGCACATCCTGCTGGTAGAAGCCATCGATTTCGACAAGGTTGACCGTCATATTTTCGCCATGCAGCCCCTGATTCCAGAGTTGATCGAAGCCATAGGCGTGAGCAATTTGCTTTGGCAGCAGCGTGTCGCTCAAGGCATAACAATCCTGCCCCGGTCGCTTTGCCGTCAGGTGCTGGTTGAGATTGATACCGCGCAGGAAGAAATCATGAATCGGCGGATGGCTGTAGTTATCCAGCCCGGTGATGGCGACAATGGTGTTGGCCAGGAACTGCGGCACCTTCGGCGGCGTGGCGGGCGCGTAAAACGTGCGGCCATTGTAGGTATGGATGACAAAGTGCGTCTGGAATATCTTGCCAAAGGTTTTAGCGGTCGCATCAACGTTCAGGTGCGTGCGCAATTTACTCAGTTTGAGCGCGATGCCCTGCAAATTGAAAAAGCCCTTGATCTTCTGGTACGTGGCATCGGAAATACCAAGCTGATTCGCAAACTGTTCCAGGTGAGAGGGCTGCCCCGGCTGCCCGTGCTGGCTGTTCAGTTTGTTGAGCAGGTTCTGGCTAATCTTAAACGTAATGCCAACATGCAGTTTCGTTGCATCAGGTAAATTAGCGGTGACAGGCGAGTTTAACGCCTGAGATGGAATACCCAGATTGATGGGCACAAACTGGATCGGATTAGAACCGCCGCAACTCGATAGCGGCGCGATAAAAAGGACTATAGCGAGCAGACCGCCCAGTATCTGTGCATACAGGCGGCGTGTGCGTATATTGTGAAACATTGCTGGTACAACCTCCACGACAGAACCTATCATTATGCAGCAGAGATCATGCTCTATACATGCCTCTCTTTATCATCACGTGCTACCGTAGAGAATCAGTTCACTCGCTTCGGTTGCTTTTCAGACTATAGGACAAACTGCAGGCGCCGGTTGATCGCATACATCGTCTATTATGAACTCTTCCCTGGCCCTACAGCCCTCCCATTACCGGATTTGTTCGGTAAAAATCACTATCGGCCCACGCAGCCTGTAGAGCCACGTGGGCCGGGAAATCGGCGATGCATGCGATCAACCGGCGCCTGCGGTCGTCCTACTGGCCCTTTGTAATGATGCGCAGCAGAACGTTGTAGAAGTCGACCAGGTTGGGCGCGCCCAGACCGGTGGCGTAGTCCCAGCCAGCAGTCGCGGGATAGTAGAGATTGTTGCCCTGCGTGATATCGTAGTAGGGGTGCAGGCCATTGCTATAATCATCAGCGGTGTAGAAAGTGGCGGGGCCGTAGAAAAATTCTTTCGTAGAGCTAATCAGCCCTTCGTTGACCATCGCCAGCCCTGCGGCCCAGATGGGGGCAGCCGCGCTGGTACCGCCTACATCCTGCCATGACCCCTGCCAGTAGATCGGCACGCTATAGGCAACCGCCGCGATATCGGGAACCTGCCGCTCGCCATCGGAATACTTGTTCTTCACGCCCGGCGCTGTCTGCCAGCTCGGCTCCGAGACGGTAATGCTGTTCCCACCGCCGCTGCCCCAGGAGTTCTGGCACTGACTGGTATCGGCTGAGCTATCCGACCAGGCCTGCTCGCTCACCCGGTTGCCCTTGCTATCTGTTTGCAGCATGGTGCCACCAACCGAAACGACATAGGGGCTGGTCGAAGGGAACTGTACCGCCAGGCTTTTGTACTGGCCGCCGCCATAGGCCGCACAGTCGCCGCTGGAGACAAAGACCGTCATGTGTTCCGCCTGCGTCAGAATCTCCAGGCTCTGATTGAGCGACTGGAAATCGCCGATGGTGAAGTAGGGTTCGGCCTCGCCCAGGCTGATACTGACGATACTGCCAGAGCCGGTGTTCTTCGAGTTATCATCGATGATCTGTTGCAACTCGGCGTTGGTAATCGCCCAGAAATCATTGTCGCCGACATTGTCGGTATTGGATTGATAATCCAGGATAGTGGCATTGGGAGCCAGCCCGGCAATCATGTCGATATCCAGCGTCGCCTCTCCACTGGCATCCTGATTGGCCGTATCGGCAGGCTGGCCGACGTTGACAACGCCGAACTTGCCCTTGAAGCCTACACAGTCGAAGTAGTTCTGGATATCACTCTGATCGACGGCTCCGCCTTCAACCAGGTTGATGGTGATACCTTCGCCATGCCAGCCATGCTGCCAGAAGGCATCGTAGCCATACGTATGGGCGATGTCTTGCGGCAAAACGGCCTGGTTATCAACGGTGCAATCAGCATGCGCGTGCTGTGCTGTCAGCAAAGCGCGCTGGCTGGCCGAGAACATCTCGTGCGGAGGCGGCGTGAAGTTGTCCAGGCCGGTGACGGCCAGAATCTGGCTGGCCAGCACGCTCGGTATCTTCGGCGCCGGCGAGGGCGCGTAGAAGGTGCGCCCGTTGTAGCGGTGCAGCACAAAGTGCGTCTGGAACAATCGCCCGAAAGCGGCGGCGGTGGCATCGACGCTCAGGTAGGTGTGCAGCTTGCCCAGCGTCACCGTCGCGTTCTCGATGCCGAAGAACTCTTTGAACTGCTGGTACTGCGCGTCACTGATGCCCAGTTGATTGGCCACCGTCCCCAGATCGCTGCTCTGGCCAGACTTCACTTTGTTTTGACCCAGCCCGTTGAGTGTCGACTGGTTCACCTTGAAGGTGATGCCCACGTGCATCTTCGTGCTATCGGCCAGTTTGCCCACTACCGGCGAGTTGAGCGCCGCCGTCGGAATGCCCAGATTCAGCGTCGTATACTGCAACGGCGTCGGCGTGGGATTGGTCGTCTGTGAGGAGCCGCCGCAGCCTGCCAGGACGAGGAGTAGCGCCATCCCTACCAGAGAGAGCCAGAGGCGACGTGGAAACGTGGGGCGTGATTGCGGACTGTGCATGAGAACTCTCCGTTCTATAAAATCTGAAAAACGACCCGCAAGAGTCTTAAAGAAAGTTACTGAGAATAGTATACAGAAATGCTTATCATTTGCATATGGTTCAGCTCACATTTTTTCTGTGAACGTCCTGAAACTTTTTACACTGAGGGACAGAAACAAAAAACGGCAGCATCTCAGTAACCCTCCTCCTCTCCATGCTACGAACCTGCACCTTTGTACTACTGACGATATGCAAGCGTTTTTTTTCAGCATGAGTTTTCCTGATGGGCTGAAAGGATCATCACGAACAGTGCCGAGAGCATTATATAGCAGTGTTTATCGTTTGTATATAGTTCAGTCCATATGTGCTGCACATTGCTGGCAATGTTGATAGCCATATCCCCTATCTCGGCGGTCAAAAAGATGATATAATAAGAGGCGATTGGAAAAGATATTCTACGGGCAGATTTTCTACAAGGATAGACCACCATGCCAGAATTCAAGGTCGAGGCGCCATTTCAACCAACCGGGGATCAGCCGGAAGCCATTGCAAAGTTAGCGGAAGGCATCCAGAAGGGCTATAAGAAGCAGACGTTGCTTGGCGTCACGGGCAGCGGCAAGACATATACCGTCGCAAAGATTGTCGAGCAGGTGCAGAAGCCAACGCTGGTGCTTGCTCCCAACAAGACGCTGGCCGCGCAGTTGTATAGCGAGTTCAAAGAGTTTTTCCCCAATAACGCCGTCGAATACTTCGTCTCTTACTATGATTACTATCAGCCGGAGGCATACATCCCGCGCACAGATACCTATGTTGAAAAAGAGAGCATGCTCAACGAGGAGATTGAGAAGCTGCGGCTCTCAACAACGCGCAGCCTGTTCGAGCGGCGCGATGTGTTGATTGTCGCTTCTGTCTCCTGCATCTACGGCCTGGGCAGCCCGGAAGAGTACGGCGAGGTCGTGCTGACGCTCAAGGTGGGCGAGGAGCGCCGCCGAGATAAGATTCTGCGCCACCTGACGGAGATTCAGTACGAACGCAACGACTCCAACTTCATTCGCGGGCGGTTCCGCGTGCGCGGCGACGTGCTGGAAATCTTCCCCGCCTATGAAGATGTAGCCGTGCGCATCGAGTTCTTCGGCGACGAGATCGAGCGCATGACGGAGATTGACCCGCTGACGGGCGAGGTGCTGGGCAAGCGGCAGCGATTGGACATCTACCCGGCCAAGCACTGGGTAACAACACAGGCACGCCTCAACAAAGCCATTGAGCTGATCGAGGCCGAACTGGAGGAGCGGCTGGCCGAACTGGAAGCTGAGGGCAAGCTGCTGGAAGCGGCGCGATTGAAGCAGCGCACCAACTTCGATATCGAGATGCTGCGCGAAACGGGCTTCTGTTCCGGCGTCGAGAACTACTCGCGCCACCTTGCCGGACGCGGCGCGGGCGAGCAGCCCTGGACACTGCTGGACTACATGCCCGACGATTACCTGCTGGTGGTCGACGAATCGCACGTCGCGCTGCCGCAGGTGCGCGGCATGTACGCCGGTGATCGCTCGCGCAAGCAGGTGCTGGTCGATTACGGCTTCCGCCTGCCCTCGGCGATGGATAACCGCCCGCTGACCTTCACCGAGTTCGAGAGGATGGTCAATCAGGCCCTCTACGTCTCTGCCACGCCCGGCCCGTATGAGTACGAACACAGCGAAGCCATCGTCGAACAGGTCATTCGCCCGACTGGCCTGCTCGATCCAGAGATCAGCGTGCGCCCGACAAAGGGGCAGATCGATGACCTGCTGGCCGAGATTCGCAAGCGCGTCGAAAAGGGCCAGCGCGCGCTCGTCACCACACTGACCAAGAAGATGGCCGAAGACCTGGCTGACTATATGCAAGAACTTGGCATCAAAGTCCATTACCTGCACTCGGAGATCGATACCATCGAGCGCGTCGATATCCTGCGCGACCTGCGCCTGGGTGTCTATGATGTGGTGGTCGGCATCAACCTGCTGCGCGAGGGTCTCGACCTGCCGGAAGTCTCGCTTGTCGCCATCCTCGACGCCGACAAAGAAGGCTTCCTGCGCTCGGAAGGCTCGCTCATCCAGATCATCGGTCGCTCGGCGCGTCACGTCGAAGGCAGCGTCATCATGTACGCCGACACGATAACGAAATCGATGCAGCGCGCCATCGATGAGACGAACCGCCGTCGCAAGATTCAGATGGCCTACAACGAACGCAACAATATCACGCCGCGCGGCATCAAGAAGGAAGTGAAGACACTTTCCGAGCGCATCAAAGAGATGAGCGGGGCCGCCGAAACTGCCGAGGGCAAGACTGTGGCGGCAGTGCTGGCAGGAATCCCGAAAGATGAAGCCCTGCGCCTCATCAAAGACCTCGAATCGCAGATGCGCGCAGCCGCCAAACAACTCGAATTCGAGAAAGCCGCCCAACTGCGCGACCAGATCATCGAGATTCGCAGAGCGATGATCGAGTAATATAAGCGCAGCGAAAGATAAAATTAGTAGAGCTTATCACCTCCATGATGTTGTATAATAACATCATGGAGGTAAGTTGTTATACAACATCATGAAGGGGTTTAGCTATGGAACTCGTTCGCAAACAAACATATATTACTCCGGCACAGGATAGGGCAGTAAAAAGTCTGGCTCAGCAGCAGGGAGTTACAGAGGCAGAGATCTTGCGCAGGGCTCTCGATGAGTTTCTCATTAAAGAGGGCATAGTAGTGACTTCGGATCCATTTGCTGAAATGATCGGGATGTTTGAAGGTCCATCTAAGGTAGATCATGACGACATATACCGATGAAATCAAGCGTCTGTTCATCGATACTTCAGCATGGATTGCCTTGATGAACAAAAAAGAGCAGCACTATGCAGCTGCCCTAACCTTTCATCAAAGCCTGGACCCTTCGACTATTCGCATCACAAGCTGGGGAGTGGTAGCGGAAACGTTCACCTGGATACTCTACCATATTGGGCAGAGAGAAGCCTCACGGTGGCTTGATTTGAAGGATGCCCTGGAGAAACAGGGCATCCTCCAGGTAGTCTTTCCAGATTATCAAATGGAGGCAAGAGTACGGAGAGTGCTTGGTCGCTATCACGATCAAACACTCTCGTATGTAGATGCTTTCTCTATTGCAATAATTCAGTCTCGTCCAGATATCGATGCAATATTTGCTTTCGACCATCACATGGCCCTTGCTGGTATTCCCATTCTACCAGGTCTTTTGAATTCAGAAAAATGAGCATCAACATCCGTCCAAGCCCGATTATCCGATGCACCAGCTATAGTCGATCTTTCCGAACAGAAACGCACGCAGTACCAGCAATACCAGCCGACGTTCTGGCACAAAGCTGCTGACGCGCGGGAAAAGCAACTCTCGTTTTTTAAGCATCTGATCGAACGGAATGATGTGATTACATTGGTGTACGAGCAAGAAAGCAAGATTGAGGGCTTCGCCATTGCCGATTTCGTCAATGCGCCGCCCGTGTATGATCCAGGTGGCCCAACGTGTCACGTCGATGATTTCTGCCTTGCCAGCGAAAGCCAGTGGGAAGCTGTCGGAAGCGCCCTGCTCAATGAGGTGCAACGGATCGCAAAGGAACAGGGCGCGGCGCAAGTGGTGGTAGTCTGCGCGCATAGAGATGCACCCAAACGAACCATGCTGGCGGCGTCGGGTTTTTCTATCGCCTCAGAGTGGTATGTGCGCGATCTGTGATTTATGCAGGTGGGTCGTCAGGAGTGTCTTCGGAAAACTCTACATTCTCGTAGAGAGCGGCAACAGGAAAACTTACTTTCAGACTCGCTAACTCGATGTAGTCCCCGGCTTCAAAGAAATGCAGGGTCCAGAGCTTCTCACTGGCTCGGCGATAGACTTCTACAGCCTGCTCATCAGTTTCTACCAGCACATATTCCTGGATAGTTGGACAGGCACGATAATAACTGAATTTCTTGCCTCGATCACGGCGCTCCGTACTGGGAGAAAGCACTTCCACAATAAGGCGCGGATAGTGCAGCATATCGGAAACCCCACGATCTCGTTCATCACAACTGACAACAACATCTGGAAAAACATAGCGGTTTTCGGAGACCTGCACAAGCATGCCAGAGGTATAGACACGGCAAGGCCCACCACGCAGCAAGAACCCCAGCTCTCGTATCATGTTTGCAGCAATAAGCGAGTGATTAGTCGTTCCCCCTGCCAGCATATAGATTTGCCCGTCGATAAACTCATAGCGAACATCTGGACTGTTACGAAGAAAATCCAGATATTCCTCAACGCTCATCATAACGTGATGAGGTTCAGCAGCCATTTCCTGCTCCTTCTGGCATATCTGCTACCCTTTGCTTGCTCCAATCACCTTTGCAGGCTGATTTCTCATAGTTAAGGTATCATGAGATGGTCAGAACGTCAATAGAGTTCCAGGGATTGCTCTGTGAAAATTTCCTTGATTTTTCCCACAAGACCGGTTATACTCCCCTTGCGATGAAGGTATTCACTACCATAGAAAAATGAGAGGTGATTTTCATGACAATGAACATCCTGTACCGCGCAACGAACTGCATGTTGGTAGATGGCCCGTCTTCCGACGAGTAAGAACAAGCAAAAAAAGCTGCCAAACCTGTAAAGTTTGGAATTATCCTTTTAGGATAAAAACCTCTTACATCGTCTTCTAGAGTACATCTTCTCAGTAATAGCCTCTCCAACACTACCCCTGGTAGCAGCAGTCTCATTGCGTTCCCCCAACCTTCTTCCTTCTTGTCCGATTATGCCCTGTCTCAGGGTCTTTCACGACGTTTATGACGTTCATGCTGTCTACATGCTGCCTGCCAGCATTGAGGAGAGGATGATACATGTTTTTGCACAAATGGGATTTGAGCGCCCGCAGCGTCTTTCTGCTGTATTCGATCGCCAACTCCCTTTTTCTGAGTACGATTTTCACAGTTGATCTTGTCTACCAGGTGCAGGTCGCGCACCTGACGCCATTGCACCTGGTGCTGGTGGGAACGTTTCTGGAAATCGTCTGTTTCCTGTGCCAGGTTCCTACTGGCGTGCTGGCAGACGTGTTCGGACGACGTCCGGCGATTATTCTCGGCACCTTTCTGATCGGCGCGGGCTTCATGCTGGAAGGCTCGCTGCCGCACTTCATTTTTATCCTGCTGGCGCAGGTGTTCTGGGGCGTTGGCGCGACCTTCACCGACGGCGCGCTCGAGGCCTGGATCAGCGGCGAGGTGAGTAGAGAGCAGATTGGCCCCGTTTTTGCGCGCAGCATACAGTTACGGCTCGTGGGTGGCCTGCTCGGCGCGTGGGTCAGCGTGGGGCTTGCCAGCATCCGGCTCAACCTGCCCATCGTGCTGGGCAGTGGCCTCGTCATCGGGCCTGGCGTGTTTCTGCTGCTCTTTATGCCGGAGCATTCCTTCCGGCCAGCCGCGAAGGAGGAACGGCCAACACGGGCATCAATACTCACACCACTGCGCCACGGCATTCGGCTCCTGCGCCTGCGCGCCGCCCTGACCGCCGTCAGCATCATCCTCTCGCCCGTCCTGCTGCTCTTTGCCTATGCGACGCGCAAGGTGAAACAGGAACAGACGGAGGAAGTTCGCGTTGAACCCTTAACAAAGGTGATAAAATAGTAACCGTTGGTTTATCCAACGCTATCTTAACCCTGTGGAAAGGACCTTATTCTCTCATGACGCACGATCATCATTCTCATCATATGGCACACGACCACGACAGCCACGAAGACAAACAGCATCTCACTCAGAGCGAGTATCTGAGCGGAGAGCAGATTTTGCCACACCGCGTGCAGCCGAACATGACGGTTGCGGAACTAATTGACCAGCAGTTTCAGGCGTATAACGCGGCGCGGCTGAATGAGGCGGCGCGGCTCTTTGCGCAGGAGATGCTCAACCCGGAGCAAGATGTGACGATTGGCCTGACGATGGCAGGCGCTCTCACCCCCGCCGGGCTGGGCGGCTGCATCCTCACGCTGATGGAGTACGGCTTCGTCGATTTCATCGTCAGCACCGGCGCGAACCTCTATCACGATATTCACCACGCGCTGGCCATGTCGCTGCATCGCGGCGATTTCCGGTTGGACGACACAAAATTGCAGGAAGAGGGCGTCATTCGCATCTACGACATTCTTTTTGAAGACAAAGTGCTGCTGGATACCGACGCCTTTGTGCGCGAATGCCTGACAACCCTTCCTGAGCGACCCATCTCAACTTCGGAATTGCATCACCACCTGGGAACGCAGTTGCTCAAGGTCGGGGTAAAGCCCGAATATTCGGTGCTGGCGCAGGCGGCGCAATGGAATGTGCCGATCTACACCTCCTCGCCCGGCGATTCGTCGATTGGCATGAACCTCGCCCGCTACGCGCTGGAGGGCCACAAACTCACGCTCGACCCGCTGGCCGATGTGAACGAGACGACAGCGATTGTGCATGCCGCGACACGCAATGGCGTCATCATTCTCGGCGGCGGCAGCCCGAAGAACTTCTACCTGCAAACGCAGCCGCAACTGTGGGAAGTGCTGGGTATCCACAAAGGGGGCCATGACTACTTTATCCAGATCACTACCGACGCGCCCCACTGGGGCGGCCTTTCCGGCGCCACTCCCTCAGAAGCTGTCTCCTGGGGCAAAATCAAACCGGATCAGTTGAATAGTACGGTCGTAGTTTATGGCGATTCCACTATTGCTTTACCCCTGATGACTGCATACGCAGTGACAAAAGCTCAACCGCGACCGCGAAAAGAATTGTACACAAAGCGTGAGAAGCTGCTCCAGGAGCTAACGCAAGCCTTCGAGTCTGGTAAGGAGATACGCCCCTGATCTTTTCTTCTACCTAATGGCAACTGCCTATCTGACATTAGATGGACGGCAGCCTTTTGTTTTAGGTGGAAGCTGGTTGGCTATTAGGTACAAGCGACGAAATTACCCTTTGCATTAGCTTGACAACCTAATGTATAATATCATTCGGTGTGCAACAAACATTCCCTCGTCGGCTTAAGGCACATTGCCTTCTCCTTCAAGGGAATGCCAGGCGGCACCACGATGTTACCTTGAAGGCGGCCCGCACGATACAATAACGGGCAGACGCACAAACAATCAATAAGGAGGAAATTTCGATGCTTGTCCATTTGATGCTGGAACTCTACGGTTGCGACCGTGAGTTGCTGAGCAACGAGGCGCTGGTACGCCGCGTACTGGATGAATACCCCGCTCGCGTGGATATGGAGAAGGTCAGTCCGGTACACCTGTATGATATTGAAACGTCAAACCCGCTGGACGCCGGGCTGTCCGGGTTTGTGGTGATCGCACAGAGCCACATCAGCGTCCATGCCTGGCCGGAGTATGGCGAAGTCGATATCGACATCTGCTCCTGTAAGGAGTTTAGCCAGGAAGATGCCATCAACTTCGCGAAAGAGATGTTTCAGACCGACGATGTAGAGGTGCATTTCGTGGTGCGCGGCAATCGCTCCCTGCGCCCGGAAACGCCTGACCCTGAGCGGCTGGCTGCCGCGCTCGAAGAGCGCCGCAATCGTAAAGCTGCTGCGGGGGTGCGCTAAAAAGGACTTAGTGACTATGACAGAATCGCCTGTGACCCAGTTTGGTGCGCCTGATGCCCCGTATTGCGACCCGGCAACGGCCCGTGTAACGATTATTCCGGCTCCGCTTGAGTATAGCGTCTGCTATATGAAAGGCACAGAACATGGGCCGCAGGCGATTCTGGACGCTTCCAGTCAGATGGAACTCTACGACGAGGAACTGGACTGTTGCCCCATCGAAGTCGGCGTCTACACACGCCCGCCACTGGACTATAGCGGTATGGATCACGCGACCGCCCTTAAAGTGACCGGTGAGGCTGTGCGCGAAGTCCTGGAGCGCGGCCAACTTCCCCTGATCCTCGGCGGCGAGCATTCGCTGTCCGCGCCACCCATTGGCGTCGTGCGCGAATTCTATCCCGATCTGACCGTTGTCCACATCGACGCGCATGGCGACCTGCGCGACGAATACGAGGGTACGCCCCTCTCGCATGCCTCTATCGAGCGGCGCGTGGTGGATATGGGCATTCCTCTGACCGAAATCGGCATTCGCAGCTTCAGCCCGGAAGAGGCCGAATTCATGAAGACAAAGCCCGATGTCGCCATCGTCTGGGCCTATCAGATGGCGAAGGGCAGCGCGCGCATCCCCTGGGAACGCCTCTCGAACCACACATATCTCACCATCGATCTGGACGCCATTGACCCATCCGAGATGCCCGCCGTCGGCACGCCCGAACCCGGCGGCCTGCGCTGGTACGAGCTGCTCGATCTCGTCCGCGAACTCTTCCGCCACACCACCGTCGTCGGCATGGACGTGGTCGAACTCTGCCCCATGCCCGGCCAGACCCGCGCCGATTTCCTGGCCGCCAGACTCGTCTACAAACTGATCGGCTACCGCTTCTGCGATCAACTGTAGGGAGCCGCATTTGCTTCCCCTGCGAGATAGAGAGCAAAGTGCATGAATCCGAAATCAAATACGTAAGATAAGCTGTTAAGCGCAGCACTGAAACAGTAATGCGTTTCCTGGCACTTTCTATCAGATTTGACCATGTTAGACCATATAGGTCTCTCTGCTACAATATATTCGAGGATGTACAATAGGATAGAGCTAACTTACATAATACTGGTCTTTCAGAGGGAAATCCTCATGAAAAAAAGCGCGTTATTTATTCTTACCTTGCTGGTAATGTTGCTCGCTGCCTGTACAGGCACAACGAACAACAGCACGTCGAAAACGGGGAGTGTGCGGCAGACGCTGCCGGGCAGCAATGGGTCGATCACCTATAGCGCCGGAGCGCAGGATGTTTTGATACGCACATTTCGCGGTGGGGGCAATTTCGGCACGCTGGAGGTCAGCCCGGAGGTGAGCATTTATGGAGATGGCAGCTACATCCTCGGCCCCGGCTATCAGATGCGCGAAGGAACGCTCTCCACGAATGTGCTGCAACAACTGCTGCACACGCTGGTCGACAGCGATCACCTGCTCAATTTGAGCCAGCAGCAATTTTCGGATACGCCCGATCAGAATTTTACCCTGCTGCAACTCTCGCTCAACGGGAAGCAGTACCAGTATGTGTATGGGACTTTTGGGACGCTTTCTGAGAGCGAGCAGGCGATGAGTGACTACCATCATCTGGAGGCGGCGCTCACAGCTATCACCGGCGCGCTCAACGGGGCAACACACCCCTATAGAGGCCAGAATATGACCCTGCTCGTCCACCAGGATTTCAGCCCTGATCTGACGCAGAACATTCCTGCCTGGACGTTGCCCGATTTCACGCTCGATCAGCTTGCCACCTACGAATGCGGCGCAATCCCGCAGGATATCACCGGCCCGAACGCCGATACCGGCTGCCTGACCTACACTGTGCCGCAGCACGCCCTGCTGTTATCGGCGCATCAGCAGCAGGCAATCATGGCCCTGCTTAAGGGACAGCAGAGCGGCGTCTTTGTTGAGCAGGGACTTTACTACGCGGTCAACCTGCGCCCCTTGCTACCCGATGAACTGCCGGGTCAGGCGCTTGCCATGTTCGGCAGCGGGGAGTTAAGCTACAATCCGGTGCCGCTCTTCAGTGGCCCGGTCCCGCAAATCACGCCGACGCCTTCGTGAAATTGTAGGAATACGGGAAGCAAGCATATTGTATAGCGCACAATCTGTGATATACTATCAGAGACGCGCCCCCACGCAGTTGCCCTGTATATAGATGCGCGTCACCAGAACACAGTGGGTGCGGAAAGACCGACGGGAGGTATACAATACAGGCATCCTGGGAATCCGATCTGTCCACCACGTTAAAACACACCCTCAAAGGGACAGCCCTGTGAAAGGAAACATGACCAGAGATTTTAACAAACAGCGGCGAGAGCGAGACGATATGCGCCCATACGCTCGCAAACAGCCACCTCGCAGGCCCGGTGAAGAGCGTTTTGCGCGCCCGGATCGCCCGCGCCTCAACCGCGAGACAGTCGATCGTGCATGGGAAAATGGCGCTCAAGTCAACCATGCCGACTACCATACACGGACCGGGAACAGCCGCCCCGGCAGTCCATATGGCCAGAGACAGCGTTTCTCCGACCAGAATGGACGCAACAACTCCACTTCCGGCTACCGTCGCGACTACGAGTCTAACCACTTCGAGCGCGAGCAGGAAGACAGAGGGCGCGGCAACGACCGCTACCACTACTCTCCCGGCAATGGCGGGCAACGCTCCCGGTCGTACAATAATGGTCGTTTCGATGAGCCGCGTTCCAACGGCTACCAGCGGCGAGAACGCGATGGCCGCCCCGATTTTCGCGAGCAGGGTTATGACCGCTCATATCCAACGCGCGAACAGGGCTACACAGGTCGTTCCTCACGTTATGGCGAACGCGACACTCGCTCATCCCACTACAATGGGCGAGGCCAGCGTCCATCTTCCGGCGGCGCGCCATATGAGACGCGCACTCCGCGCCGGAACTATTCGCGACCACGCGAACAGGAACAGTTCGAGGGCGATTATGAACGCTTCCACTCGTTCGAGGAACGTCCTGCACGCAGCCAGGCAGGCGCACAACGTTTTGAGCGCAGGCCAGCACAGGAAAGGCACGTCACCCGCCTCCCCGATGGGCGCGTGCTGAAAGGATCTCGCCCGGCACAACGCAAAAACGCGCAGTTCTGGACGGAAATCGCCGAAGATACTGATGCGCTTGTCCCTCATCCTCATGGAAACCGGCAGGCCGCACGCACGCAAAGAGCGGCAGGTCGCAAGCGCGAGAGAAAAGCGAGTTCCGCACCAGCCAGCGGGGACAACGTGCCACGTCCATCGCAGCGAGGCTTCAAGTGGCCCCGGACAGAGCCAGAGCCGGAAGAATAGGCTCCTTTCGATTGATTGATCTTGAAACCACAGGCGATCAGCCGTAGCAACACGTATGCATATCAGAACGGTACAGGGGCCGATTGCGGCGGACGAGTTAGGCATCACGCTGGGGCATGAACATCTGCTCATTGATTTGCGCGGCCTGTGGGAGCAGCCGCCAGCAGAGCGCGCCTATCTGGTTGAGCAGGAGCCAACGCTGGAAAACCTGGGCGCGCTGCTGCGCAACCCGTATGACTCAAAGCCGAACCTGCTCATCGATGATCTTGAACTCAGCATTCAGGAATTGCAGCATTACCGGGCGGCAGGCGGTCGATCGATCATTGAATTGACCACCATCGGCATCCAACCGCAGCCGGAGAAGCTGCGCAGCATTGCCGAGCGCAGCGGCATTCAGGTTATCGCGGGTTGTGGCTACTACCGCCAGCCGCTGCTGCCAGCAGAGCTACACGAGCGCAGTACCGAAGCCATCGCCGACGACCTGCTGCGCTGGCTGAACGAGGGCATGTATGGCACATCCATCCGGGCGGGTTTGATGGGAGAACTCGGCACCAGTTCTCCCATCTACCCCTTCGAGGAACGCCAGCTACGAGCCGCCGCCCGCGTGCAGCAACAGACGGGGGCCAGTATCAATGTCCACCCGCTCATCTGGGGCCACGAACACCTGCGCATTCTGGACATTCTGGAAGAGGAAGGCGCGGACCTGACGCGGGTAGCGATCAGCCACTGCGATGAGCTGGCCGAACCGGAGTGGCATGCGCGCATAGCTGAACGCGGGGCAGTCCTCTCGTTCGATACATTTGGCTCGGAGACCTATTTCGACCGCTCATTTGCGCAGGAGCCTCGCGACACCGAGCGTATCGCCTGCGCGCTACGCCTGCTGGAAAAGGGCTACGGCGCGCAGCTCACCCTCGCGCATGACATCTGCACGCGCATCCAGTTCCATCGCTACGGCGGCTGGGGCTGGGATCACGTGCTGACCAATATTGTGCCGCGCCTGCGTCATGCAGGCGTGTCAGAACAGGAATTGCGTATCATACTGGTGGAGACACCGAAGCGTTTACTGACATTACCGGGTGATTGACCATGCTTTATCCAAGTTATCTCAACCTTTATGAAACGGGCGAGCTGGCGGAACGGGCAGCAGCGGCGTGGGAGATACTTCGCAGTTGCACCATCTGCCCGCAAAACTGCCGCTGCAACCGCATCGCAGGCAAGACCGGCGTCTGCCATTCCGGCACCGAGGCAATTGTGGCTTCGTGGAACGTGCATCGCCGCGAGGAGCCGCCGATCAGCGGCACGCGCGGGGCGGGAACCATTTTCTTCGGCTACTGCCAGGCGCGCTGCACCTATTGCCAGAACTTCCCGCTCAGCCAGGGCGGCCTGGGCCATCGCGTCGGCCCGGAACGGCTGGCCGACATGATGCTGTACCTGCAAAAGAAACGCTGCCACAACCTCGATCTCGTCACGCCCACGCACTTTGTGCCGCAGATTCTGGCCGCGCTCGTCATAGCCTGCGAGAAGGGGCTGCGCTTGCCCCTCGTCTACAACTGCGCAGGCTATGAGAATCTGGAGACGCTGAAGTTACTGGATGGCGTGGTCGATATCTATCTGCCGGATGCCAAATATGCTGATAACAAAAACGCCCTGCGCACCTCCAAGATGCCGCGCTACGTCGACCACAATCAGGCCGCGCTCAAGGAGATGTATCGGCAGGTCGGGCCATTGCAACTGGACGAGGAAGGCATCGGTCGGCGCGGCTTGCTGATCCGCCATCTCGTCATGCCAGAAGACATCTCCGGCACACGCGAAGTGCTGCGCTGGATCGCCGAAGAACTCGGACCCGATACCCCTGTCAGCCTGATGGATCAATACTTCCCCGCCTGGAAAGCGGTCAACGACCCCATCCTCAATCGCCGTCTGACCTGGAACGAGTACAGGACGGCGCTCGACGCGCTGGACGAATTCAATTTCACGGCGGGCTATGTGCAGGAAGACCTGTTAGAACTGGATACAACATCGAATATATGAACTGGCAGATTGCCCTTCTCATGGATTGGCCCCGGCGTGCTATAATCTGAAAGAAGCTAGAACAAACCCTGTGTTTGAGAGGCGGTGTACAGGCCGCCTCTCTTTATACGCCAATCATACAGGACACTGCTCCGGGACGCACGGGGAGCGGTGTCCTGAATGGGAGAATATCTCTATGAATGACACGGCCACGTTGAGCCGACTGTTTGCCGGTATCCAGGCTGATCTCGAAAAAGTTGATGCTACTTTTGAGGAGCGAGCCACCTCCGGCCTCGATATCCTCAATTCGGCCTCCATGCACGCGCTCGGCTCGCCCGGCAAACGCCTGAGAACCGCACTCACCTTACTTTCAGGCAAGTTGAACACGTATCGCTTTGATAAACTGCTCCCGTTGAGTGTTGCCTTTGAGATGGTGCATCTCGCAACCCTTATACATGATGACATTGTAGATAACGCAAAAACCCGGCGCGGCAACCCGACAGTGAATGCCATCTGGGGCGATAACATTGCCATCCTGCTCGGCGATTACTACTTCGCGAAAACGGCAGGCTTGATCGCCGATATCAACGATAACCGCATCAACCACCTCTTCTCCGATACAGTGGCGACCGTCTGTGAAGGCACCATCTTGGAGATGATGACAGCGGGGCGTATCGATCTAACTATGGAGAGTTATTACGATAAGATCAGTCGCAAAACGGCTGCGCTGCTGGCTGCCTGTTGCAAAGGCGGAGCCATCGTCAGCGGAGCTACAGAGGAAGAGATAAGCTATCTCCATGATTATGGTCTGAATCTCGGTATCGCCTTTCAGATCATCGACGATGTGCTGGACTATACCGAAGATCAGACCACCATCGGCAAACCGGCGGGTAACGACCTGCGCCAGGGCATGGTGACGCTGCCGCTCATCTACGCCCTGCAGGGACAGCCACAGAACGGCCACTATCAGAAAGTCCAGCGCCTGCTCAATGATGCGGGGACGCATGCAGATGAAGAGGTGCGAGAAGTGGTGGCGTGGGTAACGGCAGGCCCCGCTATCGAGCGATCATTTGTCCAGGCATATATCTTCGCCGACAAAGCGCGGCAGGCGCTCAACCATTTTCCGGCATCGCCAGACCGCCAGGTACTCGACGAACTGATCGATTTCGTCGTGACGCGCAGGCATTAGTGTTTTCTTCAATCCCAGAGGAGAAGCCGGAAAAGGGCCGATTCCTGTCGCTTTCCCCTGGGAGAAGTAGACCAGCAAAATCGAAAGAGACACACCATTCGTAGGAGCGCGATTGAGGCGCGCCTATTTTCGTATCCTCTATGCAAAGCCGTGAGCGAGCGCGACCAGCAGGATCAAAGCAACCAGAATCAGGCCGACCCAGAGAGCGGACTGGAGCATATCATTGCCCTGAGAGATGGGAGGAAGCTCCTCCGGGCGCGCCAGAAGCGTCCTGTTCTCTTGCAGATCGACTTCTGTGGGGGCCAGAGACTGGAATGCCTGCGCAACGCTCTCCTGCACGCTTTGCGCGGCAAAACCAGGGGCCGAGGGCCGATCAGCGGCAACGGACGCTCTGGACGCCGGTGCAGCCCGTCCTTCGGGGCTGGAAACGAGCGTGCTACTCACCGAACGCATGGCCAGCAAATCCTGGCGCAGTTCAGAGGGACGCTGATACCGCTGGCTGGAAACCGGACGCAGGCCCTTCGACAGGATAGCATCGAACTGGGCCGAGACATTGGGGTTGATACGCTGCGCCTGCGGAATACTGCCACTGACACCTGCCGGCGCGCTTCCAGTGACCGCGTGATAGGCCGTTGCCAGCAGGGAATAAAGGTCGGTGCGCACATCGATCAGACCGCGCACAAACTCCGGGGCGGTATAGGGGGTCAGGCGTGTGCGGTCAATGCCGGAGACAAACTGGGTCGCGCCCCCCGCCAGGATAACAGAAAATGTCGAGAGCATATACTGCGAGCCAGGCCGACTGATGATGATATGTTCAGGGCGAATCAGCCCATGCACCAGCGGCGGGGACTGCTGCGCCAGCAATTCCAGCACCTCCGTCATCTGGAGGCAGCACTCGACGACATCCTGCTCCGGCAAGGCGTGGCCGGTACGGCGCATGCGCGCCAGCAAAGATTCGCCATCAACGGCCTCAAAAACGAAGAAGTTACGTCCTTGATGGCTGAAGGCATCCCAGAGCGTGGGAATATGGGGATGACGTCCGACAGAAGTCAATGCTATTGTCGCCGTGCGCAATGTTGTCTGCGTCACAAGGGAGTTTTCCGGTAGCACTACCTCACAAACCATTACCTGCGAGCCGCCGCGCCCGGCATCCTGGGCAATCCAGACCGCCTCATAAACGCCAGAGAGCCAGTCCTGGCGCTCTACCTGCTCTTGCAGGCGATAGCGACCCCCGCGAAGAAGCGTTCCCGGCGCGAGTGGGCGCATATCTCCCGTGACGCCTGCACCTGTGGAAGCAGGCGTCGGACGGCGTGGTTCTGAGTTCGGCGGTTGCTGTGGCTGTCTCGCCTGCTGCGTCTGGAAGGCATCACTGGCCAGGGGATCCGTCACCAGGCGACTGGCGCGCAGGGGAGGTTGCGGGCGCGACCTTTCCGGCGGCATAGTCTCGGTAGGAGCAAACGAACCCGAAGGAGCTGGCCCCGAACGCATGGAAGACGGCGTCGATGGGCGAGAAGGAACGCCTCTCGCCGCGAAAGGTTCGGCAGTCGCCGGAGACGAGCTATTCCGGGGTGAGGGAGTGGGCGGCACACTCGCCGCGCTTCTGCCTCCCGGCCTGCTAGCCTCAGGATTCTCAAATGCCGATCTTGCCGGGGAAGAAATAGGAGGACGCGCAGTCTCAGGCATTGAGGGGGCCGCTGCTGGCTTCGGCATCGCAGATGAAAAATTCGTGGGACGAGGCGTAACAGGAACCGAGGGTCGAGATGAGGGAGTCGGCGGTACATTCGTCGTCGGCGCGGGGCCACGCGCGGCATATGAAGCTCTCCCCTGCTGCCGTATGGGAGTTTGCGGGCCAGATTGCGATGCACTGCCACCCTGGGACGGATTTGCTCCATTCTGATACGGATTGGACAGACCCGACGACGTCGCTTGATAGGGGTTGGACGGGCCTGACGCCCCCTGATATGGGCCTGACGGACTTTTTGGAAGTGGAGTGGAGGTGCGATTCAGCGGGCCTGATTTGCCAGGCATGCGTATTACCAGACCACAACGTGTGCAAGGACTCTTGCTTGCATCCCACTCATTGCCACAACGCGGACAAATCATGAATTATCCCCTCTCTGCTCAAATGAACCAGTGCGTTTCGAAGTTGTTTTCTCTCCTCCATCAGGTACAATACATTGTCCTCTTCACTTGATTGGAAGCAGACATCAAAGAATCCCCGCCGAGGGTCATGGTTTCTCTCAGGACGATGCACTGGTCTCTTACAAGAGCATGCTCTCTTTGCGAGTATAGATGAGGATATACCCATCTGTCAATGTTTGCTACCCATTTTTGCTATACGCATGCCATCAAGCCCCCTGCCCTTGATGCATTTACCGCTTCAGATTGCGGCCCACTGGCGCCAGGGCATTCAGAAATTCCTCAAGGGCTTTTGCCAGTTCATACAACTGGGTGGCCTCAACGACAGAAACTTCATGGCCCGCGTGCGCTACCTGGTAGAGCAACTGCACGGCGGTGTGTTTTGTTGGCGCGATCGCGCTCTCGCTGGCAGACGAACCAAACAACGAGGCGCGCATGGCATCAACGCTGGCATTAACCTCGTCCAGGCGGGCGACATCGATAAAACTGGCCGGTACTGGCTGGCCGCCCTGCCCGCTCTGCCCTTTGCCCTCTTTCCCGGCCCGGCTCGCCTCCCACTGCCGCCGCGCCTGCTTGCCAGCCGAACAAAAACAAAATTGCGGGTTGGCCGAATCTGAGTTCTGCAGCCCGGTATCATCACAGATCACACAAATCGGCATCGTTCTCCTCCTCGCTCGCTATTGAAAACCGCCTCCCTCGAACGTGTCATGCTGAGCGCGAGCGAAGCATCTGTAGGCCCACCTGCACGCTATTGGCTCACTCAGATGCTTCGCTCGCGCTCAGCATGACACGTTTGGGCCAATTTTCAACAGGATATCTATCAACACGGATTTGACTGATACTATATCATATCAGGGAACCATTTGCGCGACGGCCAAAAATAGACAGCAATGCCTGTGTACGTTCCTGTATCGGCTCAAGAGAGGCGCTGCTTGCCGCCCAGATAATCTTTAAGCATGGACTCACAATCAAAGGCCATATGCCCGAATACCTCCTCCGGCTCGTACCAGCCCGGTTCGCCTTCGCCAGAACCATGCAGCGTCCCATTAACAATCGAACCCCGGTAGGCAATGGAGACGGCACGCAGACGCGGATCGCGCTTGAGCGCGGAATAGACACCTACAAGACCCTCGATAGTCACCATATAGCCTGTCTCCTCCCGCGTCTCACGCAAAACGCACTGCTCCACCGTCTCGCGATAGCGCACAATACCGCCGGGAATGGTATAGCCCAGGCCATCGGCGCGGTCAATCAACAGAAACTTGCCATCCTGCTCAATAATGACACACGCGCTGAGAATCGGCGAAATCTGCCCTAACGTCAACAAAGCAATGAGGCGAAAAATGATACCTGCCAGCCACCCTTTAAGTTTCTCTTTCACAGATCGAACTATCTCCTACTCCGTGCAATTCGCTCACAAGAAGCATACCTTTCCCATCTCAACCAGTATAGGGGAAATGGGGGTATCTGGCAAGATTTTCAAGAACGCGAGAACGCGCATCATCCTCATTAGCAGGGGAACAACAGGTGCCATCATGAATAACATCGTGCAGTCGTTATACAAGACATCAAATTGTACCAGCCACCAGCTTATCATTTCTACTCTTTTATCACGTAACTGGTGATCCAGGTTATTGCAATTTAGTAGTAAAATATGCTATACTATCCTCTAGCATATAGTAGATATATGTTTCAAAAACAGTTGATCTAAAAGGAGGAAGTCCGGTGAAAAAGTTCGTATTCGGGGGTGCTTTACTGATCGTCGTATTTGCGTTGGTAGTAGTATTTATGCCTTCGTTCGCAGCCAGCGCGCGCACGAATTCTCCTGTCTCACGTGGCCCTTCAGTGCTGAAACTGGAACACCAGGTGGGGAAACCCGGTGCGCAACCGACCAGTAATGCTTTCAAATTCACATGTCCGGGTGCAAACAAAGGAAATTTGCTGGTCAATGTGACAGAATCTGTTATCAATGATGCCGATTCTGGTCAGGCAGGAAATTACTGGGCGCTTGATGCCTTTAGCCGCACTATCAAAGTATGGAATGTCGGCTCCGATACATATTGCGCAGTGGTCCAGTATAACGGAACATTTGCTGCGCAGCCTGGACAGAAAAGCCCGGGCAGTGTTGGCAGCAATGGTGGCATTCTCACCGGAGACGAGGTGGGTACAATAAAAGGCGGCTATGAAGCACAAATTACCGGGCCGTTGGATGTAAGTGATCCAACGAACTGGCCGCTTGTCGGCAAGGTCAATCAGGGCAATGCCGTCGACTACCAGTGTGTTATCAACCCGGACGGCAGCGATAATGGTTGTCCAGGCGCCATTGACTGGACGAGCAAATACTTTGACCAGAGCAGCCAGAGCTTCTCATTTAACGAAAACCCCTGGGGCTGGACGTATGTCGGACATGACAAAGCCGGTACTCCTGACGCGGGCAAAGCTGATGGAGTCTGGGTCAATGCCAGCACCGGCAATTCCGGCGACATTCTCGATGTAGACTAATCTACCGCTATCAGGCAACCGAAACAAAGGGCAAAGCCAGAAAGCTGTGCTTTGCCCTTTGGGCTTTCTACAGCCTCTTCAGACTCTATTCCCTTGCTGTAAAAAAACGTCCTCTGGCATGTCATTCTTCGCTGCGCTCAGAATCTCTGATGGGCCACGCCGTCCAGGTAGTCGCCTCAGATTCTTCGCTCCGTTCAGAATGACATGCCGACGATGCTTTCTCATGGCTTGATATTTGCTCTATCCACCCCACAATCTCGCCAACCACCTCAACAAGTGGGCGCATGGTATCCACGATGAGGTGGAGGTCGGTGATAGGATAGCTGGCGGTGGCGCGCATCTGTGGAAGAATTGCCTGCAATGCCTGCCAGTCAGTCTGATGATGGGACGGGAGATGCAGGGCTTTGCGTGCATCGATGCGCCGCTGCCACGCTTGCGGGTCTGAACAGCGGCATTCGATAATGGCAAGCGTGGCTCCTGTCTCTTCGGCGATAGAGCGCGCCTTTTCGTAGCTCACGGGGAAATTTAACGGGCTGTCACAGATGACATCGAGGCCCTGTAAAAGCTGGCGGCGCGCAATAATGAACATTGTTGCGTAGGCCAGCGGCCCTGATTCTGGCATCTGCGCTTCCAGGATGTCCTTGATATCATCTTTGTCGATGAGCGGCCAACCTTGCTGGCGGCTGAGGGCGCGCCCGACTGTGCTTTTGCCGCAGCCGGGCAAGCCCTTTAAGGCGATGAACCACATGAGCAAATCCTCTCAAGCAAACCAGGTAGCCACGTATAATAACAGCCAGATATTCGCTCCACTCAGGATGACGGTAGGAGGCAATGAACCACCTGCAACAATTCTCTCAGGCGTACCAGTCGGCGCGGGTGAGCGGCAGACCGCTTTTGCCGCGATCGGGCTTTACCAGCAGCGTCTGATAGATGTTGTTGCTGCCGGTCTGAAAGGAGTAGATGGAGGCAGCCATATACAGCCGCCAGATGCGATAGACCAGGTCGCTGGTGAGGCGGCACGCCTCCTCTGCCCGCGCTTCCAGCCGGTGGACCCAGTGACGCAGGGTCAGCGCGTAGTGTTCGCGCAGGCTCTCGACATCGCGCACTTCGAAGCCGCTCGTCTCGGCCACGCGCAGCGTTGTGCTGATCGGCACCAGTTCGCCATCGGGAAAGACGTAGATACCGACAAAGCTCGGCCCCTGCTGCCCTTGCAATGTGCTGCCGCTGGCGATACCGTGATTGAGAAACGCGCCGCCGGGCCGCAGCAGGCCCCACGCCTGCTTGAAATAGGTAGGCAGCAACGCCTCGCCTACATGCTCGAACATGCCCACACTCACAATCTTGTCGAATGCCTGGTCCGCGTTCACATCACGGTAATCGCGCACCTCAACGCGGCAGCGATCTCCCAATCCAGCCTCCGCGATGCGCTGCTGCGCGAGTTCGGCTTGTGGTCGGCTTAATGTGATGCCATACGCTTCAACGCCGTAGTGCTGCGCGGCGTAAATGACCAGGCCACCCCAGCCGCAGCCAATATCCAGCAAGCGTTCCCCCGGTTGCAGACGCAGCTTGAGACAAATATAGTCCAGCTTGCGCTCCTGTGCTGTATCAATATCATCGTCGGGCGTGGCGAAGTAGGCGCAGGAATAGACCATGCGCCGGTCGAGCCAGAGCGCGTAAAAATCGTTGGAGCGATCATAGTGATAGCTCACGGCCTGCCGGTCGCGTTCCTTCGAGTGGCGAGCGCCGCGCAACTTCGCCGCCGCATCATCAGGGCGCGACTGAGCCACCTTCGGCAAACTCAAAAGCCGCTTGCCGAACCGCACCTGCTCCATCTTGCCCCACTGCCCGTTCATGAACTGTTCCGCGAGCGGAAACACGGCCTCGATATCCCCCTCAACATCAAAATCGTTATAGATATATGCTTCGCCCATTGTCAGATCATTCGGCGGCAAGAACATGCTGCGCAACGCTCCTGGATGTTGCAATACCAGCGTGAAGCGAGCAGGTTGCCCCGGCAACGGCTCCCATACCGTGCCATCCCAGAGCCGTACCGCGAAGTTATACGGCTGATCGCCTCCCAGTAAATCCTGCAATAATGATACGGTGATCTGCACCGCCTGCGCGGAATTTTTCGTTACCGGTGTTGCCATCACGGGTTCCTTTCTGACTGCCTGTTAGAACTGCCTCTGTCCGAGCAATACGTTGGCTTGCCTACACTTTAATATAGCACAGCAGCTACGCTATCGTCTGTGCAGTGGTTCTATCGTAAAAACCTTTTTCAGGACTCTCCATACATTGAGTGCGCTTGCTTGTTCAGCTTCCTCTCAGCCTGTTCACAGTCTCAGCTCAGAGAAGCAAGTTACACTTGTGTGAGAAGGCAAAACAGAAACACCAGACCTACCATTTGTTTTACTACAGATCTATTAAAAAGGAAGGAACCAGCATGGTTATCTTGCAAATTGAACACCCGGTTCTCAACTACGAAGCCTGGCAGAAAGCATTCGACAGCGATCCTGTCAACCGGAAACAGTCGGGGGTACGCCACTACCGAGTGCTACGACCAATAGACAATCCAAACTATGCCATCATTGAACTCGAATTCGATAGCTTAGACAAGGCAGAAGGCCTTCTCGCAGCAATGCGTGGGGTGTGGCGTAGCGTGCAGGGAACGATCATCGAGAATCCACAGGTGCGCATCGTTGAGGTTGTGGAGAGCAAAGAGCTTTGACCAGAAGCATGAAAAGGAGAAAGTGATGAGCGAAGCGAGATCAACCGACTGGCCGAAGGCCCTGCTTCTCGCTGCTGGCGCTGATTGTGAAGGTGAGCAGCGCAGTCTTGGCATCAGTACGATTACCTTCAAAGTGATCACGCCGAATCCGGGTGACCTCCTCATTCTGGAAAACACCTTCCGGGCGAAAGGTGGCCCGGCGCATCACCTGCACTACGACCAGGAAGAATGGTTCTATATCCTCGAAGGCGAGTTCCTGTTCGAAGTGGGGGAGCAACGTTTCCGCCTCTATCCAGGAGATTCGCTACTGGCCCCACGCCGGGTTCCCCACGCCTGGGCTTTTGTCGGGGAAGCACGCGGTCGGATTCTGATCGCGTTTCTGCCCGCCGGAAAGATGGAAGCCTTTTTCCGCGAAGTGACGAAAGCCAATGCGATGCCACCTCAAGACCCGGCATTATGGCGGGCGCACGGCATGGAACTGCTAGGCCCACCGTTATCCATTGCGTAAAAGATGGAATATCACCACTCATTCCGCGCTATGAAAAAGTGGCCCGGACGTGGCATCCTTCGCTGCGCTGATGCCACGTCCGGGCCACTTTTTCATGTCGCGCTATGAGATGATGTTCAGTTCCCTGCCCACCTTCTCGAAGGCATCCAGCGCGCGGCTGAGTTCGTCGCGAGTGTGGATGGCGGTGACGATGGTGCGTACGCGGCACTTGTCGGCGGGGACGGTGGGATAGACGATGCCCTGGGCGAAGACGCCTTCCTCGAAGAGGCGGCTGCTCAGGCGCATGGCCAGCGCGCCTTCACCGACGATGACGGGGGTGATGGGCGTCTCGCTCTTGCCTGTGTTGAAGCCAAGCTGCTCGAGGCCGCGCTTGAAGAAACGGGTGTTTTCCCAGAGCCGGTCTATCAGACTCGTATCCTCTTCCAGCAGTTCAATGGCGGCGATGCAGGTGGCGACGACAGAGGGTGGATGAGAGGTGCTGAAGAGGACGGGGCGTGCGCGCAACATCAGGTAGTCCTTCATATCCTGGCTGCAAGCCACGTAGCCGCCCAGCGCACCGATACCTTTGGAGAGCGTGCCGATTTGCAGCGCCACACGGCCATCCAGCCCGAAGTGGCTGACACTGCCGCGCCCGTTTTTGCCCAGCACGCCGCTGGCATGGGCGTCATCCACCATAACGAACGCGCCATACTCTTCGGCCAGATCGACGATCTCCGGCAGGGGCGCGATATCGCCATCCATGCTGAAGACGCCATCGGTCACGACCATCACCTTGTTCGCGCCCTTTGACTCTTCCAGCACCTTGCGCAGGCCCGCCATATCCTTGTGTGGGAAAATCTTGCGCGTAGCTTTACTCAGGCGGGTGCCGTCGATGATGCTGGCGTGATTCAGTTCGTCACTGATGATGACATCGCCCTCCAGCATTAAGGCATTAATGACACCGAGATTCGTGGCATAGCCAGACTGGATGGTCAGAGAAGCTTCGGTATGTTTGAAACGTGCCAGCTTCTCTTCGAGTACATTATGCAGCGTCATCGTACCGGCGATAGTACGCACCGCGCCAGAACCCACGCCATACTGCTCAATGGCCTTGATGGCTGCCTCGCGCAGGCGCGGGTGGGTATTCAATCCGAGATAGTTATTGGAAGAAAGCTCGATGACCTCGCGTCCATCCATGATGACGGTGGCCTTCTGCTCCGACTGCAACTCGCGAGGACGGCTAAAGATGCCCTTCTCGCGCAGCGCGTCGAGTTCGCCGGTCAGAAACTGTTGCAATTTGTCCATCGTTTCCCTCTGTTCTGTTCCTCTCTGAACAAGCCTCAAAATGTAAGAACAATCTTGCCACAATCGCCAGATTTCATGATCTCCATTGCCTCGTGCAGTTGATCGAAGGGCAGGGTATGGGTGATGACCTGCTTCAGATCAAGCTGGCCGCTCTCTAGAATGCGGCGTGTGCGAAACCAGGTGTCGAAGATGCGCCGCCCGGAGATGCCCTGCACGGTCGCGCCCTTGAAGATGATATCGTTCGCCAGATCAAGCTCGACCATGCGCGACGGCAGGCCCAGCAGGGAGACGCGACCACCGTTGCGCAGCGCCTTGAAGCCCTGACGAATGGCCTGCGGGTTGCCCGACATTTCCAGCACAACATCTACCCCCAGCCCATCGGTGATCTCCAGGATACGCTGCACAGCATCGATCTCACGGGGATTGAGCGTGTAGTCGGCGCCCATGCGCGTGGCGATATCGAGGCGTTTGTTGTTCGGCTCAACGGCGAAGACGCTGCTGGCCCCGGACATGTGCGCCAGCCCGACGGCCCACAGGCCAATCGGCCCGCAGCCAAAGACCGCCACCGTCTTGTTGGCAATTTCGCCCGCGTAGGTGGCATGCACGGCGTTACCAAACGGCTCCTGAATAGAGGCTACGCTGTGATCGATCTCTTTGCCCGTTTTCCAGGCCACGCTGGCGGGAATGGCGATATATTCGGCAAACGCGCCGTCGCGGTCAACGCCGATGATCTGCACATTCTGGCAGATATGCCCTTGCCCCGTCAGGCACTGGTAGCAGTGGCCGCAGGTGATATGGGTCTCTGCCGCCACAAAATCGCCGGGGGAAAGGCCGGTCACTTCCCTGCCGGTCTCTACAATCTCACCGGCAAACTCGTGACCGAAGATACGGGGAATCTTCATCCGGCTCTGCGCCCATGCATCCCATTCATAGATATGCATGTCTGTACCGCAGATAGAGGCGGCTTTCACCTGCACCAGTACATCACGCGGGCCGATTTGAGGAATATCAACACGAGCAAACGACGCTCCCGGCGCCGCCTCAGCTTTGAGGGCCGCCGTCATTTTTCCTTTCATGGTCGCTTTTTAGAACACCTCCCAGACAAATTTCCAGACCATCTCTATTATGCGTCTTCCCGGTGCCGAATGCAAGCACTTTTTTCGACCGCAATTTTCCGCTCAGCCAAGCTTGTAGGTGACCAGACCCTTCGCCACCAGCATTCCTGCCAGAGTCTGCACTTCGACATCCAGATAGACCAGGCTGCGCCCGCGCCGCAGCACACGAGCAATGGCCTTGAGATCCTCGCCCTGCGCGGCGGCCAGATAGTTGACGGTCAGGCCGACAGTGGTTCCCCGACCGTTGGCCGGGACAGTCGCACCTGACCATGCCGCGACCATCGCGGCGGTATCGATCAGCGAGGCAACTGCGCCGCCATGCACCGTCGCGCCAATTGTGACCAGCTCATCGCGAAATGGCATGGTGAGAA
This sequence comes from Chloroflexota bacterium, assembly GCA_902810755.1. The sequence continues at coordinate 31,527 of CADDYT010000058.1, forward strand.
CCGCCATATCCGGCTGCATCTCCGTAAGCTGGAGGCCAAGATAGGCAACATAGGGCGAAGTGGGGAAAAACTGGCGCATGATCTCCTCGCCAGAGAGCGTCGTGTCAAAGGGAGAATGACTGGATGCCGTCATACAAAGCTCCTTTTCTCAGATAGCAAATATTGCATCTCGAACCCTCTCATCCGAGAGCAAAGTCCGCTTCTATGCGGTACAATCAATATCATAGCACGAAAGAAATTGCCTGGCAGATCAGAGAAGATGTCTTACATATGTCAGGCACAGAGCATCATAAACACTGGCAATTTCGATAGAAGCGAGGACACGATGACAGACAGAGACAAAGCCGCTCAACCCTTACTGGAACCGGGCCAGCTTATCCCGTCCTTTTCCCTGCCGGATGCGGATGGTATGATGTACAGTCCCTGGAATTATAAGCAACGGCAACACCTTGTGTTACTCTTTACGCGCAGCATCTCATCGAGCGAGACACGGGGCCTGCTGCGTGAGTTCGCGCGGCACTACGCGGCTTTCCGCGAAGAGGATTGCTCGATCCTGGTAATTACGCCCGATCCGGTCATCAACAATCTGCGCGCAGAGCTGCACCTGCCGTTCCCCCTGCTCGGCAACCCGCAGGGAGACGTGATCGCGCGCTATACACAATGGGAAAAGGCCAACGGCACCCTGCACCCCTCTATCGTGCTGGCAGACCGGTACAATGCCCTCTACCAGCAGTGGACGGCGGAACAGGAAGCTGACCTTCCACCCATCGATGAATTGCTCGCCTCCCTTCGTTATCTTAACCGTCTCTGTACACCCTGACCTTACATAGCAAGAGAATTTATGGCTATATGAAAAACGGCGTTGCATTGCTCTGGCTCTTCGCGCTGGGGGCGACTATCGGCTCCGCGCTGGATGCGTTTCACGTGCAGAGCGGAGTCGAACACTATCCGGGGCCGGAGTTTGTCGGCATTGCCTGGTGGGTGCCGCTGCTCTTCGGAGCTGCTGCCGCCGCCATCGGCTATTCGCACGCGCTGGTCGCTCCCTTACTGGGACAGGTGCGACGCCCGCGCCGACTAGTGGTCAGCGTGGCCGAACTATCATGGTTAGTGCTGGCTTATCTGATCAGCGCCACCGCCCTGTTCTCGGTAGAGAAGGTCGCGCTGTTGTGCCTGATCTATCTCAATTTCTGGCTGCTGGCCGGACGAAGCTGGCAAAATCTGCTGCTCGCCCTCATCACGGCCATTACCGGCACATTGATCGAAATGTGGCTGGTCGCAGCAGGGGCTTTTGTGTATGTTCATCCTGATTTCATTGGCGTTCCCTACTGGCTGCCAGGCCTGTATGCCTGCGCCTCGCTGGCGCTGGGGAATCTGGGAAGGTCTTTGATCGCTTCACCCGCACGAGGTATCGCATGAAAGAAAAACCTACTCCATCCTGGACACTGGAAACGCTGCTGGTTCATGGAGGTACGTGTCAAAGCGCAGGCCAGCCAACAGGCGATTCCGGTGTCCCATCTGTACAGCCAATTTACACCAGTACCACCTACGTACACGCGAATGCTGTCGCGCTTGACGCGGCCTTTAGCGGCACTACTGCTGCGGGGGAAGCGAGCTATGTCTACGCGCGGCAGGGCAACCCGAACGCCAGCGAATTTGAGCAGGTGATGGCGCAGGCCGAAGCAGGCATTGGCGCGGTAGCCTTCGGCTCCGGCATGGCCGCCATTCACGCCGCGCTGCTGGCGGCAGGGCTTGCTCCCGGCGCGAAGATCGTGGCCGCGCGCGATATCTATGGCTCGTCTATCGGCCTGCTGCGCAAGATTTTTGCGCCAATGGGCGTGCAGGTCGTGCTGCATAACCTGCACGGCAGCGATGCCGCCAACCTTATCCGCCAGGAGGAGCCGGATATCATCTTCGTGGAAAGCATCTCAAATCCGCTGGTGAAAGTGATCGATGTGGATGCCATCAGCGCCGCCGCGCGGGAAGTGGGGGCGGTGAGCGTCATCGATAGCACTTTCACAACGCCTTGCCTGCTACGGCCCATCGAGCATGGGTTTGATCTGGTGGTGCATAGCGCGACGAAATACCTGGGCGGCCATGGTGATAGCACGCTTGGCGTGGTCGTCAGCGCGAAGCGCGTGCTGCTCGATCAGTTGCGCACAACCTGCACCATGCTGGGGGCAATGGCCGGCCCCTTTGAACTCTATCTGGTGGTACGCGGTCTGCGCACACTGTCCCTGCGTATGCAGCGCCACTGCGCCAACGCCCTGCAAACGGCGCGTTTCCTGCAACAGCATCCCGCCGTCGAGCGTGTCTATTATCCAGGGCTGCCTGACCATCCACAACACGAGCTGGCAACCCGCTTGCTGGCCTGCGCGCAGTACGGCGGCCTGCTCTCATTTGAGCTGAAAGAGCAGACACGCGAGGCCGCGTTCCGCTTTATGGACGCGCTGCGCCTCTGCCTTCCCGCCACCACGCTCGGCGATACCTGGACGCAGGTAAGCTACCCTCCCATCTCATCGCACCGCGACCTGACCGCCAGCGAACGTCAGCACATCGGCATCACCGACGGCTGTATCCGCCTCTCGGTTGGTATCGAAGATATCAACGATATTCTGGCCGATCTGGATCAGGCGCTGAGGCCATAGGCCCGGCAGGCCCCCGCCGCAGGCCACCCGCCAGGGGATGGCCTCAGAACCATTCTCTTCAGGCCGCCGCAGGCCACCCGCATCAGGCCACCGTCACAGGCCACCCGCATCAGGCCAGCCGCCAGGGGTGGCCCTCCTCTAGACGGGCGGCTCGTGCCGCCTGTGGAGCCATCGTCTAGAGGAGGGCCACCCCTGGCGGCTGGCCTGCCTGGCCTGCGGCGGCCTTCAGTTAACGCCTCTGGGGCCACCCCTGGCGGCTGGCCTGATGCGGGTGGTCTGTGCGGGTGGCCTGCGGCGGCACGGTCAGGGGACTTCACTCCACCTCATGCCCCGTCTCGGCAGGGTTCTGGGTGTGAACGGTCTGGGGTCGGCTTTCCTCTTCATTGGTGGGTGTGGCTTCATGGGTGGGCATCACCCTGGGATTCTGGCCCACATAGCCACGCTCTCTGAGGAAATCGCCCAGGCGCCGCTCGGACCCCTGTTCCTCGTGCGGTGGCTGTGAAGGATTGGCTTCACCCGTCTTGCTGGCAACATCCTCAATACGGCTGGCTGTGCTGTTCTCTTGCCCGGTCGCTCGATTGACAACTTCCGGCGCGCGCGATGTCATCGGCCTCGCAGTTTCGTTCACATTTCTCCGCGAACCAGTTGCATCTACGTCGCGATCACCCATCGAGGACTGTTCCTGCCCCGGATTGCGCCCTCCCAGATTGCTGCGGGCAGTACGGTCTATGACGTTGTGATCGGTAGGATTTGTTGCCTGCGTTACCGGAGCAGCCGCCGGCTCACCGATCTTCGTGCCTGCACCCGGTATCTGTCCACCTCCAACGGTACCCAGATCGAGCGGAGTTATCCCCTCATCTATCATATTGCCGGTGACAGGCTGGCGCACCATATCTTGCGGCTCACCAGGGGCCAGCACCGGCCCGGCCTCCTGCATATGTGAGACGCCGGAAGGGTTCGGGGCAACATTTCTACCAAACACGTAATTGGGTGAGTTCGGATCAAGCCCGCCAGGCGGCGCGTTGTCTACCAGTCGGGCAAACTCGTCCATGGATTCCTGCAACGCCTCGTCGAAACGGTTGCTCGCCGCCAGATCGTTGACGATCTCGCCGATGAAGCCAGTCGGCGGGTCATACATTACCTGCACGTTAATCCATGTTCTGCCGGGGCCAGCTTCGCCAAACTCGACGCTGCCGCTATTCTTCAGCCCGCTGATTGAACGCCAGCCAATGCGGCGATCCTCAATCCAGCCCTCATCGACAGCATCCCACACATCATGCCCGAAGACATCTGCTACCCAGTGGGTGCGCCGGTGTTCCTTATCCAGATATTTGACCTCTTTGACGAACTTCATAAAGCGCGGAAACTGATCAAAGTGCGTGAAGAGTTGATAGACTTCATGGACGGGCGCGTTCACCGTCACCGTCGCTCCATGCACACGCAAATCTCCCATGATATTCTCCTCATTTCATCGCCTGCCTCAAGCGCCCATATCATGCTGAGTGCAGCGAAGCATCTACGACAGGGGCGAATTCACTGAGATGCTTCGCTGCACTCAGCATGATATGGGCGCGTCAGCGTTTCATGGCAAGCTGTAAAAAAGGCTCCTTCACCTGTCATGCTGAGCGCAACGAAACATCTCTGGTGAGCAAGCAGGCGGTATGGTCCCACGCCGATGCTTCGCTGCGCTCAGCATGACAGGTCCCGGCCACTTGTTCATAGCAAGCCATCACCTGTTTTGCTTCTTTGCTTATTGTATGGAAGGTTTGCTTAAATCATAGCATACGTGGCATGGGATATCTACAAATAAAGCACTGCAATAAAGAAAACTTATAATAATCTAATCAAAGAGCAAGAGTACCTCGTTGTAAACGGGATGCTCTTGCAAGCAAAATGGCCGGTGATAGCATCAAAAAAGCACCCTCGGATGTGTCAGGCTGAGGAGAGGAGGCAGGGCAGGGCGCAGAGCAACTGCGTCCTGGTTCCACTCAGCCATCCAAACGAGTCTCTTACGGCATGCTAGCTCCCTCTGCTGGCCTGCCGGCTTCCTCTTATACGACCCGGCAGCGCAGGCCACCCGCCAGGGGTGGCCCTACTCTATACAGGCGGCTCGTGCCGCTTGTGGAGCCGTCGTCTAGAGTAGGGCCACCCCTGGCGGGTGCGCTGTCGACCTGTGACGGGGAGCCAGCATACGGCATGACATGGTAGGGATAGTTGGTCATGGTATGAGACTAGCCGGTATGGCGAACCCACTTGCCGGGGACGATATCTTCGGTGTTGCCGCCTTCGGATGGGGCCATGACGCGCAGGAGGGCGGCTCTGGGGTCGACAACGAGGTCGTTGATGACGGAACGGACACCGGGGAAGTTGCGCACGATCTCTTCGGCGGCGGCCTTCTGGCCGTTGTTATGCACCGCGCCGCTCAGGCGCACGACGCCCAGACGCGGGTAGACGCCGATGGGCAGGTCGCGGGTGCGCGGGTCGTCGCCCAGCGCGCGTGCCAGGTCTGCCTGCAGGACATCGTCGGCCACGAGCCGATTTTTGATTTCCAGCAGACCCTCCACCCCCATCGCCTGGTCTGTCACCATGTCGCTGCGCAGTTTACTGGAGATGTTGCCGTCAATGTAGAGGACGCCGTCAAGGACGCGCAGGGTGATGCCCTTCAGGTCTACATGCAGGGCTGTGACGGCAAATAGCGTGCGCTCGACCTCGCGCTGAAGGACGCTATCGGGCCGGTAGGGCGGCAGTAGTTCCAGCGTCGTCTGTGGAATCGTGACCTTGACCTGACTGTTCGCCAGGGAGGTGATGTATTCTGCGCGAATGAGCGTATCCTGCCCGGCGCGCAGATTGTGAGTTACGATATAGGCCAGTTCGCCGCTGCCCGGATGCACCGCGACCAGTTCCAGCGTCCCCCTGCTCGCGCTGCCGCTCAGTTCCACACTGCTTTTGCTATCCAGCCGCGCCCCCTCAACCGGCCCACTGCTGGCAGCAGCGACATCCGCCAGCGAGACGCGCAGTCTCACGCCATCACTGGTCGCATTATCAACGCTATCGAAGGGCAGGTGAACGGTTTTGCCGAAAATACGTCCCTGTTTGACGCCGATGGCCGTCAGCCGCCGAGTTGGGGGGTCAACGACCACACGGGCTAAATCGCCATCCTCACCATCGGTACAGACAATCTTACTTCCAAAATGAAACTTGAGCATTTCGGAAATCAAGGTTGTTTTCGCCATATTTCAACCTCGTACTATAATTTCCAGGCATAGCCAGAGCATACAGCAGGCTATATCCTTTACAGAGTGTAGCACGGAAACCTCAAAGATGACAAGAAGAGAGACCTGGTGATTACCCAAAACTATCAAGGGTTGCAAAAGCCAGCTCCTTGAGCTATGAAAAGAAGTGAAGAAAGAAGTCACCTCAGTCATAGCCAAGGAGGAATCCATGAGTACGATAGCGCAAAATGAC
>CADDYT010000059.1 GCA_902810755.1 Chloroflexota bacterium
GATGGCTGGTCTGGCGGTGATGGCTGGTCTGCTCCTTGCCGCTAGCCTGCGGACGCGGCTGGCCTGCGCGGCAAGGATAGTTGCCCACCCCGTCGTCTATGACACCGTTATCGTTACATCATCGATGAAGAAATCTGAGGTCTGATACTGACCGGGGGCGTTGGTACCCTGGAAGTAGAGGGTGATGGTCTTGCCTCTGTAGCCTTGCAGGGTGCCGGTGAGATCGTAGGTTTGCTGCACCCACGTGTTGGTCACGCCGGTATTGCAGCTTGATTGCATCGTGCGAATGGTGCTATTGCCGCTCTGCAACCAGCTTTTGAAGGTATCCTGGCAGGCTCTCGTGGTCTTGGTGGTGTCCGAATACCACCAGTAGGTGATGGTGAGCTTTGTGTAGCTGGCTGGCACCGTGAAGCTCTGCCAGATGCGATCCTGGCAGCCCGCGTAGCCGCAGAAGTAGGCGCTATAGAAGCCGCCATGCGAGTTGAAGGATGTGACCATCTCATAGCCGCCCGAAGAGGACTCCTGCCAGGGCGACGAACCGTTTTCAAAGCCGCCGTTCTGGATAATCACGGGTGCTGGCGTCGGGCTGGGGCTGGGAGTTGGACTCGGCGTTGGACTGGGACTCGGACTCGGCGTTGGCGTCGGATTTGTAGTGGGCGAGGCCAGGTCTTGCGCGAAACTGGCGATGTCGGGCGAGCCGAGGCCGCTGGCGAGATCATAGCTGGCCGTTGCCGGGTAGTAGAGGTTGTTGCCGGTCGTCACATCGTGGAAGGCGGGGTTGGACGCGCCGACGAGGCTGTAAAGCGTGGGATTGGCGAAGCCGATGCGCGCCTTGCCTTGAGCTTGCAGGTACTGGTCGACGAGGGCCATGCTGCCCGCCCAGAGGGGGGCCGCGCCACTGGTGCCGCCAACGGTGATCCAGCCGGTGGAGGGACAACCGGCGCTGGTTACGGTGCAGTAGATGGCGTAGCCGGTGGCGGGGTCGGCATCGGCGCTGATATCGGGGACTTCGCGGTTGCCGTTGCTGTACTGGTTCTGCACGCCGGGGCCAGTCTGCCATGAGGGCATCTTGAAGGTGTTGCTGATGCCGCCCCCGCTACCCGCGCCCTTCGGGCTGCGCGTCGTCGCGCTCGCGTTCGACCAGACCGATTCGCTGCCATACGCGCCCCCATTGAGCTGCAAGGTTGTGCCGCCCACGCCCGTCACATAGGGGTCGCTGGCCGGGGAGTCGACGGCAAGGTTGTTATCGCCGCAGTCATAGGCGCCGGAGTCGCCGGAGGCGGCGAAGAAGGTCATGCCCTGCGCGGCCCCTTGCTTGAACATGTTGTCGAGCGTCTGCAACTCGCCCGGACCCGAAGCCGCTTCGCACAGTCCCCAGCTAATGGAGACGATCTGTGCCTTGTTATCGGTGATAATTTTGTTGTAGGTATCGTTGAGGCCCTGTGTCGTGTTTGGTCCTTCATAGACGATCTGGCTGGCGTGGGGAGCCATCGCGGCCACCACTTCCATATCCAGTTCCACTTCGATAGCCCCACCCCCGGCAGCGCCGTTGAAGCCGTCTATCTGCACGGTGGAAATATTCGGCGTTCCCAGGTTATAGGTCTGGAGATATTGCGCCACATCGCTCGGTGAGTAGCCATCCAGTTCAAAGAGCGCCACCGTCTGCTGGTCGCCCAGGATGTTCGCGCTGTGCAGCGAGGCGGCACCGTAGGCTCCCAGCAAGTCCTGTGGGGTCAAACCGCTCGTGCTGGCGGCGGAGAGGAGCTTTGCCTGTAGCGCGCGCCGGTAAAGCGGCCTGTATTGCACGCTGTTATCCAGCCCGCCCACCGAGGTGACAAGCGCGCTGATAGAGGCGGGCAGGCTGGGCGGCGAAGCGTTGGCATAGAAGGTATGGCTGCCTACCCGGTAATTATTGATCTGCGTGCCGAACGCCTGCTGCACCTGCGCGACGGTACCGCTGGCATCGATGAGCATATTGTTGGGCGCCACATTCGTGACGGTCAGGCCCTGCCCTTGCAGGAAGCTCACCACCTGCTGCACATCGCTGGCGGTGGGCGCAAAAAGCTGGTTGAACTGGTCGGGCGTCAAATACTGGCGGTACTGTGGCGACTGCGGGTCATACATGGCCGCCAGAAGAGCATCCAGCTGATCGGCGTTGCGCAATTGCAGGCCAATGGAGAGGTTCAGTTGCTGGTTCGCGTCTGCCGCCTGCAACAACTGCGCCTGCTGCACGAGCGGGACGGTCTGGTTCTGCAAGAGGACGCGCTGGTTTGAGTCGGCGTGGGCGAAGTGCAGCGTCAGCAAGCTGGCCCCCAGCAGCACCACGATCACTACTCCAGACAGGAGATTTCGCACTAAAGTCCGCTTCATACGTTTCTCCAAACACTACAGGGCGACAATCGTTCATTTTTCGCTGTTAAAAAGAACGCCGTCCTGAAGGGAGTTTGCGGCCTCTGGTACTTTGGGGGGGATGTAAATAAAAGGCTTGAATATCTTTGCCTGGACAGGCCACCCGCAAAGGGAGTGGCCCTACTATACACGAAGCGTTTCGCGTGGCTCGTCGAGCCGTTCGTATATAGTAGGGCCACCCCTTGCGGGTGGCCTGATGCAAGCCCTTCTCTCGCTGTACTCTCTACGTTCCCGGAACTGCGGTCGGCACCGGTGTCACCGTCGGCACTATCGTTGGTGAAGGCGACGGCGTGGGTGAAGGCGACGGCGACGGGGTTGGCGACGGCGTGGGTGAGGGCGACGGCGACGGGGTTGGCGATGGGCTGGGCTTTGCCGTCGGCGTAACGGTCGGCGTCCCGGCAATCGAATTGACGACGGTGAGGGTGACCTGAGTGGTCGGCTGGATGGTTGTTCCGGCAGCCGGGCTGACTGCGGTTACTTCGTTCGCCTTTTTGCCCGCGACGGTACCGCCATTCACCACTTTGATATTGGTGATACCGGCGGCCTTCAGCGCGTTTTCCGCCTGGTCGAGCGTCATGCCAACCACATTGGGTATCGTGATTGGCGTCGCGGTTGGCGATCCCGCTCCCAGTGTTACGGTAATGGTCGAGCCATAGGGAGCGGTTGCATTCGCATCCGGGGCCTGCTTGACGACCACGCCGCTTTGCGGGCTGCCGGAAGCGAGTTGCAGGTTAAAACCGGCGTTTTTCGCCTGAGTCTGGGCTTCCTGATAGCTAAGCCCAAGCAAACTGGGTACAGTGACCGCATTTTGCTGCGTCACCGTAGGCGTAGTTGTGTTGCTGGCGCCCTTGCCGAGCGGGATGAAGCCAAGCTGAAAGGCCAGGTAGACGCTGAAACCGAGCAGGAGCAGGGTAGCCAGCAGGATCAGAACGGTGATGATGCTGGCAAAACGGGAATCGCTGCCCCGGTGAGCGACACGATTGTTGTCATAGTAATCCTGGACGGCGCCGGAGCGTGGGATAGTGCCGCGCTGGAAGGGGCGGGTAGTCTCTGCTCCGGGCGGGCTGCTGTAGGGCTGCACGTAAGTGGGCTGCTGGTCTAAAAGCTGGCTGCCCATGTTGCCATTGCTGGCGGCAGGCTCCTGCGGCTGCTGGTAGGTGGCGGCGTCCGGCATCTGATTGGGAGACGAGACGGAGACGCGAGCGGCGGGACGCTGCGGCACAGGATTATAGACAGGGTCGTGGGGCAGCGGGCCAGGCGAAAAGCCAGGCATGGATGTGGGCGGCGGAATATTCTGCGGCAGCGGCTCGCCCAGTGCGGAGTCGCCGAGCAGTTCGAGCGCGCGCGCCAGCGTACTGCCGTCGCGGTAACGCATCTCCGGCTGTTTTTCCAGGCAGCGCAGGATGATCTCTTCCAGTTCCGGCGGGATGTTCGGGTTCAACTCGCTCGGCGGCTGCGGCGCGTCCTGAATGTGCTGCATGGCGACGGCGACGGGCGTATCGCCATCGAAGGGCGGGCGGCCCGTCAGCATCTCGTACATGACGATGCCGAGCGCGTAGACATCGGCAGCCGGGCTAACAATCTCGCCCTGCGCCTGCTCCGGCGCGTAGTATTGCACGGTGCCGAGCGTCATGCCGGTAGTGGTCAGGCGTTCGGCGTTGATGTCTTTGTAGACGCTGGCGATGCCGAAGTCGGTCAGCTTGATCGAGCCGTCGCGGCCCACCAGGATATTTTGCGGCTTGACATCGCGGTGAACGATGCCCCGGCGGTGGGCGGCACCCAGGCCAAGAGCGACATCATGGGCGATGATGATGGCGCGGTCGATGGCGAGAATGCCGCGCGAGCGCAGATAACGGCGCAGGTCGGTACCCTCCACCATCTCCATGACGATGTAGTAGTTCCCGGCAGTCTGGCCGTAGTCATAGACATTCACGATATTGGGATGTTGTAAGGATGATGCCGCTTTGGCCTCTCGCTGGAAGCGCGTGACAAACTTGGGATCGGTGCTATACGCTTCGCGCAGCACTTTAATCGCCACAACCCGACCCATGCGCAGGTCACGCCCGCGATAGATCGTCGCCATGCCGCCGCGCCCAATCGGCTCCTGTAACTGGTATCGATCACCTAAAATGTCATTCATGTATTTACGTACTTCACACCTTACAGCACAGGTCTCTTTTTTTCCGCGCTTCCTATTGTACCGTATTCTGCAAGCAAAGGGAATAGGCTCGCACCGGCTATTTGAGTAACGCGGGACCGGCGACACGCTCATCGCCGGTGCGGCGCGTCATCTTCAACATATCCATATGCTCAAGTAAAGGCAGGATATATTTCCTGGTCGTGCCTAAGACATCGCGTGCCTGCGCCGCCGTAATCGTGCCATGCTCGCGCAGGTAGCGCGCAATAGCGGTCAGCGCCTGGTCATAGCTTTCTTTCAGGAAGAGAACGCTTTCGCTCCCGGCGCCGACGCGCACCAACTGTCCCTGCTCGACCAGCGCGCCCAGCACCTCCGCTCCCACCAGCGCCTCCGCCTCGGCCACGCTCGGCGGCGTAAACGGGCTGGCGCGGAAGCGTTGGAGCAAGGCGTTGACCTGTTGCTGCTGCGCCTCTGTAAAGCGCGGCACAAAGCCCGGCAGCCGCAGCAGGCTGCCGACAGCCTCTAACTGCCCCTCTGCCGCCAGCAACGCGAAAACGTCCGCCGCCAGCTTTGGCGAGAGATTCAGACGCGAGCGCCATTCCTCTTTTGAGAGGCCGCTACGCAGCGGATGCTGTCGATGCTGCTCGCTGACCAGGCGCACCGCCTCTTCCGCCAGCGCCTCCCATACTCCCTGCGCGACCCATAGCGTTCCCACCTGCCGCACCATTCCCTCTCTTAACAACGTCTCCAATGCGCCCAATGTCACATCTTCCGATAGATTACTCTGTTTGAGCAGATCGGTCAATTCGTAACCAACCTGTCTATGCATTGTCTTCGGGCCTGTAGAGCCTTTTGATGGGTTTATTGACGATTTTACTGCCGCCTGCTTGCTGATAGCCATATTGGGCCTGCGATCCAGAACGGCCAGGATCAATTCTTCGGGCGTGCCGCGCGCAAGGGTTTCCAGGGCGCTCAGGATGGTGGGCTGATGGCGACGGTGGTAGCGCGGCTGCACATCCACCACCTCGCCGCCGCCAATCGTTCTGCTCGGTGAGGGGATGCGCAGGATGAAGCGGTCGCGGCGCGCCACAACGGCAGGGTTGCTCAGCCGCAACTGCGCCCACGCGCTCTCGCCCGGCTGCAGTTCATCGCGGTCCAGCAGGCGCACGCGCGCGGGTACTTCCTGCGAGCCGGTATAGCAATCGACCTGCGTATTGTGGGCCAGGGGATGTTCGGCCTCGGCCAGCAACTGGATGCGGGCATCGAAGAGCATGGTGGGGCGCAACTGGCCAGGCAGGGCGACGACGTTGCCGCGCTCAAGGTCGCTGCGCGCCACGTTCGCCAGGTTGATAGCGACGCGGCTGCCCGGACGCGCCGTCTCCACCTGTTGTTTGTGCGTCTGCAAGCTGCGGATGCGCGTGCGCAGCCCCTGTGGCAAAATTTCCACCTCCTGCCCGACCTTCAGCGTGCCGTCCAGCAGGGTGCCGGTGACGACGGTGCCGAAGCCGGTCATGGTGAAAACGCGATCGATGGGCAGGCGCGGGCGCGCGATGTTCTGGCGCTCTTCCGCCTCGTCCAGCAGGCGTTCCAGCGCAGCCACCAGTTCCGGCAGACCCTGTCCCGTATAGGCGGAGACGGGCAGGATGGCCGCGTCCGCCAGCGTGGTGGGGGCCAGGTGTTCCTGCACCTCCTCGCGCACGAGTTCGAGCCATTCTTCGTCCACGAGGTCGGCCTTTGTCAGCGCCACGATGCCGCGCCGCACGCGCAGCAGGTCGAGGATGGCCAGGTGTTCGCGCGTCTGCGGCATCACGCCCTCGTCGGCGGCCACGACCAGCAAAGCGGCGTCGATGCCGCCCACCCCGGCCAGCATATTCTTGATGAAGCCCTCGTGTCCCGGCACATCGACGATGCTCACCTCGCGCCCCCCCGGCAGCTTCAGCCAGGCAAAGCCCAGGTCAATCGTCATGCCGCGCTCTTTCTCCTCGGCCAGCCGATCCGGGTCAATGCCCGTTAGCGCCTTCACCAGCGTCGATTTCCCATGATCGATATGTCCGGCAGTTCCGATGCAACTCATGATAATTCGTCCATCTTTCACTCATGGCATGACACGTTCTCGCTCTGATACTAGATTTATACCTCCTTAGTATACCTCAAAGCAGAAGGTCACGGGAAAAGCGAGTTTCCTGTGACCTTCTATGCTCATCTGGCTTCTGCATCAGAAACGCTCGACGCCGGTCGGCTGATTAGCTGCACTTACCGGATGGCATGACCAGCGAAGACTCGATGTGGTTGGGGCTGGTGACGAGGACGCCGCCCGGCCCTGGATACGTGTGGTCAGACGGGAGACTGCCCTGCCACGTGAAGGTGAAGTTGGACATGTACTGACCGGGGAGAATGGTCAGCTTCTCTGGCGTCTGGGAACGCCCGTTATTGATGGTGTAGGAGAAGACGATTGTTCCCCCGTTGGGACCAGAAGTCACATGGAAGACGGCATTGTAGGTGACCTGGATGTAGGAGCCGCATTTCCACAGCGAGACGCTGGACGGAGTGACAGTCATGCTAATGCTGGTGACGGCGAAGGTTGATGACGCTGTGTGCGTGTGAGATGCTGCCACCGGCTTTGCATCAGCTACATGGCTCCCGATAATATTTCCGCATACGGCTATTGCGACTACGAGAAAACAGACTACAATGATCAACGCTTTTCTGGCTTTGTTATTGTTCCACATAGAAACACCTCTTTCTCGGAAAAACTATATGCTATGACATTTCAAAGCTTTCCTATTCTATCTAATGCAGGTGAAAGGGGGTTTGTTCTGAAAAATTCGCAACTCTCAGTGATCGCGGTTCATGCTCAACCGATTGACCCAGGAGACAAGGGTGTCGGGTTCCAGGTAGGCGAGCTGGACGAGCTGGCGGTGGCCCCGGCGCACAAAGTGGGCGCGACCGGGGGGCAGGTCGCTCATGCGCACGCCCAGCAGTTGCTGTTCCTGAGGATCGGCGCTGAGGATAAGGCCCATGCGACAGGCGCGCACCTGTTGTAGCAGAGCCTCGCTTTTCATGAGGTCCGAGGGCGCGCCGGTCACGAAGATGTGGAAATGCAGGTCCCGCGCCTGCAGCAGGAACTCCTTGAGGTCGTTGAGCGGATTGCGCGTCAGGACGCTGAGCTGGTCGTAGTCGTCGATGACCAGCAGCAAGGGAGACATGGCGCAGTCGGCTTCGTCTCGGTCGTCCTGCTGGCGGTCAAGGAAGGCGCGCAGGTGCGTCATGCGCTCGCGCAGTTCGGCTTTGAGGGCGTCGATAGCCTCGGTCAGGCGCGGCTCGGTGTCGGCATACTGCCAGAGGATAGGCAGGCGGCGCAGCGGGCGAGACGTGCGGCGGAAGTCGATCATGACCACACGCGCGTCGCGGTAATGGGGAACAGCCGCGAGGCCGACCAGCAGGGTACGCAGGATGCTGCTGCGCCCGCTGCCGGGGCCGCCGCCAACGAGCAGGTGGGGCGTATCGGCGTTCAATTCGACCGCGACCGGCTGCAGGGAGAGGTCTTCGAGGCCCAGGCGCAGGCTCAGGCCACGCTCGCGCCGCGTCTGCGGGTTGCTGAAGGCGGCTTCGATCAGGTAGTCATCGAGGCGCACGTATTCGGGCAACAGGCGAATCTCCGGGGCGCGGCGCGTGTGGCGGTTCGCCTCGCTGCGCGCTGCGATGAGGGAGACGAATTCGTCCAGGTGACGGGCCTGCTCGTCCTCGTCTTCGCCCGCGACGGGGAGCGCGATATGCACCTCCTCCACGTGGCCGCCGCGCCGGTAGCCCCGACCGGGCAGGGCCGGGTCCAGGCGGGCAGCATCGTTTTTGCCGATCAGGATGAGCGAATCCGCCGGCTCCAGCAGGCGCAGGCCGAGCCGTAGCTCGATCAGGCTCATCAACTGTGGCGGCACGGCGACGGGGCGGTCGATGGAGAGGACGAGGTAGACGCCATAGGCGCGGCCATGACGGGCAATGTTGAGCAACAGGTCCATCCCCTTCTCGTGCGCCTGACGAAACTCCACGAAGCGGTCGATGACCAGCACGATGGCAGGCAGTTCGGGCAGCGATGGCGCTCGCTGGTCCGGCAGGGGCGCGGCGGGAACGGGTACGTATTTTTCCAGTCGGATGGCGGTGCCAATTCTGCTGTTTCCGTCGGGTGCGTTTCTGAATGCGCGATCGGAGGAAACGGCGGCAATGGCGCTGGCAACCAGAGGACCGCTGTGCCTGCGACGCTGGTAGGCCAGGAAATCGTCGATCTGGTACGTCATGCAGAGCTGCTTGCGTTCCTCGATGATGCCTTGCAGTTTGTGCAGCAGACGGTGGATATATTCTTCGTCCGACTCGCCAAAAATGCCGCCAACGTGGGGCAGTTTCTCGAAGACGCGCAGGGACTGGCCGCCGAAATCGATCATGTAGAGATGCAACTGGGATGGCGAGTGCGTCATTATTAGCGATGTCACGAGCGTGCGCAGGAAGGTGCTTTTGCCGGTGCCGGAAGCCCCTGCCACCAGCACATGGCCTCCCTGGCGGGGCATATCCAGCAGAAACGGCTCCTGCCTCTGTTCGACGGGACGGTCAATCAGGCCCATCGGGAAGGTGAGCCAGCCAAAGGGAGGCGTGCCTTGCCCGTTGTGTCGCTGTATACGTCGCAGTTCAGGGCGGGCAAAGACCTCTTGCAGACTGATGCGCTGCGGCAGCGGCTCCGGCCAGGGGTGGAACAGTTCGGCCCCCAGCGTCGCCCGATACGGCTCCATCTGGTCGATCAGCACCTGCTGGTCGGTGATCTCAGCGGCGCCGATAGCTTCCTGTTTATTGATGAGCAGAGAAGGGTCTGAGACCTGCGCGGGCAGCGAGACGCGGGCGCTCTGGAACAGCTCAAAGACTTCAGCGCCGATCTGGAAATAGGCACGGCCCGGAATGGAGCCGGGCAGCAGGGCGGCCTCCGAACGGCCCAGCATATCGCGGCTATCCTGCAGCGAGGCCACGCGCAGGCAGATACGAAATTTGAGGTTTGACCAGATACCGGGGTTGACCGACCCTGTCGGCTTCTGTGTGGCGAGAATGAGATGCACGCCCAGGCTGCGGCCCTTTTGCACCACGCTCACCAGTCCCTCCATGAAGGTGGGATGCTCTTTCGCCAGCTCGGCGAATTCGTCAATGATGATGAAGAGGTTGGGCAGCGGCTCCCAGACGGTGGGGTTTTGCGCCCGCATGGCCTGGTATTCGGCAATTTTCTTCGCGTTCGCCCGGCCCAGCATATGCTCGCGCCGCTTCAACTCGCTTTTGAGCGCGATCAGGGCGCGCTCGGTCAACTGCCCGCTCAGGTCCGTTACCATACCGACGGTATGCGGTAACTTCTCAAAGGCTTTGAAGGCCGCGCCTCCCTTGAAGTCGACGAGGACAAAATTGACCAGATGTGGATGATGCGTGATGGCCAGGCCAAGAATGAGCGATTGCAACAATTCGCTTTTTCCGGCCCCGGTAGTGCCGGCGATGATGCCATGCGGGCCGTGCGCGTTTTCGTTCAGGTCGAGCCAGACGGTGCCGTTGAGTCCCAGGCCGATGGGGACGCGCAGGCGGCCAAACGGTGGCGCCTTCCACCACTGTTCGACATCAAGCAGATCGGCATGAGGCAGGTGGACAAGGTCGAGGAAGCGCACGCTGGTGGGCAGGTCAACCTCGTCCTCACCTTCCTGCAGAGCGTGCAGGGGCGAAAGTTCGCGCGCAATCTTTTTTGCCAGTGCCAGCTCTATCCTGTCGGCGCGCACGTTATGCAGCGTCTCACCGGCGAACCCGGCGGCGGCATAGTCGATCATACCCTCGTCCGAGAGGCGGATGATGCCGCGACACTCGCCAGGGATTGCCTGCTGCTGCGCGACGAGGTAGATGACGGAGACGCCGAGTTGCTCGCCCAGCTTAAAGGCATGGGTCAGCGCCGGGTGTTTGCGCACCTCTACGTAGTCATGCACTACCACCACCAGGTGGGGCAATGGCATGGACGGTGTGCCAACGGCCTGGGCCGAGATAGCAGACGCCGTCGCGCCCGTCGCTTTGTTCTCATCGGCAGAGGCGCGCAGGCTCAATTCTTCCAGCAGCATGTTGAGCAGCAGGTTCGCCTCCTCCTCACCGGCTGCTACCAGCCGTTCCTGTGGCAGCCTGCCAGCTTTCAAGGGCTGCGTGTGCGGCAGGTCGGCCAGCCATTCCCAGTCGTCGCGCTGCTTGACGGGATAGATGCCCAGAATGCGCACATCTTGCGGCGAATGGTGGGTGGCAATCTGGCAGAGCAGGCTGTGTGTCAGGGCCGCCACGTCTTGCCGCCTGCCCGTGATGCCCAGCGATTTTATCTCCGGCAGCGAGATGCCGCAGGGAATATCATCCACCATGAGAAAGTCGTCGCGCAATTGCAGGACATCCCGGCGCAGCGGATCGCCCACGTCCAGTTCCGGCAGTTGCAGTTGCCCTGAAAAGGGACGGCTGCCGCGCCCGATGCGCACAGTCAGGAAGTCGGGGTCTTCGGGGCGGCGCTCCCACAGGTGCGATTGCTCGCTGTCGCGCTCCAGAATGCGTCGCTCCAGGTCTGCCGGTTCCGGGTCGGTGAGCAGAGCCGCTTCGCGCTGCTCCCTCGCCTTCCTGTCCAGTTGCCTGCGCAAATCGGCCAGCACCTCGCGATACTGCTCATCCAGCCGGGCGTTCTTGCGTTTGACGCTGCGCAGCTTGCCGCGGACGCCGAGCAAATTTGAGAGCGGGTAGAGCATCGAGAGAACGGCCATCGGCAGGAGAAAGGCGAGTTCCTGCGTTGAGCCACGATTGATAACCATGGTGAGGCCGATGAGGACGAGCATCGAGAGAATGGGCAGGAGAAGCGAAAGCACGCCGGGCATAACAGGCAATGCCTCTCTCGTCGGCGGCGCAGGCACAACAACCTGTTCCTGTGGCGGCCCGATCCAGATGCGCGGCGGGCGATTAAAAGCCTGGCGTGTCGAGGCAGGGGACATGTTGCCAGTCCCTTGCTGCTGGTCTTCCCGCCGCTCACCGGCCTTCTGCGCGGTCTGTTGCTGTTTTGCGGCCATTTCAAGCCATTCCTCCCTGTTTGATCCTGTCCTGAAACAACCATTCGGCAGGCAGGAGAGGGCATTCAGTGCTGAAAGTCCTGAAAGTGGGAGGCTAGAAGGGCCGGACAATCCCCAGCGCGGTCAGCCGGAGCAGCATGGCCTGCGGGCTGACCAGGTAGCGTTCGGCCAACCTTGCCAGCAGGGCGTCGCCCTCATAATCGAGCGTATAGCCTCGCACATCCGCCAGGAGTAGAGTGGCGGGCATGAGCAGTTCGGCGGCAAAGGCGTTGGCCTCGGTCTCTGTCCCGCTGCTCGCCTGCCCGGCCATGTTCGCTTTGCCCGTAGAACCGGCGCGGAAGTTGCGATCGATATGAAATTCGCGCAGGTGATGCAGCTCCAGATGGCCCAGTTCGTGGGCGATGGTGAAACGCTGGCGCGTCTTCGCGTGCGACATATTTACCCCGATAATGATTTGCCCCTGCTCTTCAAACAGCAAACCGGCAAGCTCGCCGTCAAAGGCGACGTAGCGAATGCGCGCACCGCGTAACTGCGCAACCTGCTCAACCGGCACCGGCGGCTCCCTGACGCCGACAAGCTGAAGTAACTGGTTGATATACTGCTGAAGCTGGCCGCTTCTGCGTGTCTCAATCATCGTGCTTCGTCTCTCCTTTCCCCGCTCAGAACAGGAGAACGCTCCTTTCTCCTCCCTCTTATCGGTTGCTACGTGTACCCCCACAGGCATCGATTGCATTGATAAACATGTTTAGGAAAGGTGGCTATATTGCAAATGAGCAGGAAAGACAGCCATTGAGCGCGTTGAAAGACTCGTGAAACTGCCTGACTGCCATCTATCTGTACAATCCAGCAAAACTGCATGCCAGTATGTGGAGAGGAGAAAACAATGGGTGTTATTCATGTCAATACCGACCAGATGCGCCAGCTTGGTCAGGTCTTCGTGCAGTTGAACGATCAAATCGCCAACCAGATTGAGCCGATGATCCAGAACTATATCGGCCAGCTAGAAAGCGACTGGCAGGGGGTAAGCCGCCAACGCTTCGAGCAGATGTTTCAGGACTGGCGCTCTGCCGCCAACCAGATTGTGCAGCATGGCGAGGATATTGGCCGCCATCTACAGAACACCGCCACCAGCTTTGAGAACGTCGACACGCAGGGATAAGCTGGTGAGAAAGCAGGAAGCATGAGCAATATTCATGTCAATACCGAGCTGATGCGCCATCTCGGCCAGTTGTTCGTGCAACTGAACGAGCAGATCGCCCATCAGTTGCAGCCGCAGATTCAGCACGCCATCGCGCAGCTGGAAGGGGACTGGCAGGGAGTGAGCCGCCACCGCTTCGAGGAGTTGTTCCAGGAGTGGCGTTCCTCCATCGATCGGGTTGCCTATAACGGCGAGGAACTTGGTCGTCACCTCCAGGATACAGCCAACCGCTTCGAGCAAGTCGATCAGAGCGCGTAAAGGCCGAGCGCGTCGAAAACCGGTTTTCGACGCGCTCGCCGTTTTCTATGGGGCCGAGATCAGGCCCTGTTCCAGGGCTTTGCTGAGGGCCTCGGTGCGCCCGGAGACGTTGAGCTTCTGATAGATGTTGGCGAGGTGGAAGTTAATGGTGCGCTCGCTGACGACCAGGCGCGAGGCGATCTCTTTGTTGCGCAGGCCGCGCGCCAGCAGGCGCAGGACTTCCAGTTCGCGCGCCGTCAGCGTCTCGAAGGGAGCGCCACCGCGTATCTGTTTGCCGAAGCGCGAGAGCAGGCGACCGGCCAGTTGCGGCTGCACCCGCACTTCGCCGCGCGCCACACTGCGCAGGGCGGCGGCGAGTTCGTCGGGAACAATGTCTTTGAGGACGTAGCCGTCGGCCCCGGCACGCAGCGTCTCGTACAGATAGGCTTCACGGTCCTGCGTGGCGAGCAGAAGAACGCGCGTATCAAGGTTCAGTTGCTTGATCTGGCGCAGGGCCTCAAGGCTCTGCTCATTGGGCAGTTGCGCGTCCATCAGCACCACCTGCGGCCCCAGTTCCAGCGTCTCACTCACCGCCTGCACGCCATCCGCCGCCTCGCCGACGATCTGCAGATCGGGGTAGCTTTCCAGCAGGCGGCGCAGCCCGGCGCGCGTGACGGCCTGGCTATCGACGATCAGAACGCGCACGGGCGCCGCTGTTGTAGAGGGAGCGGGCATGGTGGCCGTTTCGGGAACAGGCGGCGAGGCGATGAACGGGACACCGAGATCGTGAGGCATGTAGGGCATGCGCACCTGCAGGCGCGTTCCCTGCCCCGGCTGCGCGCTGACCTGCAAACTGCCGCCGACATGTTCGATACGCTGGCGCAGGTCGCTGAGAATGGGCGAAAGGGCGTGGCCGACGGTGGCGGCAGGGGCAAGCAACGGCAGAGAAGCGTTTTCAGACCCGAACGGTGGGATGGGCAGCCTCTCGCCCTCATTTCCACTCTCGCTCGCCACAGCAGGCGGCGTGCCGTCGTCTTCAATGCTCATCTGCGCGTCGTCGCGCCCATAGGTAAAGGTGAAGCGCAGTTTGCGGGCATGAGAGAGCCGGGAACGCTGCCGCACCTCGTAGAGGGCCTCCTGCGCGACGCGGTAGAGCAGGCGTTCCGCGTAGCCGGGCAGGTTGCGCTCCTCGCCGGAGAAGACAATACGACTGGAGAGGTTCGCACTTTCCGCCGTCTCTTCAACGGCGCGCGTCAGCGCCTCTGCCAGGCTGATGCCCACCAGTTCGGGCAATGGCAGGCTCTCATCGTTTGAGCGAATGTGATAGAGAATCCCGCGCGCCATCTGCTCGATCTCCGCCAGCCCCTGCCGCAGTTCCGCCGCCTCTGCCGCCGTCGGCGCCGTTTCAGCGCGCAGCAGCGCCTGCAGCGCGCCAACCTGGATGAGCATGGCGCTCAACTGCCGCAAAACGTGCTCGTGCGCGCCCACGCTCTCTTCGCCCACATCGCTCGCAAACAAAACCTCTTCGGATTGCATCGTTTCCCTGACTTCCCATACGCCGCCGATTATAGAGTCATAACGACGATAAGCTGGAAATTATTCCCGGCTTATCGTATCACAAACGCCGTCGTGTTGCGCGAACTAATGGACGACCTCCATAACGAGCTTGCCGTCTTTCGCATCGAAATTGACGGTGTCGCCGTCTTTGATGGTGCCGTCGAGGATAGCGTGGGCGATGCGGTTCTCCACTTCGCGCTGGATGACGCGCTTGAGCGGGCGCGCGCCGAATTGCGGCTCGTATCCCATCTCGCCCAGCAGGTCTTTCGCAGCGTCGCTGAGGGTGAGCGTGATGTTGCGCTCGGCCAGGCGAGGGCGCAGGCGGTTGACCTGAATCTCCACGATCTGCTTCATCTGATCGCGGGTAATCTGGTGGAAGATGATGATTTCATCGATACGGTTGATGAACTCCGGGCGGAAGCCCTCTTCACGCAGACGCTGACGGATGACGCGCTGCACATCCTCCTCCGGCATGCCGTCAAGCTCGTGCAGCCAGCGCGCGCCGACGTTGCTGGTCATGATGATGACGGTGTTCTTGAAGTCGACCGTGCGGCCCTGCCCGTCCGTCAGGCGGCCATCGTCCAGCACCTGCAACAGGACGTTGAAGACATCAGGCGCGGCCTTCTCGATCTCATCCAGCAGTATGACGCTGTAGGGATGGCGGCGCACAGCCTCGGTGAGCTGGCCGCCCTCTTCATAGCCGACGTAGCCGGGAGGCGCCCCGATCAGCCGCGAGACGCTGTGCTTCTCCATGTACTCTGACATGTCGATGCGGATGATGGCCTGCTCGTTATCGAAGAGGAACTCGGCGAGGGCGCGGGCCGTCTCGGTCTTGCCCACGCCGGTCGGCCCCAGGAAGAGGAAGCTGGCCAGCGGGCGGTTGGGGTCTTGCAGCCCGGCGCGCGAACGACGAATGGCGTCTGAGACGATCTGTAAGGCCAGGTCTTGCCCGACCACGCGCTCGCGCAGGTGGTCTTCCATCGTCAGCAGCTTCTGTACTTCGGCCTGCATCAGTTTCGTGACCGGGATGTGCGTCCACTTGGAGACGATCTCGGCCACGTCCTCGGCGTCCACCTCCTCTTTGAGCATGCGCGCGCTTTTGATGTTGGTCAGTTTGGCTTCTGCGTCGGCGATACGCCGTTCGAGGTCGGGAATGACGCCGTAGCGCAGGCGGGCCTGCTCTTCCAGATTGTATTCGCGTTCGGCCCGTTCCAGGTTGACCTGAGCATCCTCCAGCTCTTTCTTCAGACGGCGGATGGCCTCCACCGGCTCGCGCTCGCTCTCCAGCGAGAGCTTCAGCGCGTTCAACTGCTCGGTCAGGTTGGCGATCTCCTGCTCCACCTTCGCGCGGCGCTCGCGGCTGGCCGGGTCGTTCTCTTTTTTCAACGCCTCCAGTTCCACTTGCAACTGGCGAATGCGGCGATCCAGCGCGTCAACCTCGCTGGGCGTGCTGTCCAGTTCGACGCGGCGGTGGCTGGCGGCCTCGTCGATCAGATCGATGGCTTTGTCCGGCAGGAAGCGATCGGTGATGTAGCGATTGGAGAGGACAGCCGCTGCCACCAGCGCGCTGTCCGTGATGCGCACGCCGTGATGCACCTCGTAGCGAGGCTTGAGGCCGCGCAGGATGCTGATGGTGTCCTCAACATCAGGCTCGTTGACAAAGACAGGCTGGAAGCGGCGTTCCAGCGCGGCATCCTTCTCGATGTGCTTGCGATACTCGTCCAGCGTGGTGGCGCCGATGCAGTGCAGTTCGCCACGCGCCAGCATGGGTTTGAGCATGTTGGAGGCGTCCATCGCGCCTTCCGCCGCGCCCGCGCCCACCAGCGTGTGCAGCTCATCGATAAATAGAATGATGCGTCCCTCGGAACTGGTCACTTCCTTCAGCACGGCCTTCAGGCGTTCCTCGAACTCGCCGCGATACTTGGCCCCGGCCACCAGCGCGCCGAGGTCGAGCGTAACCACTTCTTTGTCGGCCAGCGTCTTCGGCACGTCCCCGCGCACGATGCGCTGCGCCAGTCCTTCGACGATGGCAGTCTTGCCTACGCCCGGCTCGCCAATCAGCACGGGATTGTTCTTGGTGCGGCGGCTCAACACCTGGATGACGCGGCGAATCTCTTCATCGCGCCCGATGACGGGGTCGAGCTTGCCGGCCCGCGCCAGCTCGGTCAGGTTACGGCCATATTTCTCCAGCGCCTGGTACCGCTCCTCTGGATTCTGCGTGGTCACGCGCTGCGAGCCGCGAATGGTGGCCAGAGCCTGCATCACGTTCTGACGGTTCAGCCCGGCCATACGCATGACGCGCCGCACAGCCTCATCGCTGATTTCGAGCAGGGCGAGCAGCAGGTGTTCGACGCTGAGATACTCGTCGTGGAAGGCGTTCATCTCCTGCCACGCGGCGTCCAGCACCCTGCGCAGGGCCGGAGAAATACCCGGCTCGCTGCCGCCATAGACACGGGGCAGTCGCTCGATTTCTTGCAGGGCCGCGTTTTGCGACCCCTCCCAGTTGCCGCCAACCTTCTGGATGATCTGCTGCACCACGCCGCCCTCCTGCTGGAGCAAGGCGGCCAGCAGGTGAATCGGCTCTATCTGACTGTTGCTGTTCTGGCGCGCAAGCTCACTCGCCTCGCTGATCCCCTCACGCGCCCGCTCGGTAAACTTTTCGATCTTCATACAAACGCTCCCTGAAGCTTCTACACTCCCTTTTTAACTGCACTATACCACACATGAGCCTACCATTGCAAGAAAGTTTGAGTGTGATACTGTCAACTCTTCTCCGGCGTACCGCACTCGTACTGCCTGTACGCCGCTCTTCTTCCTCAATATAAACACGTAAAAGCAGGGATGAGAGTTTATTGCTCCTGCTCAAAGCGGCGCGCAATGGAGACGGGCATGATGAGAGAGAGCAGGCGGGTACGCAGCGAGGTGTGTGCAGGCGGAATAAGATAGAGCAGGAAAGCCAGGGTGCCAAGCAAGAGGCCCGCAAAGGTGAAGAGGATGCTCAACGCGGAGCTACCTGCGGAACTGCCGTTATCGCTTGAAGGCGGGTTGCCGTTCTGCTGCTGCCCGGTGCCGCCGCCGGACGACACAGTGGGCGTGGCAGTCGCGGAAGGAGTCGGGCCAACGGTGGGGGTATTGGCACCGAGCGTGGGTGAAGGCGTGGGTGTGGGTGTGGGTGACGGCGTCGGTGACGGTGTGGGTGACGGCGTCGGTGACGGTCTGGGCGTTGGCGTGGGCGCGGCAGCACAACTCCAGGAGACAGTTGCGCTGCTATTTTGGCCGCCAAAGGCGCTAAAAGTGATCGTGGCGCTGGCAGGGCAGGTGACGCTGTTCGGTATGGAGATGGTAACATTTCTCCGGGCATGCGGGAACAATGTGCCACCGGATGGCGAGACGGTAATGTTCGCAATACCCTGGCTTCTGGCTGCCCAGAAGAGGGTTTTAGGGCTATTGTTGCTCAACGTAACATTGCAGGTTCTGCAATTACTGGTGAACGCGGTAGGAGAGACGGAGAGGCCGGATGGGTTCGGCTGCATGTATAACGCTGCTGCCGCCGGGGAGGGCAGAGCGAGCAAGGAGACGAGAAGTGCCAGCAGACACAGGAAAGCGAGGGCGATGAATGCCGACAAACGAGAAAACCCGGTAGTATTACGTGACGACATAGCATAATCCTCTCTGACGCGCTGGCGCCGTGAGTATCCGACAGGCCTCATTCCGGCCACCCATCTTCCCGCGTCGGCGGCTGCCTCCATTGCGGGCTACCGGCAGGTTGCTCGTTCTGCGCAGGGAAAGCAGGGGGTACAGGTTGCCTGTACGCATATGTCCGGTGGGCGGATGTCTGGCCCGGGGGCGGCAGCAGCGCAGGTAGCGCGGCCTGTCCGGGCAGATAGGCCGGGGGCGGAAAGGGCTGCATGGGCGGCGCAGGCGCGAAAGCGCCGGGAGGAACCGCCTGTGTCTGATTGGAGGGGTATCTCCTCGCTGCCTGCGGTCGCACCGATGGCGGCAAATGCTGAGCAGTTGCAGGAACGGAAGAGCCGCCGGGTGCGGCAGGAGCAAAGGGAACCGTCATCTGATCTGTCGCCCCCCTGGATGAGAAAGAAGACTGCTGCGGGACAACATAGCCGGGTGGCGGCGCATATGGCCGGAGCAGGGCCTGTGAGTTGCGCGAAGTCGGTTGAGGCGGTGTAAAAGGTTCCCGCTGATGGCTCTGCTGCGTGTCTCCGAGCCAGAGGACGAAGATACGCACGGAGAGAATGGCGATAAGCAGAGCAAAAACCAGTTCAGCGCCGTTCTGGTGAAAGATAATACCTGGCACGGTCAGCAGCATCGCCAGCAAGGCCAGAATGGCCCCCAGCGGACGCAATACCTGATTCTCCTCTGTTTTCGTCTGATTATAGGACGGTGGATACGGTACCACAGGCATCACCTCCCGGATAACTACTGTGAAACGGCATAATACAGAGATCAACTTCTATATACAAGACGTTACACGCTTGCTGCGGTGACAGAGAGGGCCAAAAAGTCACAGGCTAGCGATTTGCCAGGGCGCAAAGTTCGGTGAGGCCGCGCGCAATATCGGCCTCTGAGGCGGCGAGGGAGACACGCACATAGTTCTCGGCGGCTGATCCAAAGTTGTTACCGGAGGCGACGCAGACGTTGCGTTCGCGCAGCAAATCGAAGGAAAATTGCCGGGCCGGACGCGGCTCCCCATGGGGATGGCTGACATCGACCAGGATGTAAAACGCGCCGTGCGGCGTGTAGAGATAGCGGTCGTGTTCCTTGAGCAGCTTCACAGCCAGGTCGCGGCGACGGCGATAGGCGGCGCGCATCTCCCCGACACAGTCCTGCGGCCCGCTCAAGGCTGCCGCAGCAGCGCGCTGCACCGGCGTGCTGATATTCGTATTGCTGGCGTCCAGCGCGCGGGTAATGGTCTGGATGAGTTCGGTGCCGCTCACCACATAGCCAATGCGCCAGCCGGTCATGGCGTAGCTTTTGGAGAAGGTATAGACGCAGATCACGCGCCCCTGCTCGAACTCGGCGCGGCTGAGCATGGTGGCCGGGCTGACATGCGTCCCCTCGAAGAGAATCTCATCGTAGCACTCATCCGAGAGCAGGTAGAGGTTGTGACGGCGGGCGAAGGCCAGCAGGTCGGCGACGAGCGAGGCGGGGAAGACGGCCCCGGTCGGGTTACCAGGCGTGTTGATGATTAACAGGCGCGTGCGCGGCGTTACCAGTCGCTCCAGCTGCGCCACGTCGGGCAGCCAGTCGTTGCGCGGGTCAAGCGCGTAGGGGACGCCGGTTGCGCCGCAGCAGGCAAGTTGCATGCGATAGTGAGGCCAGGCGGGATCGGGGAAGAGGACTTCATCGCCTTCGCTCACAGTAGCCGTGAGCGTCGCCATAATTGCCCCGGTGCCGCCCATGCCGATGGCGGTATTCTCCGGCTCGACGCGATAGCCATCGACGCGCCCGACCTTCTCCGCCAGCAAGGCGCGCAGCCAGGGCCAGCCGGCCGCCGGGCCATATGTCTGCGGCTCGTTCTGAATGGACTCGATGGCGGCGAGCCGGATATGCTCCGGCGTGCGGAAGTCCGGCTCGCCGATCTGCAGGCGAACCGGCGGCGGCAGCCTCTCGCCCCGCGCCTCCGCCTCTAATTGCAATCGTTGCGCATAGGCCCCCAGTTCCGTAACATCGTTCGTTGGCAGCCCGGAAATACGCTGTTTGCCAGATTTCATTTGATGTACCCTCGTTGATGATTCTCCCTGCTATCCAGCATGCTCCCCGATCTGCTCAACCAGCCCGGCCAGCAGGGCAATGCGTTCGGGCAGGTAGTCGAGTTCGATGTATTCGTCCGGGTTGTGGGCGAGGCCGCCGCCCGCGCCGAGGCCATCGAGGGTGGGAATACCCATAGCCGCGCTGGTGTTGGCGTCTGAGGCGCCGCCGCTACCCACATCCTGGATGTTCATGCCCAGCTCTTTGCCCGCCGCCTGCGCCAGTTGCACGAGCCGGGCGTTGGCCGCGTTACGCTCGAAAGGCTGGCAGATGAAGCCGCCGCTCACAACGATTTTTGTGCCTGACAGGACGGTTTTCGAGGCCGCTTTCTGGATAGCCGCTTCTAAAGCTGCAATACTTTCCATACTGCTGACGCGGGCGTCCATCTCGAAGTAGGCGTAGTCGGGGACGACGTTGGTGCGCTCGCCGCCGCGAATGATGCCGACGTTGAGCGTCGCTCCGGGGATAGTGCCGTTGATAGCCTGCATCCTCTGTACCTGATAGGAGAGTTCCAGAATGGCGTTGCGGCCCTTCTGCGGCTCGACTCCGGCATGGGCGGAGAGGCCTTGCACCTCGACGCGGTACTGCCCGCAGCCTTTGCGCGAGGAGACGATGGTGTTTTCCGCTCGGCCCGGCTCCAGCACAAGTACGGCGTCGGCATCTTTCGCCAGCTCCTGGATCAGCGGTTTGCTGCTCGGCGAGCCAACCTCTTCGTCACTGTTGCAGACAAACGTGACCTGGCGGTAACCGGCCTGCTGCCCCTCGATGAGCAGGCGCAGGCCGTAGAGGCCGATGAGAATGCCAGATTTCATGTCGAGGACGCCGGGGCCGGTAGCAATACGCATGCCGTTACGCTGCTTGATGGCGAAGGGCCGCTTCTGCGCCTCGCCCTCAGAAAAGACGGTGTCCATGTGGCCGATGAGCAGCAGGCGCGGGCCAGCGGGGGCGCTGCCGGTGTGTGTGGCGATCAGGTGGTCGCCGTACTGCCTCTGCCGGTCGATGGCGGTAGAGAAACCGCAAGCCTGGAAGCGTTCCTGCAGGTACGCGCCGACGCGATTGACGCCGACTCTGGTGTAGGTACCGGAGTCGATGTTGACGATAGCCTGCAGATCGTCCAGATACTGCTGCATCAAGTCCTCGGCCTGCTCGACGCGGGGATGGCGCTGTTTACTCAAATTGCCCCTCCTGCCTTCAATTGCTCAATCTCTTCATCGCTGTAGCCCGCTTCGCGCAACAGTTCGTCGGTGTGTTCCCCCAGGTGCGGCGGCGGGTACCGCTGCTCATCCTCGATGCCGGAGATGCGCGGGAAGCTGCGCAGGGTGCGGAATTTGCGGCCCTGCTCGTCAGGGCTGCTGGTGACGCTGACGCCGCGAGCGCGGGCATGTTCGTCGTTGAGCGCCTCGTCGAGGGTATAGACGGGGCCGACACAGGCGTCGATAGCGGCCAGTTCGGCTATCCACTCGTCGCGCGTGCGCGTTTTGAAGATGGCGCGCAGCATCTCCATCGCCTGCTCGCGCTCTTCGGGACCGGCGGGCAGGTGGAAGGGCAGCAGTTCGAGATGGCCAATGTGCGTGCAGAAGGTGTGCCAGAATTTATATTCGAGCGCGGCCAGCGTGACATGCTTGCCGTCTCTGGTCTCGTAAATATTGTAGCAGGGCAGGCCGCCATCGAGAGGAGAGTAGCCCGGCTGCGGCGCGTGGTCGGTGTTGAGATAGGTGGCGGAGAGGAGGGGTAGCAGCGACATCACGCCCTCGGTCATCGAGACATCGATCATGCGGCCCTCGCCCGTCTGATTGCGCCCGACGAGAGCCGTCAGGATGCCGAATACGGCCATGTAGCTACCGCCCGCCAGGTCGCCCAGTTGCGTCGGCGGCATGGCCGGTTCGCCGTTGCTGCCGCGATTGTAGTGCAGCAGCCCGGCGTACCCGGCGTAGTTGAGATCATGCCCGGCGCGCAGGCGGTAGGGGCCGTCCTGCCCGTAGCCGGTGATGGCGCAGTAGATCAGGCCGGGATTGACCTCTTTCAGTTGCTCATATCCCAGCCCCAGGCGTTCCAGCACGCCTGGGCGAAAACTTTCCAGCACCACATCGGCCCGGCTCACCAGGCGCAGGAAGACCTCGCGTCCCCCCGCCGTCTTGAGGTTCAGCGTGACGCTGCGTTTGTTGCGGTTGATTGCCAGGAAATAGAGGCTCATCCCGCCGGGGCCATGCGGCGGCATCGAGCGACCATAATCGCCGCTGCCCGGCTCCTCGATTTTGATGACATCCGCGCCAAAATCGGCCAGCATTTGCGAGGCGTAAGCGCCGGGGAGCAGGCGTGAGAGATCGAGAATGCGTATACCGCTTAGCGGCCCGGTCGCGCCGGTTGTCTGATTGTGGCTCATACTCATGACGAGTTTCCTCATAGCATCAAGGGGCTGACAACCTCGATTACAGAGATTGCCCCGACAACAGATCGTATATTCAGGGTACAGGCAAATGCTAATCTTGTCAATCTATTTGCAACTTTGCCCTTCTGGCTTGTATCATGAGGTATCTCTACTCAGCATGACACGGCAGGGGAAACTATCATTAGCGGAGAATCATGAAAGCTCTTACCAACGAAAAGCAGGCCAACGCGGTCGGCGAGCCGCGCCCGCGCCTGCAAATTGCACTTTCCTTCTTTGCCTTTATCCTGACCGGAGCCAACGATGGAGCAGTGGGGGTGCTGCTACCGAGCATGATGTTCCACTATAGCGTAAATAAGGGGACGATTGGCCTGGTCTTTCTGAGCGCGACGGCGGGGTTTCTCATCTCCGCGCTCAATAGCGGGCTGCTGGTGGCAAAGCTGGGGCCGCGTCGGTATTTGATGCTGGGGGTTGCGATCTTCTTGCTTGCTCTCTTCACTATCAGTCTTGCGCCGCCTTTTCCTGTGTTCGTGGCCGCGCTGATGCCGCTCGGCTTCGGCACGGCGGTAATCGATGCCGGGCTGAATGCCTACATCGCCGGGCTGCCGCGTAATACCACGCTGCTCAATTACCTGCACGCCTTCTATGGCACGGGCGCACTGCTCGGTCCGATTGTGGCTTCGGGCCTGCTGGCGCTGCGCGTGGACTGGAACCATGTCTACTACGTCTGGATCGGCATGGGCCTGATCGTGCTGCTCGGCGCCGGTCTCGTCTTCAAGAACCGGCACGCCGCGGCGCCGGAAGGCGCGCAGGCAAATCCGGCGCAAAGTAATATCCTGTTCGACGCGCTCAGGCTGCGCATCGTCTGGATCGCCGCCCTCTTTCTCGTTTTCTATACCGGCACCGAGGTCAGCCTGGGTAGCTGGAGCTATAGTTTTCTGACCGAGGCGCGTGGCGGGCCGACGCTGCTCTCCGGCTGGGTGGTCAGCGGCTACTGGCTGGGCCTGACGCTGGGCCGTATCTTCCTGGGACATGTGGCGCAGCGTGTGGGCAGCAAGCGGCTCATCGAGGGATGTCTACTCGGCGTCATCGCGGGTGTGTTGCTGGTCTGGCTGGTGCCTGCGGAAGCGGTTTCCGCCGTTGGCCTCTGCTTCACCGGCTTCTGCCTGGGGCCAATCTTCCCCACCACCATTTCGTTGACCTCTGAACTGGTGCCGGGCCGCATCCTTGCCAGCGCCATCGGTTTCCTTTCCAGCATGGGCAGTGTAGGTGTGGCCTTCTTCCCCTGGCTGGCGGGCAACCTGGCGCAGCAGCTTGGCCTCTGGGTCCTGCTTCCCTATGTCATTGTCCTCACCGTCGTCATGATCGGCCTCTGGCTGGCCCTGCGCGCGCATCCACAGGGGGCCGAATAACATAGTCTGACGTGGTACAATAAGGCATATCATCACAGAAGGAGACGCTTAGATGCCGTTTGCGATTATTGTTCATGGTGGTGCGGGAACGATTGCCGGGGAGCGGCTGGAGCCGGGGC
Source organism: Chloroflexota bacterium (assembly GCA_902810755.1). Next base: position 24,316 of record CADDYT010000059.1, read on the forward strand.
AACAGGGTTGCAGGGATGCCGCGCTGATCGGCTGGCGCGTGTTGCAGGCCGGGGGAACGGCGCTGGACGCGGTTGAAGCTGCCGTGCGGGCGCTGGAAGACAATCCCAATTTTAATGCCGGAACCGGCTCGACGCTGACCGCTGCCGGGACGGTTGAGATGGATGCCGGAATGATGGAGGGCCACACGCTCAACGTCGGCGCGGTCGCCAGTGTGGAGTGTATCAAGAATCCCATCTCGCTGGCACGCCGGGTGCTGGAAAGCCCACACGTGCTGCTGGTGGGCCGGGGCGCGCAGGCGTTCGCGACGGAACAGGGCATCGCCCTCTGCGCGCCTGACGACCTGATTACGGAGCGACAGCGCAATAACTGGAGGGCCGCGCAGGGAGCAGAGCAGGACGAACAGGATGAGCCGCGCTATGTGCGCCACGTTATCGGTTCGGTTTCCGTCAGTCAGGCGGCAAAGGGGACACAGACCGGAAGGCGGGAGGCGCACGATGAGGAGAAGCATGGCACGGTGGGCGCGGCTGCTCTGGATATGCATGGCAACCTGGCAGCGGCCACCTCTACCGGCGGCATCCACAACAAATATCCGGGCCGCGTGGGCGATTCGCCGCTGGTGGGCTGCGGCTTCTACGCCGATGAGAACGCCGCCATCTCCTGTACCGGTCATGGCGAGGACTTTATACGCCTGCTGATCGCGAAACGAGCCGCCGATTTTGTGGCGCGCGGCGATAGCGCGCAGGCCGCCGCCGAGGCCGCGATTGCCGTTCTCGGCGCGAAGGCGGAGGGCAAAGGCGGCCTGATCCTGGTTGATCGCCAGGGCCGTGTCGGCTACGCCTGGAACAGCGACCATCTCGTCCGCGCCTACATGACATCCGGCATGGATGAGCCGGTAGCGGGCGTATAGAGAGCGGAGGATCAAGATGCGCACACTGCGCGAGATGCAGCAAGAGGTGGATTTTCTGATTAAAGATGAGTGGCACAGCCATTACTGGTCTCCGCTCTCCAGCCTGGCCCGCTTAACGGAAGAGGTCGGCGAACTGGCCCGCGAGATCAATCACCACTACGGTGAGAAGCCGAAAAAAGCCGGAGAACAGGAAAGAGCCGTTGCCGGGGAAATGGGCGATATCCTCTTCATCCTGGCCTCGCTGGCAAACTCCCTCGATATCGACCTCGACGGGGCATTCTCAGAAGTGATGGCGAAATACCGCCAACGGGACACGCAACGCTGGACATCCTGATACACGGTCGCTACTGTGGGAAGAGCAGATGACCGCCGAAGTAGCCCACGATGAAAAAGAGGGCAAAGATAAGCAGGCAGAGGAGGATGAGCGCGCCCAGGGAAAGGCGGCGCGTGGCCGGTTGCTCTCCCACCTGCGGGTAGACAGCAGCCGGATGCGCCGTTGCCAGCTTGAGCGGACCGTCGGCAACGGTGGGTGCGGCCTGCTGGATGCCTGCCGGGTTGGGATTGTCCTGATAGGCCGCGAGGCCAGTCGGCGCATTCTCTCTGGTCGGCAGGGGCGTAACCAGCTTTCCGGTGGCGGCGCGCGGGTGAAACTGCCTGGCCGGTTCCTGCGCGTAGGAACTGACCAGCTCTACCGGCGGAACAGGCTCTAATGCATCGGCCAGGGAGCGCAACTCGGTATAGAGAACCTCAGCGGTGTTGATATGCTGCGGGTGCTGGCGGGCGACCGCGCGGGCAACCAGCTCGCACAGCTGCGGGGGCGTGTTGCGGGTGAAGCGCAGGCGACCATCTGGCGGCGGCTCAACGCCGAGCGTGCCGGTGGGACGGCTGGTCAGCAACTGGTAGAGCAGCAGACCGACGGCACGAGTGTCATCAGCCTGCCGTCCATCGCTATACTGGCCCCAGGGCAAAGCGCGGTCGGCCACAACGGAAGCATCGCCAACAGGGCCGCCGAGCGTACTCCACGTGGTGAAATAGGAAATATCGGACGGCAAGGCAAAATTATTGACATGCACGATCCCTCTGCGGTCGCGCATAACGGAAGCGGGCGTGAGATCGCCATGAGAGACGCGGCGCAGCGGGTGCAGATAGGCATAGAGCAGGGCCTGGCACAACTGGCTGCCCAGGTCTGCCACCTCGTAGGGCGTGAGCTGCATGGTGAGCAACGTAGCAAAATCGTCTCCCGCGATATATTCCTCTATAAGATAGAGGGTGTCCGCCTCAGAAACGGTGTCATAGAGGCCAACGATATTTGGATGGGAAAACTGTGCGGTAAGGCGGATGGCCGCTTTGTAGACAGGGACGTATGTTGCGGGTACAACTTTAATGGCGACGCTTCGCTGCAGGCGTTGATCGGTTCCCTGATAGACAGTACAAATCTGCCCCTGCTTGATCTTGCGTTGTAGCAGGTAGCGGTCACTGATGATGCGGCTGCTTTCCACAATTTGCCTCATAAATTTCCTAAAGATCCTGCAGGGCAAGCGTGACTGCCCCGGTAATACTGGCCTCCGGCCCAAGTTTGCCCTGGACAATCTGCACCGATTGCCGGATCCCCGGCATACACAGTTGTCGGACGCGCTCTTGCAACGGGAGCAGCAGCAGGTCACCGGCCTGCGCGACCTGGCCACCCAGAATAATAATACCAGGATTAATGAAATGAACGATATTTGCCAGGGCAATTCCCAGATAGGTACACACATCGTCTACCACGCGCTGCGCTACGGCATCGCCCTGTGCCGCGAGCGAAAAGACCTGCGCGGCGGTGATCCGTTCGGCCCTGCCGCCGGTGACCCGGCGAATGGCCTGCTCCGTCTCAGGATATTCGACCGAGAGACCGATCATGGTACGCACAATGGCCTGGGCCGAGGCGATGGCTTCCAGATGGCCATAGCCGCCGCAGGAACACTTCGGCCCCTTCTCTTTGACCAGCATATGCCCGATCTCTCCAGCGGTACCAGCGATACCATGATAAATCTTGCCATCCAGCACGAGACCACCGCCGATTCCACGCCCCAGTCCCACATAGAGTAGCCCTTTGCCCGCTTTACGAGTTCCACCGTCGACCGAGGTTCCCGCGCCATACTGCGCTTCCGCCAGGGCGGCAGCGTTGGCATTGTTATCTATTATACAAGGTATATCAAGCCGTTCAGCTAAAATGTCCTGAAGGGGAAAATAGTCCCATCCATGTGCGTGATGGAGTGTTTGCACTACACCGGTGCGCGTGTCTACCAGCCCGCCAACAGCCACGCCCACGCGCAGAACGCGCCCGCCGCCACCGCCAGGGGCGCGCCCCTCGCGCACGCTGGCCAGCACTTCGTTAAGCATCTCATCCAGCAGCGTCAGCACGGTAGCGGCATCCGGAATGTAATCGAGCGGGCGGCGCACGCGCTGTAAAATATTTCCTTGCAGGTCGGCCAGCGCGACCGACTGGCGCGACCCGCTGCCACTGATCTCAATGCCAACGACATATCCCTGTGTCGCCAGCAGTGGCCCGGTTATTCTGCGTGCTTCCACTACCTTTTGCGCCCCCGAAATTCCGTTTTCGGTTTCAACAGTCTGTTCTGTAGCCACGATCACCGTCTCCTCTTCACGATGCAATTGCGCAAACACTCACTCGCCCATCGATTGGCGCCCACCCCTCTCCACTCTACCTCGCTACAAGGACGTGTACCCTTTTGTTCGTTCAGACACCCTGTGCCATCCCTGCCTGAATGAAGGACAGACCCCATTGAGACGGCGGCATAATTATAGCATATTGCTGTTGCTAAGCAAAGTACGATAGGATGCATGTCTTCGTTTCGCCCTGACAGAGATCGTGTCCCCAGGCCACCGGCAAGAGGCGGTCTGGGAACCCGATCTCCGTCGTGTCCCCAGGCTACCCGCAAGAGGCGGTCTGGGAACCCGATCTCTGTCGTGTCCCCAGGCCACCCGCAAGAGGTGGCCCTACTATACGCGCATAGCCTCTCAAGGGATACAAACACCTCGTGTATAGTAGGGCCACCTCTTGCGGGTGGCCTGATACGGGTGGCCTGATACGGGTGGCCTGAGACAGGTGGTCTGAGGACTACTTGCATTGTCATCTCCCTGTTGCTACAATAGCAGCAGAGAACAGGTTTAGAGTGGGAGATCGCTATGGAATCATCTCTGGCACAGGGCCAGAATCAAGAACCAGATCAGGGGCAAACATCCACGCGGGTATTTGTGGGTCCGGGTTTGAGCCTGTTTAAGCGCGTCGTGACCATAATCGGAGTGCTGATTCTGGTCTCGCTGGTAGTGCTGATCGCCGTTCACCAGGGGGCTTCAGCAGTGGGTAGCACGATTGCCGCCATCCTGTTTATTCTCGGCTTTGTGCTGTACCTGCGCATAATTGCCCCGGTCCCCTTCACCATTGCGCTGGAAGCGGACGCGCTGGTCAAACGGAGCCGCAACGGGGAAGTGATCTCCATTGCCTGGGCTGACCTGACGCGCATCAAAGAGGAATTTTTCCCCAACGGCAAGCGTATCAGCATCACCGTCTACCGCCAGCCACGCGCGCCCGGCGAAAAGACGAAGGCCTGGGCCGTCTACCGCGACGATGTGACCGACCTCGACGCCCTTGCGGAAACCCTCAAACAGGCCATCCCCGACACCTGTGAATGGCACAGCGAAACCGTCCACGAATGACCAACCGGCAGGAGTGACATCGCTGTGCGGCCCACTTTTCTTCCATGAAGAAGAGCCTCGGACCTGTCATCCTGAGCGCAGCGAAGCATCTCAAACAACGGGCTAGCTTCTCAGGCCCGGCAGATATCCTTCGCTGCGCTCAAGATGACAGTGGTTCTGGGGATGATAGGTGGTTTGTAATATTTTGCTTACTTATTCTTGCCTACTTCCCTTCATCACGAACGTGTTCGATCAGGTTCTGGGCCTCCTCTACTGTGTGCGCCTTGAACAGATCAAAGAGCAGGCGCTGCAACGTCTCAGGATCAGTAATGGTGTAGGTTTCTTTCTCCAGCACAGGCACAAGCGCGGGGAAATGCAACTCCACATACTGGGCCAGAGTTTCCCGCATACTTTCCTGAATACCTTGCTGGCGACCCTGTTGCAGCCCCTGTTGCAGCCCCTGTTGCAGCCCCTGTTGCAGCCCCTGCTTAAGCCCTTGCTCAATGCCTTGCTCAATGCCTTGCAGGAGACTTCTTGTAGCAGCTTCCCGCACCATCTCCTGGTACGCCCAGGATTCCTCAACGATGTCGTGCAACAATTCAAACCTCCTTTTGAGCCACTCCCGGTCATCGGTCTTTTCAAAGACGAGCGCGGCAAACGCAAAAGCCAGTGGTAATAAATCTTGCTTCTGTGCTGCCTGCAAATCGGCAATCATCTCTTCAACGACGGCTCGCTGTGCCCCACCGCTGGTGAGCGTGGACAGTGGCAGCAGCCCTTCCAGTCCCGGCTTTTTGAATAGTTCTCTGGGCAACTCCCAGAGCTTGATGTTTTGATAAAAGAAGACATGCGAGATAGTGCCATCGGGCAGGACGTGCCGGTAAGGCGGCTCTACGATGCCACGATCTTTCATCAAGTACATGACAGAGGTCCAGACAGGTTTCTGCGTGAGAAAACTGGTCACCGAATTGTACTGCCATGCCCGCTTGCCCATCTCGCTATCGTGACGCCGTTGAAATTCAACGTGCAGGATACCTTCCTGGTCTTTCCGGATGATATTATACAATATGTCCGGTTCGGTTGCCCTGCTTTGAATCTCCAATCCAGTGGCAAGCTCGCTGACATAGGTCGCGCCCGGCAGGACAAGCGAGACCAGATGCTGTCGGTTCGCTTTCACCAGAATTTTCATCAGATGATCTAAAACTTTTGCCATACAAAACCTCTACAAAATACTTCTGGCGGCAGTATACCATAGCGGAAATGTTCTGTCTACAGGGCCATGAGAAGACGTTTTGCGAGTTCTGATGGGATACAGTGAAATAGAGGTGAGATAATGGGCATCGCCCTTTTGCTCAGAGGCTTATTTGCTAATATTTTGTAAGCAACATCGCTTGCGTTAGAGCGAGAAACATGGTATACTGTACTGTACATAATGTTAGAGTGATATATCTATGAGTGTAACTTCGTCTCGTTAGAGAGCGGTCTGATTATGACCGGAAATGGCAGGCAATTATGGCAACGAGGCCAAAAGAGAGAGCAGAGACTGCGCCGGTGCAGGAATACCGGATGTGTCCGCGCTATGAGCATGCTATCCAGTTGCTGGGTAAGCGTTGGACAGGCTTGCTGCTGGATACGCTCATGACCGGCCCCAAACGCTTTTGTGAGCTGACCTCGGCGGTGGAAGGGCTGTCCGACCGCGTGCTGAGCGACCGGCTGCGTGAGCTTGAGGCTGAGAACATCATCGAGCGTGTCGTGTACCCGCATATCCCTGTGCGAGTGGAGTACCAGTTGACGGAGAAGGGGCGCGCCCTGCGACCGGTGGTTGAGACTATCCACGCCTGGGCAGAGCAGTGGCTTCCGCTCCCGGAAGATTCCGCCATGACAGCTTCAGGCCATGATGACGTGTAGCTCCACGTGTGCTATACTATCCCTATGGAACATCTCTGGGCGCCCTGGCGCATGAACTATATCACACCGAAAACAGCACAATCGCAGGAGTGCATTTTTTGTGCAAAACCGGCGGAACAACGTGACGCGGAGAATTATCTTCTCTATCGCGGTGAACACTGTTACATGTTACTGAACCTCTACCCCTACAACAACGGCCACCTGATGGTAGCACCCTACCAGCATGTCGGCTCCATCGAACAGCTTGACGCGCAAACGCTGGCCGAAATGATGGCGCAGGCGCAACTGGCCCTGCGCGCCCTGCGCAAGGCGATGAATCCCGATGGCTTCAACATGGGCATTAACCAGGGCAAAGTGGCCGGAGCAGGTTTCGCCGATCACGTCCACCTGCACATCGTGCCGCGCTGGAACGGCGACACCAACTTTATGCCCGTCCTTGCCGAGGTAAAAGTCATGCCTGATTTCCTTGAGAACACGTACAGGCAGCTCAAACAGGCTCTCGAGGACGTGCTGCAGGAGGGGTAGACTAGCCACCAGCCGTGAGGTCATCATCGGGCGGTGGCTGATCTAATGAAGCTGGTTCGGGCCGCCCCCTCAAGTCGCCGATAATATCGTCGTCCTCGTCCTCATCCTCATCCTCATCGTCGTAGGGATCGTATGCATCACCATAGGCATCGTCATCAGGGACATAGGTACTATCGGCCTCATCCTCATCATATTCGTCGTCTCTCTCCGCGTTGAACGGGGAGAATTCGGCGCTGGCGCTGATCTGTTCCTCGTAATGCTGAGCGCGGGCGTACAGGGTACGAGCCGCCTGTGCCGCATCGTAGGGGAAAGCGTGGCTTTCCGCGGGATTCTGTGCGATATCATCAAAGCGACTCGCAATGCGTCGAATTGTCTCCGGGTCGGTGATGTGGCCGACACCTATCTCATTGTATAAGTTAATGAGCGTATCAAACTTCTTGTTGTTCGTGGGTGCCACAGCCGACCCGGCTGGCGCTGCCGGGGGCGGTGTTGCTTTTGGGGTCGGCTGTGGTTGTGCCGAAGGCTTTGCGGGCGCGCTGTTCTGCCTGGCAGGAATGGGGGCAGTCGCCGGGGCCGGGCCGGGACGTGAAGATGGTGAGGCATTTGTCGGCGCCGCTCCTGCTGTCCCTTTTGGCGCTGGCTGAGTAGCGGCAGGCAAAGGGGTCACGTCGTGAATGCTTACCCAGTTAATTTCTATGCCCCAGGGAGCGACCTGCTCGCGTATCAACTGGAACAGGCGCGTGTTCAAACGGCTCCAGACGGGCGCTTTCCCTTTTGTAGAGCTGTTGCCCCTCTCATCACTGGACTGCGAGCGAGCCGGGGCGGCAGATTTTTGCTGCCAGGGGTAGAAATCTTCCGGCCTGAATTCGGTCGCAACGGCTTGCAGGGTGGTGCGGAAACGGGCTTGCAATTGTTGCTCCCATTTATTGACCTGTAGTACGGCCAGGTGAGCCTCTTCAGGGATAACCTGATAGGAAACCGTTGCCGCCAGTGAGAGGTCTGTGGTGGGCGACATATGAACGGTTTGTACGGGACATGTCCACTGCGTCTCACGTGTATCGACGACATACTTCATGCGTTCCCAGGGGGGCAGGAAGTGCGCGCCCGGCTCAAGGGTGCGCTGGTATTTGCCAAAGGAGTAGACGATGCCAACAGAGCCATCCGGTACGAGGGCCTTGCAGAACCAGATAATGCCTCCGCAGACGATCGCCATAACGATGAACGTGATGACGCTGGCCGTTGCGCCCCCGGACACGAAGAAGGGGATCGGCGGGAAGAGAACGAAGCCAACCAGCAAGCAGATAAACCACAGCCCGCTGTTGGCGCCAGAATAGTAGAGCATCATGCCTTGCAAGATGGCCACTGCCAGCGTGATCAGGCCCATTGCCAGGAGTTCGGTCGGCGGCGAGTTCCGGTGTACGGCAAAAAAGAGCAAAGTGAGCAAAAAGGTGACAATGGCGAAGAGCAATGGGATGAGAATGAACGAAAACTGCCGGGCCAGCAGGCGCAGGGCTTCCATACGGCTGGTAGCCACGCCTGCCTCTTCCTCGGGCGCCGGGTCGTTGACTGCTTCAAGGAACGCCTCCAGGATGGCGGGATCGATCTCCTGCCCCTGCGGGGATGGCGTCGGTCTCGGTTTCCGGGGTTCTGGCATACCTGCTCTGCCTCCCTCTCAAAGAGAATGTGATAGAGAAAATAGTTTATGCTCAGAAATGCCAGATATTGCTGGCATTTCGTGTAGCCTCTTGCGCGCGCTGTGTTTTTCTTTCGCTTTGCTCTGCTATACTGTCTCAGAGTCAGCTTGCTGGCCCGGTTTGCGTTTGACACCACAGGAGCCGCAACCACCACTCCGGGTACCGCAGTCACACGCTCCGCCGCCCTCGCTTTTGCTGCCGCAGGTGCAGGAGCTTTTCCCGCAGGCGCAACCGCCGCTCCCGTTTTTAACGCTACAGGCATTGCAGCCTTTCATCTTTGTGCCGCCATCCGTCTCATAGTTGACCGGTATCTGGATGGTAACGCCGCTTTCCAGCATGACCTCAACCGAATTTTTCGGCACGTTGATCGAGACAACCTTGCCGGGGCCACTCGGCGTGTTGAGCGTGGCGCCGATATGCGGCATGGACTGCTTGGCCTGAATGTAATTTTCGTTTTCATATGAGAGGCAGCAGAGCAAACGCCCGCAGACGCCGGAGATTTTCGCCGGGTTGAGCGGCAGCCCCTGCTCCTTTGCCATCTTAATCGAGATGACGCCAAAATCAGCGATCCACGAGCTACAACAGAGCGTTTTGCCACACGGCCCCAGCCCGCCCTGCAGCTTGGCCTGATCGCGCGCGCCTATCTGTCGCAGTTCGATGCGCGTGCGGAACTGGGCCGCCAGGTCGCGCACCAGGGCGCGAAAGTCGACGCGCTCATCCGCCGTAAAATAAAAGGTCAGGCGGCTGCCGTCGAAGGTATATTCGGCCTCCACCAGCTTCATGGGCAGGCGGTGTTCGGCCACGCGCTCGGCACAACGTACCAGCGCATCTTTCTCCTTGCTTTTGAAGGAGAGCATCATGCGCAGTTCATCTTCGCTTGCCAGGCGCAGTACCGGCTTGAGCGGGTCGCTGAGATCGCTTTCGGCGACCTTCTTTGAGGCGATCACGACTCTTCCGGCCTCGATCCCGCGCACCGTCTCGACGATCACATATTGCCCGTTTGTATAGGTCTGGCCCTGTGGATCAAAGTAATAGATACGCCCCGCCGGGCGAAAACGGATACCAACAACGATTACGATGTTTCCTGTTTCCGCGCTCACTGACATAGCGGTAGAATCTTTACTAGACAAGGGAAAAGGGGGGCTGCGCTGCCTCCCTTTCCGGCTTACATCTCGTTGGTCAGGAGAATAGCCTCCGCCACCTCACGCATGGACTTGCGATTGTTCATGCTGGCCTTCTGTATCTTGCGAAACGCTTCCTGCTCGCTGAGGCCCTGCTTCTCCATCAGCAGGCCCTTGGCGCGCTCGACGACCTTGCGCGTCTCCAGCTGTTCGCTCAACGTGCGAGCCTTATCCTCCATTGCGCGGAACTCGTTGTAACGAGCCAGCGCCACTTCGATTGCCGGGGCAACTTCGCTTTCCCGCAGCGGCTTGACGATGTAATTGACGACCCCGGCCTCTTTCGCGCGCTCGACCAGCGGTTGATCGCCAAAGGCCGTCAGCAGCAAGACGGGAGCGAGCTTCTCCTGCGTCAGTGTCTCGGCGGCGGTAATGCCATCCATGTCGGGCATGCGAATGTCCATAATGACCAGGTCGGGACGAAGTTCGCGCGCCAGGTTAACGGCGCTCTGCCCGTCGCCGGCCTCCCCCACCACCAGGTAGCCCTGTTTCGTCAATACGTCTTTGAGATCCATCCGCTGGATCGTTTCGTCGTCAGCAATAATGATACGGGTTGGCATCGACTTACCTCTTATGCATGAATCCTCTCTGCACCACGTCCACCCATAGCCTTACTCCCATCAGTTCGTCGGGTGATGCTAGAATAATAAAGAGTATAGCATACTCCTGGAAGAAATTACAGAGTTTCCCGAATTTTGGGTGTGTTTCATATTTTTGCACCCGGCTCCGGCGTGCGCACCGAGGTGGAAGCCGGACGCCTCAAAAAGGGCTTGCGCCAGGAATAGGCAGCGCCGGGGCGAGGAACAGGCTGCGGGGCAGGAGCCGAAGCACAGGGGTCAGCCGTGGGCTGTGGCCGCGAAAGCCGAGCGAGGCGCACGCTCCACCACGCCAGGGTCCACAGGGCCTGGGTGAGTCTGTGCTGGCTGTCCGTTTGTCGTTGGCTGCGGTACTCGGCGGTCTGCTTGGCCTGAACCGCCTTCCAGGTCTCATGCCAGCGTCGGTTGCAGACGGCGTTGCGCAGCACGAGCATGGGATTGACATTGTGTCCTTGCCAGCGCATCCCGGCTCCTTTTAAGCGCGCTTCCACCACCAGCTTGTTGGCGCTCTCCACGCTGCCGGAGCCAATGGGCCATCCGGCGGCCTGATAGCTGGGATACTGCATGTGTCCCTCGCGTTTCTCCAGATAGGCCAGATCGCTCTGGATGGTCTCCCCCGGATAGCGAGCAGCCAACCAGCGCAGATGGCGCAGCACACGAGCCGGACCCTCCTGCTTGAGCCGATGCAAGACCCCTTCCACCCACCGCTTCGGCAAGCGCCCTCCCCGGGCGGTCACCTCCTGTCCGATCTCGGTGATGTATTCGGCAGCATGGGCAAAATCCAGAATACGCACGGCATCGCTGCGATGGTAGTCGAGCAGCCCTTGCAGCCAGACGGCTCCGTCTTGCACGGCACACCCCTGTTTGGCCTTTTCCAGCCCTCGTCGATGCGTTTCCACCAGGGCAGCTTGCTCACAGTCGCTGGCCTCAGACAGCCGCGAGAAGTAGGAGAGGTGCTGGGTGCACACCTCCCCACGCTTGCTGCGGCTGACCTCGCCAATGCATAGCGTCTTGACTTCCACCCACTCCCCTCCTACCAGATGCACAAAGGCTCCATCCGCACTGATGGCTTGCTTGTCGGCTTCAGAGACGGCCTCGGGCAGCTCTTGCTTGAGCCACTCCTGCTCCGCCTCATCCAGCGCCAGGGCCGACCCTCCCGTTTGCAGCGTCAGGCGGCGTGCGCTGGCCTTGCTCACCTCGATGCCCATCAGGTCGGCGAGCAACTCCCGTGCTGGCTCAAAGGGCATCCACGTCGCCAGTCGCACCAGCGTTTCTTGCCCACGCGGCGTGAGCGCATGGGAGTTCAGCCCTAACTGCTCATCGAGGGGGAAAAAAGCCCACCCCGCAGTCGGGGCAGGTCCCATAGTGCCGTCGCAGGTTCACCACTTCCCCACCCGTCGTTTGGATGCTGCGGCTCTGCTCTCCTCGCTGCCACAGCGCCTTGCCGCACGTCGCACACTGCGGCGGCTCTTGCTCACTGTGCTGGCTCCACGACTCTACCTCTCCCATTTGCATCAGATCCTGCAGCATCTGCGCCCGTACCTGGTTCATTTGCTCATCCACCGCCGCTTCGATCTCGGCCCACGTCGCCTTGGGATGCTCTTTCCTCCACTGCGTCATCCCCAGCAGATCGCCCATGGCCGCACTCACCTGCTGGATTTGCTCGCTGCGTTGTCGCCGGTTCTTCTTCAGTTTCATGCTCGTCTCTCTCCCTCTCCTGGCTTTTTCTCTCTAGTTTACCACCTCCCGCCTTCTATGCAAAAATATGAAACACACCCCCGAATTTGTAAGTGTTCAGACTTGACCTAAGGGGTTTTCCTGGGTCAAGAAAGCCACACATTGAGAGAAGGGATTGAGACCTTGAGCCATCCAGGTGCCAAAGAGGCTGGCCAGACCCATGCGAGTGGCTGAGCCTTTGGGACTGCGCGAGCCGCCACTGATTTTGCGAGCAATCACCAATGGGCGCACACTGCGTTCGGCCAGTCGGTAATATCGCAGGGAATAGTGATAGCTTCTATTCCCTCGTCGGCCAGGATTTTCTGCGCGTCCATCAATTCCTGCGCGTCGTGAGCCAGTAAGATGAGTTTTGCTCCGCGCCGCCCAAACTCTTCCGCCATCGCTATTCCCATTCCTCGCGAATCGCCCGAAGTGAGTACAACTTTGCCATCTATGTTCAAATGTCGCTCAAGCAGCCGCTTGCCGACAAACAATAATCCTGTTCCTGCCGCCAGCGTCCAGGGGTTGGTCAACCAGCTCTTTCGCATTTTTATCTCCTCATGTATAGGGTCTTATGCATCGATTACTTCTTGCGATTGATTCCACTACTTATTGGATGCTGAAGTCAGGGCGACCACCAGGGTCGCCCCTACGACCCCTTTCCGCTAGAACTAGTAGCCATTGCGAAATGGGGCCTGTGGAGCGGCTGGAGAGCGTGACGAAGCGGGCAGAGATGTGGTACAATAGCGAAAGGAAGCAAGCAGAGAAACAAGGAGGCTCGGTTATGCTGGTCGATC
>CADDYT010000060.1 GCA_902810755.1 Chloroflexota bacterium
ATAGATGAAACGTATCTATTTCAAGATTTTCTGGTCTCTGTGAGATTTATTTCTATCGGTACGTATAATACTAAGACTACCGTGTCAGTGGTCCCGGTGTACAGTCTAAACTGTACTGTGCGGTAGCTTTTTTGTAGAGGATAAACACTTCTCTCGTAAGGAGATATCACGAATGAAATCTGGCAAGAACCTGAGTATGAGGATGTTACCTGCACTGCTCTGCCTGGTTGCCATATTTACGGTTGCCTGTGGAAGCAACGGCAACGGCAATAGCAGTAGCACGACCGCCAGCAAAGCTCCAGCTTCTCAACAGGTGTATGTCTATCCTGAAGCGGGTGTGTCCGATATCGCCACCTTCGACCCCGGCCTCTCTACCGATGCCCCTTCGATTACCGCTATCGATATGGTCTTTACGGGTCTGGTGCAATTGAACGACAAGCTACAGGTCATTCCGCAGGAGGCGGCATCCTACAGCGAGGGCAGCGACGGGCTAACGTGGACGTTCCACCTGCGGTCCAATCTCAAGTTCAGCGACGGCACCCCGCTGACCTCCGCCGACGTGGCCTACAGCATTGACCGCGCCCTGCAACCGGCGGAAAAGTCGACCGTCGGCCCCATTTACCTGGCGCTGATCAAAGACTCCGATAAGCTCGTTGCCGGCAAGATCAAGACGATCATCGGCGATAGCGTTTTGACTCCTGACCCCAACACTGTTCAGATCATCACTAGCAAGAAAGCGTCCTACTTCCTGGATGCGCTGACCTACTCGTGCGCTTACACAGTGGAAAAGAGCCTGATCGACAAGTACGGCAACAAAGGCTTCACCGATCATCTGACCGAGGGCGGCGGCGACGGCCCCTTCAAGGTCTCCCGCTATACCCACAACCAGGAGATCGACTTCGTTCCCAACCCCAACTACTACGGGCCACACCCCCAGTTGCAGGAGGTGCGCTTCCCCTTCTACAAGCAGTCTGACACCACCTATCGCGCCTACCAGGTCGGTCAGGTCGATATAGCGGCTGTGCCGACTGCCGATCTGAATGCGGCGAAGAATTTGCCTGACGGCCAGTTCCACCTGGTGCCGCAGTTGTGGATCAACTACTACACCATGAACTACCTGACCAAGCCGTTCGACAACATCGACATTCGCCAGGCCTTTGAGCTGGCCATCAACAAGACGGCGATCAACCAGGCGGTCTGGAAGGTCTACATTCCGACCAACCACATCGTGCCAGAGGGCATGCCCGGCTACTTCCCCGGCCTCAAGGGGCCTGATGGCACCCAGAGTACGAGCGGCAACCCGACGCTGGCCAAACAGTTGCTTCAGAAGGGCATGCAGCAAGAAGGCTGGAGCAGCGTTTCGCAAATCCCGCCCATCACCCTGACCTATCCAAGCGGCACGACCGAGCTGGACAACGAAGTGGCGGCGCTGGTACAGACGTGGCAGACCGTGCTGGGCATCAGCGTCAAGCCGGCCCCCGTCGACTTCAACAAATTGCTCGACGATATCACCGCTGCCACCAACAACCCGCATGGCTTGCAATTCTGGGGCATCGCCTGGATCGCCGACTATCCCGACCCGCAGGACTGGACCACCCTGCAGTTCGATAAGGGCGTTCCCAACAACAACATGAACTACGGCCAGAACAACTCCTCGGATGCCGCCCAGCAGCAGGCCACACAGCGATTGCTGGAGCAGGCCGACATCAACCCTGACCAGACGGCGCGCCTGGCCCAGTACAATCAGGCCGAGCAGCAACTGGTCAACGATGTCGCCTGGTTGCCGATGGAACAGGTCACGGCGGCGTTTGTTCTCAAGCCCTACGTCAAAGGCATGGTCTTCAACCCGCAAAGTTTGACGCCGCCCAACGACTGGGGCAACATCTACATCGCAGCTCATTAGACCACTGATAGGCCATTGGCAGACATAGAGGGAGGAGCGATCAGTTGATCGCTCCTCTTTTTTACGATTGTCGCGAGGCAATTTCCACAATATTGCTCATAGATGAGAGAATTGGCAAGAATGCGAGCGTAATACATTACGGGAGCAAAAAAGGAGGCCAGAGATTTTCGATGATTATTTTAAATCGCTCGCGATCATCGCCACTGAGAAGTCTCTTCTCCTGCTGATAGAGATTCACTTGCTTCCAGATCCAGTACATGAGATGACCAATTACTGAACTGGAACGAAAGGAGGGAGAAGCGCAAGGAACACCGGCGTTAATTGTAGTGGGTAGAGTTATTTGCTTTACCCTGGTCCACTGATTTTGTTTACCACCTATCTGAACAAAGGAGAATGCACGAATGCGTCTCAGCAAAAGACTGAGTACCGGATTTCTACCACCGCTGCTCTGTCTGGTAGCCATCCTCATGGTTGCCTGTGGCACCGGTGGCGGCGGCAATAACGGACCACAGGGGCCAACCAAAGCTCCGGCTTCCCAGCAGGTCTTCGTTGACCCGGAAGCAGGCGTGTCCGATATTGCCACCTTCGACCCCGGCCTCTCCACCGACCTGCCCTCAATTGCCGCCATCGATATGGTCTTCACAGGTATGGTGCAATTGAACGACAAGTTACAGGTCGTCCCGCAGGAAGCCGCCTCCTGGAATGAAGGCAGCGACGGGCTGACATGGACATTCCATCTCAGGCCCAATCTCAAATTTAGCGACGGCACCCAGCTGACCTCTGCCGATGTAGCCTATAGCATTGACCGCGCCCTGCAACCGGCGGAAAAATCGACGGTTGGTCCCATTTACCTGGCGCTGATCAAAGACTCCGATAAGCTCGTTGCCGGCAAGATCAAGACCGTCATCGGCGATAGCGTTTTGACTCCTGACCCCAACACTGTGGTTCTTATCGCCAACAAGAAGGCGTCCTACTTCCTGGATGCGCTGACCTACTCGTGCGCTTACACAGTGGAAAAGAGCCTGATCGACAAGTACGGCAACAAAGGCTTCACCGATCATCTGACCGAGGGCGGCGGCGACGGCCCCTTCAAGGTCAAGAGCTATATCCACAACCAGGAAATCGACTTCGTTCCCAACCCCAACTACTACGGGCCGAAGCCCCAGTTGCAACTGGTCAAGTTCCCCTTCTACAAGCAGTCTGACACCACCTATCGCGCCTACCAGGTCGGTCAGGTCGACATCGCCGGTGTCCCCTCCGCTGATCTGAACGCGGCGAGAAATCTGCCCAACGGCCAGTTCCACCAGGTACCGCAGCTGTGGATCGCCTACTACACCATGAACTACCTGGTCAAGCCGTTCGACAACATCGACATTCGCCAGGCTTTTGAGCTGGCCATCAACAAGAACCAGATCGCGCAGTCCATCTGGAAAGGCACTGTCATCCCGACCAACCACATCGTGCCAGAGGGCATGCCCGGCTACTTCCCCGGCCTCAAGGGGCCTGATGGCACCCAGAGTACGAGCGGCAACCCGACGCTGGCCAAACAGTTGTTCCAGACCGGCATGCAGCAGGAAGGCTGGAGCAGCGTCTCGCAGGTGCCAGCGATCAGGCTGGAGTACCCGAGCGGCACGACCGAGCTGGATAACGAAGTGGCGGCGCTGGTGCAGACGTGGCAGACCGTGCTGGGCGTCAGCGTCAAGCCGGCCCCCGTCGACTTCAACAAGCTGCTCGACGACATCACCGCTGCTACCAATAACCCGCATGGCCTCCAGTTCTGGAACATTGGCTGGATCGCCGACTATCCCGACCCGCAGGACTGGACCACCCTGCAGTTCGATAAGGGCGTTCCCAACAACAACATGAACTACGGCCAGAACAACTCCTCCGACGCCGCCACGCAGCAGCAGACTCAGCAGTTGCTGGAGCAGGCCGACATCAACCCTGACCAGACGGCTCGCCTGGCGCAGTATAATCAGGCCGAGCAGCAACTGGTCAACGACGTGGCCTGGCTGCCGATGTACCAGGTGACCAATACCTTCGTCCTCAAACCCTACGTCAAGGGCGTCGTCTTCAACCCGCAGGACCTGACGCCACCCGACGACTGGGGCAACATCTACATCGCCGCCCACTAGAGGCGCATGGCGTAAAGATGTTTGTCGCGGGCATCGCTGAGAACCTGCTTCTCTGAGATGCGAGCAGACAAGGGGGGAACAATCAAGCCATTGATTGTTCCCCTTTTTTGCGCACTCCTGCGTTTATTCATTGCAAGGTGAGCGGTTCCGGCAATGCCTCTCTTCGGTACGAATGTGCAAAAGAGAGGAGAGAAACGGGAGAATAGAGCGGGTAGAGAAAAGCATGAGCTACCACAACGTGATATTATGACAAGAATGGGCGTAGTAATATAAAATGTCAGGACGCTTGAGAGAGCATGCTGGCAGCATGTGAGCATAGCAAATTGCTATGCACAGGACAAGTTGGGAGAGCAAGTTCCCCTGGCGTAACACATGCCAGGTCATTTTGTTGAATCGGTTAGAAAAACGGCGCCAGGGCTTGAATAAAGGGGAGAAAGGAGAAAAGCGCGATGCAGGCGGCCTGATCGCCGCAGAGAAGATAAGAACCTCAACACCAACTAGCTTGACAATAGTGAGAAGTGTCACTTACAATACTTTTAAATCGGCTCATGTAACGCTCGTTATTCGTACCTGTCAAAAGTATCTATGAAAGAGTGCCGTTTCATAGATACCTGTGAGAAAATAGACAAGACGTGAGAGCTAACCGGTAGAGCAAGGGGTTTGTATCAACTTGCTCTATACACTTGTAACCTCGACAAGGGAGTAAGGGGTAACATTATGGTGCAGTTTCTGGTCAAAAGGTTCATCGGTCTGATATTTGTAGTGGTCGGTGTAACCTTTATCACCTTCATTCTGGGGCTTAATGCTCCGGGAGATCCGATTCGTGATATGCTGGGCGAGCATTTTAATCCGGTAATCTATGCGCAACTCAGGCATGCTTACGGTCTGGATTTACCCTGGTATCAGCAGTACTGGAATTTCTTAGTGAATATGTTCCACCTCAATTTCGGATACTCGTTCAAGTATCAGAATCGCACGGTGATGAGCATACTCGCGGGTGGTGTGCCTGTCTCGGCGGAACTGGCATTGTGGGCGCTGATTTTGCAGATCATTATCGGTGTCCCTATGGGTATCTTCTCAGCCTTGAAAGCCAATACCTGGATCGATACGGTCAATATGGGGGTTATTCTGATCATCTACTCTATCCCCGTCTTCGTCCTGGCCGTCTTCTTCCAGGTATTTATTGTCTGGTTCGACCAGCATACAGGAGCGAGCTGGCCGGTTTCAAACTGGGGTACGCCCTGGGCGTACAGCCCGGCAGACCTATCCTATAAAATAGCGCCAATTGTTGTCTTCGCCCTGGGAGGCATCGCCTATATCGCACGTCTCTCGCGCGCGAGTATGCTGGAGGTTCTGCGCCAGGACTATGTACGTACTGCGCGCGCCAAAGGATTAAGAGAGCGAGCAGTCATCTACCGGCATGCGCTGCGCAACGCATTGATCCCTCTACTGACCGTCGTTGGCCTTCTGCTTGGTCTGCTGGTCACGGGCGCGTTCTTCATCGAGAACATCTTCAACATTCCGGGCATTGGCTACGAGACCATCCAGTCGATTAACGATCGCGACTATCCTGTAATTCAGGCAACCGTAGTCCTGCTGGCGGTAGGCGTCGTCATAGGCAATATGCTGGCGGATATCTTCTATTCGCTGGCCGACCCGCGCATTAAGGCCCAATAGGAGGCAGGAAACGATGGACACAAAAGATAAAAACACCGATCTGTCTTCAGGGATCATATCTCCCGGCTCCTCAGCTTCGCCCATGGAGATCGTCGAACTTACCCGGCCAGCAGGCGATGTGGAGACCGTCGAACCGCCTGGAGTCGTCGAGGAAGGGAAGAGTCAGCCGAAAAAATCGCTTACTCCCTTTCAGGAGTCATTGCGCCGGCTCTGGCGTGATAAGAGAGCGGTCGCCAGTATCGGGGTGATTGTCTTCTTCATCCTGCTCGCCCTGGTTGGCCCGCCAATCTATCAGCATATCGGCGGCCCGTATAACAGCCCGACCAACGGCGTCATCGGGCCGAGTAAATATCACAGCTACGCCTGGCAGGAACTCTCTAACCAGGATCAGTTCATTTCAGGGATGTACTGGCTCGGCACCGATGATCTGGGACGCGATATGCTGGCGCGCCTGATGCAGGGCGTACTGATCTCACTGACGGTCGCCGTGCTGGTTGAAATTGTGGATATCGTACTGGGAGTGCTGATCGGCGTGCTGGCCGGCTATTATGGCGGTTGGATCGATCAGGTGCTGGCGCGCGTGACCGATATCGTCTTTGCCTTCCCCGGCCTGCTGTTCGTCATCCTGCTCACCGGCATCTTTGGCACCCAGGCAGATGTGGTATTCAGCAAAATCCCGCTCATCGGCCCCAACGGCAACGCGCGCCTCTTGCTGGTATCAATAGCCCTGGCCTTTGTCGCCTGGCCGCTGATGGCGCGTTTCGTGCGTGGGCAGACCCTCCAGTTGAAAGAGCAGCAATTTGTTGAGGCGGCGCGCACAGCCGGTACCTCCGATACTCAGATCATCCTGCGACACATCATTCCCAACCTCTTCAGCATTGTGATTGTCGCTTCCACCCTGGACATTTCCAACACCATCATCGGTGAGGCCGGTATCAGTCTGCTCGGTCTGGGCGTGCAGCCACCAGGCTCCAGCATTGGCCTGATGATCGTTCAGGGCCAGGCAATGATCGATAGCAACCCCTGGGAAGTCTTACTGCCCTCCTTTGTGCTGGCCATCATCGTGCTGGCCTTCTCGTTCCTGGGCGATGGCTTGAACGATGCCTTCAACCCACGTTCCAAAGATTAGTAAGCGGAGAGAGACGACATGGCAGAAAATCTGCTCGAAGTAAATAATTTGAAAACCTACTTTTTCACCCGGGGTGGCGTCGTCAAAGCGGTGGACGATGTCTCGTTTACCATAAAGCCGGGTGAAACGCTGGGCGTGGTGGGAGAAAGCGGCTGTGGCAAAAGCGTGACCGCTCTCTCCGTGATGCGCCTTGTCGCCGAGCCGCCCGGCAAAATCGTTGATGGCGAAATCCTTTTCAACGGCGAAAACATTCTGGAAAAGAGCCAGGATGA
The DNA here is from genome assembly GCA_902810755.1 of Chloroflexota bacterium. The sequence goes on from CADDYT010000060.1 coordinate 7,117, forward strand.
ACTGACGAACCTGCGCGGCAGTAAGATCTCCATGATCTTCCAGGACCCGATGACCTCGCTCAACCCGGTCTTCACCGTCGGCTATCAGATCGCGGAGACGGTCAAGCGACACCGCAAGGATGTAAACAACGACCAGGCATGGAAACGCGCGGTCGAGATGCTCGATCTGGTACGTATCCCCGATGCCCGGCGGCGCGCCAGAAACTACCCGCACGAGTTTAGCGGTGGCATGCGCCAGCGCGTGATGATCGCCATCGCCCTGGCCTGCAATCCACAGTTGCTGATCGCTGACGAGCCAACTACGGCGCTGGACGTGACCATCCAGGCTCAGATTCTCGAGCTGATGAAGGGCCTCTCGCACGAATTCGGCACGGCAGTTATGCTCATCACGCACGATCTGGGCGTGGTCGCAGGTACCTGTGAGCATGTCAATGTGATGTACGCGGGCCATGTCGTGGAATCGGCCCCCGTCAGGCAGATCTTCGAGACGCCCGCCCACCCGTATACTGTGGGCCTGCTCAATTCGATTCCGCGCCTGGACGAGCCGCGAGGAAGCAGATTAACGCCGATTCAGGGCCAGCCACCCGATCTGACCGACCCCCCTCCCGGCTGCCCATATGCGCCTCGCTGCCCCAAAGTACAGGATCGCTGCCGACGCGAACGTCCAGAATTGCAGCCCGTAGGACGTGGAGAGCAGGTAGCAGCCTGCTTCTACCCGGATTAAAGGGGGATAAGCATATGCAAATCTCAACAACACCCCGGACACAGGAGACCGGCACGACCCTGGTCGACGTCAAAGGCTTGAAAGTCCATTTCCCCGTCAAGGGCGGCATCCTGGGCCGCACCGTCGCGCAGGTCAAAGCAGTCGATGGCGTCGATCTGTTCATCAAACGCGGCGAAACGCTGGGTCTGGTGGGAGAAAGCGGCTGCGGCAAATCCACAACGGGCCGCGCCATCCTGCAACTCATCAAGCCAACGGCAGGTAGCGTGAAGTTGAACGGAGTGGAACTGACGAAGCTGCCGCCCGGCGAAGTGCGCAAGATGCGCGCGGATATGCAGATGATCTTCCAGGACCCCTACGGCTCGCTCGATCCACGCTACACCGTCGGGCAGATCATCGCCGAGCCACTGGTCAATTTCAAACGCGGCACGCAGAAAGAGATCAACGAGCAGGTAGCACACCTGCTGGAAGTGGTCGGCCTCAACCCCTACTACGTCAACCGTTTCGCACACGAGTTCAGCGGCGGTCAGCGCCAGCGTATCGGCATCGCCCGCGCGCTGGCCCTGCACCCATCCTTCATCGTGGCCGACGAGCCGGTCTCCGCCCTCGACGTCTCGATTCAGGCGCAGGTTCTCAACCTCTTGCAGGACTTGCAGGGGCAGTTTGGCCTGACCTACCTCTTCGTCGCGCACAACCTGTCTGTGGTGAAGCACATCAGTAACCGCGTGGCCGTGATGTATCTGGGGCGCGTGGCGGAACTGGCAGACAGCGAGGAACTTTACGAGTTGCCCCTGCACCCGTACACGCAGGCGTTGCTCTCGGCCATCCCCGTTCCCAATCCCGATATCGAGGCCAGACGCAGGCGCATTATTCTCGAAGGGGACGTACCAAGCCCGGTCAACCCGCCCAGCGGCTGCAACTTCCATCCCCGCTGCTGGAAGGCCCAGTCGATCTGCCGCGAGGTCGTTCCCCCTCTAGAAGAGAAGAAACCCAATCACTACGCAGCTTGCCACTTCCCCGGCTAGATAGCGTCGTTCTGTTCAATGCGTTTGATGCGCGCCAGCAAACGGATGCGCGCCAGTAAATGGCGCGCATCAAACGGTTTCACCACATAATCATCGGCCCCGGCCTCAAAGCCCGCGATTTTGTCCTGCAACGCCGCCCGCGAAGTCAGCAACATGACAGGAAGGTGGCGCAGCGCCGGTTGCCGCCGGATATAGCGGCATAAATCCAATCCGCTCTCAGAAGGCAGCAGCACTTCGACGATCACCAGATCAGGCAGCCGATTTTCGAGGTAGAGTTTCGCCGCCGAGAGCGAAGGCACGCAGATAACCTCGCAACTCTCCACCAGGGACTGCTGAAGACGGTCACAGGCACTCTGATCGGCATCTAGCAAGAGAATATGCAATCTGCGCAACGTGCGTAGTTCATGCACCAATACCAATCACTCCCTCTGGCTTTTTCCGCGCCTCACAAAAGGCCGGGTAGGGCAGCGACCTCACACGCTCGCTCCTACAAAGAACCTGACGAGTAAAGGCAATATCTTAGAACACGATAGCGAGCGCCAGCATCTACCCATGCGATATTGCAGTCACCAGATGGTTGCTCTATTCTATCCTGCTCACCCTCTACCACCTGCACGCGCAAGCTCAACCATTCACTTGCCGACACGCTGTTTAATCCCGATCGGCCAGGCTCTGCACCAGCTGGTCCATGCGGCGCTGGCGGTCATCGGGCGTCAGGCGCAGGACCCGCTCGATGGCGGCATTGAGCGCGCTTGGCTTGAATGGTTTTGTCAGGTACTCATCCACTCCTGAGAGCAGGCCCGTCATTTGATCTTCCTCCCGCGTCAGGGCGCTGAGGATAATCATCGGGGTATCCATCGTGCGCGGGTCACCACGCAGGCAGCGCACGAGCTGGTAGCCATCCATGCGAGGCATCTTCACATCGATAATGACGCAATCTGGCCGCTCGTCATAGACACGCTCCAACCCCTGCACGCCGTCGTAAGCGACGACCACATCGTAAGAGCCATGCAGGTTTACCGCGTATTTGATCAGTTCAACGATCGTCGGGTTGTCATCGATAACCAATACTTTTTTCATCGGTTTCCATCGTTTCAAGGCTGCCTTACACAACGTACTGGTTACTGGTCTGCCAGGAAGAATTCATCTCCCTCATTGTACCATAGTTGTGTCTTGCTGCCAACTAACATCCTTCTGGTACTACTCTAAAAGCAGTATACCCATCCTCTCTATAAGTATCGGCCAATGTTTGCACTTTATGGAGGCATGTACTGCCGGGATGCGTAGCTCAGCTACAACATGCTACAATATGAGTGAAAGACAGGTAAAGGCAAGTTTCTGATCGAGCAGTCGAGTTTCCGAGGAGTTTTCTTATGGTTACACAGGTGCAACCATCCACGGCACGCCGGAAAGCGTTTCATTTTACCGACGGCTACCCGTTTATCGGCAATATTCTGGAATTTAATCGTGATCGCCTGGGCTTCCTGCAACGCATGGCCTGCGAAGGAGATGTCTGCGGCATGCGTTTCGGGCCGTTTCCGGTGATTCTGTTCAACCGCCCGGAGTATGTCCACAGCATCCTGGTTGAACATGCTTACGATTTTGATAAAGGCATAGGCATTCACAATACCTTTCGACCGGCCATCGGCGACGGCATTTTCAGCAGCGAGGGAGAGTTCCACCGCCGCCAGCGCAAGATTATGGCGCCGTCCTTCCAGCCGCGCCATATCGCCAGCTATGCCGACATCATCGGCCACTATGGCGAGCAAATCCAGCAAACCTGGGCCGACGGCAGTATCATCGATATCAACCGGCAAATGACCGGTCTGACTATGAGCGTCATCGGCAAGGCCCTCTTTGACGCCGACGTGTTCAGCGAGGCCGATGAGCTGGGCGCGGCAATGAGCGTGACGTTGGAGTACATCTCGCACAATCTCTCGACGCTGCTGCCGCCGCCCTATAGCTGGCCAACGCCGGGCCACCGCCGCGTCCACAAAGCGGCAGCCGTGTTGCGCAATCGCATTCAACGCTTCATCGATGAACGCCGCGCCAGCCCGATGGAGCGCAACGACTTCCTGAGCATCCTGCTGGAGGCCAGGGACGAAGACGGCAACCCCATGAGCGACGCGCAGTTGATGGCCGAATGCCTGACCCTCTTCGGCGCGGGCCATGAGACGACGGCCACCGCACTCACCTGGACCTGGTACCTGCTCTGCCAGCACCCTGACATCTATGAGAAGGTGCAGCAGGAGGTCGATAGCGTCCTGCAGGGGCGCACCCCTACCTATGCCGATCTGGCGCGCCTGCCCTACTGCCTGCAAGTCTTCAAGGAATCGATGCGCCTCTACCCGCCTGCCTACGGCTTCTCGCGGCGCGCGCTGAAAGATGTGGAAATCGACGGCTATCTCGTTCCGGCAAACTGGATCGTGCTGGTCGCTCCCTACACCCTGCACCGCCGTGCAGAGTTTTTCCCGCAGCCGGAGACGTTTGATCCCGAACGTTTCACGCCCGAACGGGAGAAATTGCTGCCGCGCTACGCCTACATGCCCTTCGGAGCGGGGCCGCGTATCTGCATCGGCATGCACCTCGCCATGATGGAAGGCCATCTCCTGCTCGCTACCCTCGCTCAGCGCGCCAGCTTCACCCTGCTGCCCGGCCAGAGCATCAAAATTGACCCCGTGCATAACCTGACGCTGCGGCCAGCCGGGGCGGTCAATGTGCAGGTGAAAAAGCGATGACCAGCTATCCGACCGACCGCGCATCCTTAGAGCGTGATAGCGACGTAGAGTTTTTCATCGCCAGCGGGCCGGGCGGCCAGCACCGCAACAAGGTCGAGACGGGTGTGCGGCTTGTCCACCGTCCCAGCGGCATCGTCGTGACGGCCACAGAACGGCGTTCGCAGGCAGCCAATCGCGAGATGGCCTTTGAGCGTCTGGCTCGCCGCCTGCAAGAGCAGCAGCGCACGCTGCCGCCGCGCAAACCCACGCGCCCCACCAGAGCCAGCCGCCAGCGCCGCCTGGAAGCCAAACGCCGCGTCAGCCTGCTCAAACGCCAGCGTTCCACACTGCCGGATAGCTAGCGGATTGAACTCAAAAACCCGCATCAAATTCGGGCCAGGGCTCGTGTTCGGGAATCTCAAATATGAGGGGGCGATAGAGGGAGGAGGCGGCATCGACGCGCAGGGTGGCGCCGGAGATGTAGGCGGCTGCGGGGGAAAGCAGGAAGATGATAGCGGCGGCGATCTCGCTCTCGGTTCCCATGCGGCGAGCCGGATTGTCCTTGAGTGAAGCCTGCAAGCTGGCTCTGACCGCATCGGGATAGGTAGAGAGGCCCGTTGAAGCAATCAGGCCCGGCGCGACGGCGTTGAGGCGAATGCCATACTGCGCCCACTCGACAGCGAGCGTCTGCGTGAGGTTGACGACGCCCGCCCGCGCCGCGCTGCTGTGCGCCAGTTGCGGGAAGCCGCGCCACATCTCTATGACGACGCTGACAATAGCCCCCCCATGCTCGCGCATCCAGTGGCGCATGGCCGCCTGCGACATGTAGAAATTGCCGGTCAGGTTGGTCTCGATTACGGCCTGCCAGCCGCGCGGCGTGATCTGCTCTGCCGGAGAGAAAAACTGACCGCCCGCATTGTTCACCAGCCCATCCAGCTTCCCGAATCGCTCAAGGACCGCCTGCACCGTCGCATTGACCTCTTCCTCCCGGCGAATGTTGCAGGAGCGGGCAAACACCTGTCCCCCTGCCGCCTCAATCTCCGCGCGGGTACCTTCCAGATGCTCCATCGCCCGCGAGCAAATGGCGACGCTGGCCCCCAGCGAGGCCAGTTCGCGAGCAACAGCCCGCCCGATGCCCGTCCCACCGCCGGTAATGAGGACTACCTGCCCCTCGAACAATCCCGGACGAAAAATGCTGGCTGATTGCATGTCAGTCAAATATCTCTCGTACCTGTGACAAGTATTGCAAAGTGAGGGGATGGATCATCCTCCTCATCTTTTAATCCGAATAAACTGCTCCCATTGTGCTATAGGTCGAGATCTTACTTTCTTTTGATATACCTCGCCCTGTAAATGACCCATGAGATAATCAACGACCTCTGCCACCTCCTGGGAGTTTGTCAAGAAGAGAACCTGTTGTATTCTCTCATCGAATTCCTGTAGCACCTTATCGCCTGTTTCAGATACATCATTCATATCTGTAGATGTGGGTGGTATAGGATCGCTATACCTCTTAACGCATTACACTAACTTCCTCTCCGCAAGATGCACTACGATTGACAACCGATAACAAACCAGGTTAGTGAGGTTTTGTGCAAGCATATTTTCTCTAATCTCAAAAATATGTCTGACAGACGTTTAAGTATCGGCTCTTGATATCTTAGCCACCTTTCTCTCACTATAGACCGGCATGCGTTGTTCTTTTCTTGGTGTGTTCCAGTAAGGACTCTTACATTTTGGACACACACGAGGAACTGGTTGTGTTTTGCCTGCTTCCTGGCTTCGCGGCAACCAGATATGCTTACAACGTTCGCATTGATAGCCCCAGAGTTGTATCCTTGCCATACTCATAAGTATATGAACATCAGGTAAGTTTGTCAAGGAGTCATTTACGTTTTTACGCCCTACTATCTTTCCCTCCTCACATCCCATGTTGTATCCTGTTGCTGAGAGATCATTCCTATCCTGAACAGACAAAGGAGCTTGTTGTGAGCAATACCCTCTCTTCTGCGCGGTTTGCAGAGCATGTTGTGCTGATTGGTGGCGGCGCGTCCGGCGCTTTAACGGCGGTTCGGCTGGCGGAGCGCGGGTTTCGCGTGACGGTGGTGGAGAAGGCAAAGATCGGGAATGGCTCATCCAGTCGCTCGGCGGCTGGCATTCGCTCGCAGTTCAGCGTGGAAGAGACGGTTATCGGCATGCAGTATTCTAAATGGTGGTACAGCAACTTTCATGAGCTGCTGGCCACGCCGGAAGAGAGCAGGCAGCCGGTTTTCAGGCAAAACGGCTACCTCTTCCTGTACGAAGACCCTGAGCAGGCCGCGCCAGCATGGAGGGCGAGCCGCCGCAAAGAGGCCGCGCAGCTCTGGCAACTGGCCCGGCACAACGTGGCAATGCAACAGCGGCTGGGCGAACCGGTCGAAGTGCTGACGCCGCAGCAGGTGCAGGACAACTGGCCCCATATCAAGCCTGACCGCCTGATCGGGGCGACATGGGGGCCGACCGACGGCTTTCTCTATCCACAGATGATCTATATGGAAGGCTTTCGGCGGGCGCGCGAACTGGGCGTCACGGTCATGCAGGATAGCGAGGTCATCGGCGCGACGCTGCGTCATGGCCGTATTGTCGCGCTTGAAACCACAAAAGGCCCCATCGAAGCCGACCGGTTTGTCAATGAGACCAACGCCTGGGCCGCGCGGGTGAGCAGACGTATCGGTGGCATGCCCCTGCCGGTAGCTCCACTCAAACGCTACCACTATTTCATGAAGCCCGGCAGGCAGATCATGAGCAGAGAGGCATGGCAGCGTTTACCGATGACCATTTACGGCGTCGGCAGCGGGCGCGGCGCGCACTCCCGCCCCGAAGGTGACCTGTTGATGCTCGCCTGGGCGCACGACACCGAACCCGAATTCGATTTTCGCGACGAAGATCAGGATCGTATCGACCCTCCTTTTAACTGCCAGCACGGCATCGATAACTACGGCTACGCCATCCTTGAGCAGATGATGGAATTCTCTCCCCAACTTGCCGAAAGCGGCGGCCTGACAGCCACCAGCAGCGGCTTCTACGGCGCCACGCCGGACGCCAACCCACTGATCGGCTTTGATAGCAACCAGGAGAATCTGCTCCATGCCGTCGGCTTCTCCGGACACGGCCTGATGCACGCCCCCATCACCGCCCTGCTCGTCGAAGCCCTGCTCACCGGCGAGGTTGACAACGGAAAAGTGCGTTTGCCAGAGCCATTTTCCCGGCACACCCTCGACCTGCACACCTTCGATCCGGCGCGCACATTTTCACAGTCTGAGAAAGAGGCGATGGTGCTTTAACGGGAATGTCTATGCGCACCAGCCCTGTCATGCTTCGCGACCGCGAAGCATGACAGGGCTCTTCGGGTTTCAGGCCGCCCGCAAGACACGCACAAAGTCCGACAGGGCCACCTCGGGTTCTTCGATTTCGGGATGCCAGCGTTTCTCCCATTCAAAGGCGATCCACCCGGTATAGCCACCGGCGCGCAGGAGTTGTAGCACTTCGCCGAGCGGAATCACGCCTTGCCCTTGAAGACAGTAGCGCACTTCGCCACCCTCGCCAGTAACCGAGTCCTTCAGGTGAACATGCCTGATGGACCCTTTGAGCTTCTGATACGTATCAGATAATGGTTCCGCGAAAAATCGGTATGGGTGATGCACGTCCCACAACACACCGATCTGCGGATGCTGCACTGCCTCGATTATGGCGAGCAGGTTGTGGGTCTGCGCGAAATCGCCGTGCGATTCGAGCAGCACAGAAATGTCCGTCCCTTCGGCGTGCTGAGCCAGCGCGAGCAGTCCCTCGGCTACCTGCGCAAGAATCTTCTCCCGCGACTGGCCGTCTGCAATACGGTCGCCAAATACGCGGATGCAGGGCGCTTCCAGCATGACTGCCAGATCGATATGGCGTTTTCCCTCGTCAATGTTCTTTTCCAGAGCATCGAGCTGATCAAAGCGGCATGAGGTATCCAGGCATGGAATAGCTAAGCCGCGCTCGCGCAGCTCGCGTTTCGTCGCCGCCATCCGACTACCGGTAAAAGGAGCGGCCTCTGTCAGATCCATCTTCCCCTCGACGCCGCGCAGTTCGATACCCTGATAGCCGTACTCAACTGCCTTCTGCACGATCTGCGCCCACGACCAATCCGGGCAGGCCAGGGTAGAGAATGCCAGAGGATAGGGTATTGCTTTCGTTTGCTGCATGCTGCATGTCCTCTATTTTAGTTCGCCAGACTGCCTTAATTCTTCGTCTATCTTCTGTCGCTGGATACGCTGGATGCGCGCGCGCTCGATAATCTCCCGCTCTTCATCGTTGGCCGGGACAAGCGGGGGAACGGGCGTTGGCTTGCGGTTCTCATCAAGGGCGACGTAGATGACGTAGCTGCTGGCAATGTGGCGCACCTCTCCCGTCACCAGGTCCTCGGCCATGACTTCAACGCCAACCTCCATGCTTGTACGCCCGACATAGCGCATCTCACAATCGACGGAGACTACGTTGCCGATATAGGCGGGGGCCAGAAAATCGAAGCGCGCCACCCTGGCCGTCACCACGCGCGGGTTATGGCTGTGTTTGATGGCGACAATGGCAGCCGCCTCATCCACCATGCGCATAATGACGCCGCCATGCACATTGCCATGCGCATTGGCATCCATCAACTCCATCAGCCGACGTGTCACGCTGCGCGAGTAGGCGATACTGCGTCCCTCTCCCTGCCCCTGTTCCGCTTCCCCGGCAGAAGAGGTCTGCCTGCTCCTGGCTATTCTCTCAAAAGGGTTCATAACTGCTCCTTATAGTCATAAGATTTGTCTGTCCAGTCCTATTATGATAGCCCTGTCAGACGAAATGCAAAACCGCCTCACCGGCGACCACGATGGCGGCCATGACCGCACCTACTCCCACTGAATACAGCATGCCTTTCAAAAATCCTTTGAAATGCATGGCATAGTTCTTGTATCCGGCCATGCCTTCCGTTCCGGGCAGCACTGCAAACGTTGGAGTAAACGTGCAGAAGATGAGCCAGTCGAGAAACAGCCAGTCGACCACGTTGAAGAGAAAAGGAACTCCTGCCGCGCTGAAAAAAATGCCCGGAAAATCATAGCCGATGGCACCGGCGGTTAGCGCCGCAGCTAGAGAGAATGTGAGTACCAGAAAGAGCAAAATGATGCCAACAGTAAGAGACTGGCGCCGTTCACCAGGAGTTTGCGCCGCTACCACCGCTTGAACATCTTCTGGATAATCCTGGAGCATCAGTCGGGGATTGACCCGACTGATGGTGAGTAGCAAAATCGAAAGTAGCAGCGAAAGAGAAAGTCCATACACAACAATGATTACCAGGATGCTCATGTTTTGCTCCTCTTTTTTTGACTTCTAAAAATTAGGTTTTTCCTTCCTTAAGAATCTATTACCATAGAGATTATCGTTTCGTCAAGGCTTGAAAAATTCGGGTGGAGGCTCTCGTCGACAACGGTTGATCTGGGGTATACTGGAAAATGGAAAGAGCGTGCATACCATGAAAGAGAGTCTATAGCCATATGAAAAACGCATCGGAAATAGCAGATACAGTGAGGGATAGAGAGAATGTCGTCGAGCCGGAGGGCCGCGAGCAGATGGAGGTGGCAAGAACAGCGGTGAAGCCGCGTGTGGTGATTGTGGGGGCAGGTTTTGGCGGGTTGCGGGCTGCGAGAGCTTTGCAGGATGCGCCGGTGCAGGTGACGGTGATTGATCGCAACAATTATCACCTGTTCCAGCCGCTGCTCTATCAGGTGGCGACGGCCTCGCTCTCCCCGGCGGATATTACGGCGCCGATCCGGCATGTGTTGCGCAAGCAGAAAAATACGGAAGTGTTGATGGGCGAGGTGACGGGTGTGGATATGGAGCGGCAGCGCGTCTTCATGGGCGAGCAGGCCGTTCCCTATGACTACCTGATCCTGGCAACGGGGGCGCGCGACAGCTACTTCGGCCACAACGAGTGGGCGCAATTCGCGCCCGGCCTCAAATCGATTCGACAGGCGACGAAGTTGCGCAGCCAGATTCTACAGGCCTTTGAGCAGGCGGAGCAGGAGCCGGATGAAGAGAAGCGGCGGGCGCTGCTGACCTTTGTGCTGGTGGGGGCCGGGCCAACCGGCGTGGAGATGGCCGGGGCCATTGCCGGGCTGGCCCACCAGACGCTGGTCTCCGAATTTCAGCATATCAACCCTGCCGATGCGCGCATTATTCTGGTCGAGGCTCTGCCGCGCATCCTGCTGTCCTTCCCTGAAGGCCTGGCTCGCAAAGCAAAAAAGGCGCTCAATCATCTGGGCGTCGAGGTGCGCACAAACTCGCCCGTTGAGGATGTCAACGAGGAAGGGGTGGTCATCGGCGGCAAATTGCTGCCTGCGAAGACGGTGATCTGGACGGCAGGGGTCGCGGCCTCACCGGCAGGGGCATGGCTTGGCGTCGAAACAGACCGCTCTGGCCGCGTCCTCGTCTCAAGCGATGCGAGCGTTCCCGGCCATCCCAACATCTTCGTGATCGGCGATAGCGCGCATTTTGAGCAGAACGGCCAGCCGCTGCCGGGTGTGGCCCCGGTAGCCATCCAGCAGGGGAACTACGTGGCAAAAGTCATTGCCGCGCGGGCGGCTGGCAAAGAGTATAACAAACCTTTTCATTACTTCGACAAGGGAAATATGGCGACGATTGGCCGCCTGCATGGCATTGTTTCCATCGGCAGGGTGCAATTTGCCGGGGTCATTGCGTGGTTCATGTGGCTGGCGCTGCACCTCTTTTTCCTCATCGGCTTCCGCAACCGCCTGATCGTCATGCTGCTCTGGTTCTGGAACTACACCACCCTGCAACCTGGCGCAAGGCTGATTACCACCAACAAGACGTAGGACTGGCAGTCTATCCTACTGTGTTGCCAGCGGGTCAATCGTCTGCGGCAATTGCTGCTGTGCCAGCTTATCGATGTCGCGCTGGTAGGTGGTCTGGCCGGTCATGGCGAGGGCATCCTGGAAGACCTGGACGGTGCGTGCGATGGCCTTCTGGCGGGCGGCGCGACTGCGCCGGTTCCAGAGGCGTTGCAGGCGGTTGGCAAGGGTGATGAGCGGCATGGTCTTGCTGATCCACGTTTTCTTGATGCCAAGCTGGTCGGCCAGTTGATTGCCGTGCAGGTGACGGGTGAGCGCGCTCGCCAGGTCAAAGGTGACCGAGGCGGGCAATCTGAGCGCGGGTTGCAGGAAGACGGTCACGGCCTCAAGCATGGCCTGCGTCAGGACTTTTGAGTCTTCATTCGCGCCTTCCATCGTGCTGTCTATCAGCGCGAGCATCTGTTCTGCGCGCTGTTGATCGGACATGGCGCGGTAGACGCGCTCTTCGATGCCGAGCAGGTAAGCGATGTACTGCCAGAGATGGTAGAGGTCGGCCAGTTCGTCGCGGGTGAACGTTATGCCGAATTTTTGCAGGGCGCTGAAGGGAACGTAGGTGAAGTCCAGCCAGGTACGAACCGTCTCCATCTGGTTGATAGGGATACCGCTTGCCTCTACGTCCCAGCCGCGCTTGAGCAGCGTATTGCGCACGCGGGCATGCAGCAGTCGTACCTGCAAGTTGTGAACGTAGCCAGGCGCGCCCACCGCGAGACCGCCTGGCAGCACCGACTCAATATTCCATACTCCCGTCTCGGCCAGGCGGCGCTGCGCCAGTTTTGTGAGATTCCCCGTTCTGACGAGGACTCTGGCAATCGAGGGCGAACTGTACGTGTGCGTGAGGGAACCGGGGCCAAGCGAGAAGGTAATCCAGATATTGCCGATGAACAGATATGCCTCGCAGCCGCGCCGCAAGCTCTCCGGGTCTACCCAATCAGGGATACGCTCCGCCGCTTCGAGGAAAGCTCGTATGGCCGGTGGGGGATCATCCAGCGTTTTGAGGCCATGCGTGATGCCCTGATTGAGTTGGTGGCTTGCTACCGGGCCGAGCGTCTCGACCTCTCTGATGACAGCATCGGCGAGGGCATCGCCGGTATGGGTCAGTTCGATCAGCAGGTTCACTTTCTGCTCGCCGAAACGCTGACGGGCTACATCAAGATTGATAAGGCTGCGCGGCGGATTGAACGCCCGGGGGGAAGGCGCCGATTGTTCCATAAGCTTGACCTCACTCTGGCAGAGAAACGAACCCTGTTACCTCATCGATAATACGAGGGGACGAGCGATGAGTTGCACCGGTCTTCCTTCAGACGTTATGCACCACGAGAACGTGCAACGTGCGCGGGCCATGCACGCCCTCGACGCGGTTGAGTTCGATATCGCTGGTGGCAGAGGGGCCGGAGATGAAGGTGATCGGGCGTCTCTCGGCGAGAACGGCGTCGCGCAGGTTGGCGATGGCTTCCGGCACGAGGTCGACGATCTGCGTCTCAAAGACAACGCACAGATGATAGTCTGGCAGCAAGGTAATGGCGCGTCGTCCCTGATAAGCGCCGCCGTTCAGCACAATAGTGCCGGTCTGCGCAATGCCCAGCGCGCAGCCGGTCAGCGCGCCATCGCTGCTATCCAGTTGCTCGTAGCTGAGAGTCCCGGCGTCCGGCAGTAGCTCCACCTGCGCAGGTCGCCATGCTGCGGGGAGATCGGCGGGAATAACGAGCCGTCTCACTCCTCGCTCTGCGCAGGCAGCGGCGATTGCCTGTGGCAATGCTGCTTCCTCAACGCGCCGGACAAGCACTTTGTAGTCAGCGACGCGCTCGATAAATTGCGCTATCACCTCTTCTCGCGCCTCCATGTCGCTGTGACGATAGTCGCGGGCAACAGGAACATCCTCCGGTTTTTCAGTAGCAGGGACATCGTGCAGGGCCGCGCGAATGCGTTGCAGGATGGCCTCGCGCGCCGCATTCTGTCTGGTATCTCGCGTTGGATTAGATGCGCTCATGGCTGCTCCTCCTGTGCTGGCGGTTCGGATTTTTGCTGTGCGGCCTGCCGCGCGCGCCACCAGCCGCGAAAGCTTTGCAGAGGAACGGGGGCAAGGTCGCGCAGGGCCGTCCAGCCTCCCAGCGGGCCGGGGAGGCTGGTAATGGCTCCTCTATGCACAAAGGGCAACTGCCCCAGTCGTGCCAGTTGCTGCGCCTCCTCGTACTGCATCTGGTCGGCAAAGACGCGCGCCATCAGCTTCATCGCCATGTTCTCAGGACTCAGGCGACCGGGCAGGCTCTCCTGTTTCTCCTGCACCACGCGCCCGCGCAGGTAGATCAGCACTTCGGGAATATTGATTTTGACGGGGCAGACCTCGTAGCAGGCCCCACAGAGTGAGGATGCGTAGGGCAGCGTGCTGGCGTTCTCAATGCCAAGCAACTGCGGCGTCAGGATGGCGCCGATGGGGCCGGGATAGACAGAGGCGTAGGCATGTCCCCCTGTTCGCTCATAGACCGGGCAGATATTCAGGCAGGCGCTGCAGCGAATGCAGTTGAGGGCCTGGCGACCAACGGTATCGGCCAGCACCTGCGTGCGCCCGTTATCGAGCAGTACGAGGTGAAACTCCTGCGGGCCATCGCCCTCGGAGACGCCTGTCCAGAGTGAGGTATAGGGGTTCATGCGCTCGCCGGTGGAAGAGCGGGGCAGCAGTTGCAGAAAGACCTCCAGGTCCTGCCAGGCAGGAATGACCTTTTCGATGCCCATGACCGAGACCAGCACCGGCGGCAGGGTGACACACATGCGCCCGTTGCCTTCTGATTCGACGACGCAGACCGTGCCGGACTCGGCCACCGCGAAATTCGCCCCGCTGATTGCCACTTTTGCCGAAAGAAACTTGCTGCGCAGGTACGCGCGCGCCACCGCCGTCAAGGCTCGCGGCTCATCCGAGAGTTCGTCCACCTCGGTTCCCAGCAGTGCGCGCGGACCGGGAACAAGATCATGTTCGATCAACTCGTGCAGGAAGAGTTCGCGAATCTCTGAACGGTTCTTGTGGATGGCAGGCACCAGAATGTGCGAGGAACGCTCACCGGCAAGCTGAATTATCAATTCGGCCAGATCGGTCTCGATGGCCTCGATGCCGCGCGCCGCCAGGGCGTCGTTGAGCCTGATCTCGTCTGTGGTCAGCGATTTGACCTTGATGACCTCATGCGCATCGTGATCGGCCACAATCTGCGTGATGATGGCGTTGGCCTCTTCAGCGTCACGCGCCCAGTGGACATGGCCGCCTGCGCGCTGCACCGAGGCTTCCAGTTGCAGCAGATATGTATCCAGATGGCGTAACGTGCGCTCTTTGATCGCCCGCCCGGCCTCGCGCAGTTCCTGCCAGTCTGGCACTTCGCCGACGACGGCAGCGCGTTTGTTGCGAATGGTGTGCGTCGCCTTGTAAAGATTGCGCCGCAACTGGCTATTGCCGAGGGCCTGCCTGGCTCCCTTCTGAAATACCGGTAAGGGGCGCGGACGGCGTTTCGTTTCAGGAACGGCGGGGACGCTGTGCGTACTCATCGCGCACTCCTTTCTTCGGTAGATGCCAGAATTTCGGCGATATGGATGGTGCGCACGCCCGCGCGCTGGCGGTGCAGCGCGCCGCCAATGTGCATGAGGCAGGAGCTGTCCGCCGCCACGCAGACCTCGGCGCGCGTATCCAGCACGTGGCGCAACTTATCGCTGAGCATCGCCATCGAGGTATCGGCGTTCTTGATGGCGAAGGTGCCGCCGAAGCCACAGCATTCCAACGCTTCCGGCAATTCGACGAAATCGATGCCATGTACGGCACGCAGCAGGCGCAGGGGCGCGTCGCCGACATGCAAGACGCGCAGGGAATGGCAGGTTGGATGGTAGGTCACGCGGTGCGGATAGTAGGCTCCCACGTCCTCAAGCCCCAGCTTATAGACGAGAAATTCGGTCAGTTCGTAGACGCGGGGCGCCAGCGCGGCCACGTCCGCCGCCAGTTGCCGGTCGTCGAACCACTCTGCCGCGCGGGCATAGAGGTCGCGCACCATGCCCACACAGGAAGCTGAGGGCGCGACCACCACCTCGGCATCGCCAAATATCTGCACGAAGCGGCGAATGAGCGGCAGGGCTTCGCGCTGATAGCCGGTGTTGAAATGCATCTGCCCGCAGCAGGTCTGCGCCTCTGGAAATTCTACCGTGTGGCCCAGCCGCTCCAACAGGCGCACGGTAGCGATGCCCACGCCCGGAAAGAGGGTATCGTTAAAGCAGGTGATGAAGAGCGAGACGCGCATAGCTGACCCTTCCTGAAAAAATATCAATCAATACATAGATGCGCCGGTCATCGCGCTGTAGCGACGTGCGGCTTCCTGCCAGGCGGCGCGTTCGGCCTCTCGCGGCAAAAACGTGCGCGTGGGCGCGCCGCGTGCAATGGCGCGCACCTGTTCCAGCCCGCGCAGTTCGCCCAGACCGACCAGTTGCATCAGCGCGTTACCCAGCGCCGTCGCTTCATACGGCCCGGCAACCACCGGCAGAGCGAGCGCGTCGGCCAGCCACTGGTTGAGCCTGCTGTTGCGCGCGCCGCCGCCCAGGACGTGTACCTCATTCATTATATCACCGGTCAGCGCGCTCATCTGCCCGAATACCTGGCAATAGCGCAACACAAGGCTTTCCATGATACAGCGCGCAAAGGCCGCCGGTGCCGCGAGCGGGGCCTGCCCGTGTTCGACCAGATAGGCATTGATGGCGGCAGGCATATCATCGGGAGCCAGAAAACGGGCATCATCCGGGTCTATCAGGGCGGCAAAGGGCCGGACGGCGTCCACGCCCGCCAGCAGGGTTTCGTAGTCTGTGCTATGCCCTTCGGCTTCCCAGCGGCGCTGGCACTCCTGCAAGAGCCAGAGGCCCATCACGTTCTTGAGGAAGCGTGTGGTGCCGAAGACGCCGCCCTCGTTGGTAAAATTGGCGGCCAGCGCGGCCTCGTTCATCAACGGCTGCGCCAGCTCTCCGCCGACCAGCGACCAGGTGCCAGAACTGATATAGCCCCGGTTGCGAGCTGTCGCGGCAGGCATAGCGGCGATGGCCGAACCGGTATCGTGGGTAGCGGGCGCAATGACCTGAGCAGGGCCAAACTCGCCTCGCCATTCCGGCAAAAGCCCGCCCAGCGCCGTTCCCGCCTCAACCACCGGCGGCAGCATGGACGTGGGAATCTCTAATTGATCGAGCAGATCGATCGCCCACTGTGAGGCCAGCGGATCCCAGCACTGGGTCGTGGTGGCGTTGGTGCGCTCCGTCACCAGCGAGCCGCAGAGCCAGCTATGCAGGAGATCAGGGATCATCAACAGACGGTGGGCGTGGGAAAGCTGCCCCGGCTGCTGCCGTTCATGCGCGTATAGCTGGAAGAGCGTGTTGAGGGGCAGCAACTGGATGCCTGTGCGCCGGTAGAGCGTTTCGCGTGAAATGCGCGCAAAGACCTGCTCCATCACCCCATCGGTGCGCCGGTCGCGGTACTGGAAGGGCTGGCCAAGCAGGAAGCCAGAGGCATCGACCAGGCCATAATCGACGCCCCAGGTATCGACGCCAATGCTGTCCAGCGTCCCCGCGAGCTGCCGGGCCTTGCGCAGCCCGATCAGCGTTTCGTCCCATAGACTCAGCATATTCCAGAAGCGATGCCCGCGCAGCAACACCGCGCGATTGGGGAAGCGATGCACTTCTTGCAGGTCAAGCGTTTGCCCATCGAAGCGCGCCAGCAGCACGCGCCCGCTGCTGGCCCCCAGATCGACCGCCGCCAGATTGCATGTCTTCATAGCCCGTTCCCTCCGCTAGCGTGGATAGGCTGCCGCGACGCCGCCATCGACATTGAGGATATTGCCGGTGCTTTTGCGCGCGCGCGTGGGCGAGGCAAAGAAGGCCACCGCTTCGGCGATATCCTCCGGCAGGATGTTGACGCCCAGCGTGGTGCGCTTGCGATACACCTCTTCCAGTTGATCGGGTGCCACGCCATAGGTAGCGGCGCGCTCCTGCCGCCATGCGCTGTCCCAGATACGCGACCCGGTCAGCACGGCATCGGGATTGACGGTATTGACGCGAATGCCGAACTGGCCGCCTTCTTCGGCCAGGCAGCGCGCCAGGTGCGCCTCCGCCGCTTTGGCCGTCGAGTACGCCGCCGCGTTCTTGCCCGCGACCAGCGCGTTTTTGCTGGCAACGAAGACGAGATTGCCCCCGCGTCCCTGCGCCTGCATGAGCCGGAAGCCCTCACGCGCCACCAGAAAATAGCCGGTCGCCAGAATGTTCCAGTTGCGGTTCCACTCCGCGAGCGTCGTCTCCGTAATCGGCGCGCTGGAAGCGATGCCCGCGTTATTGACAACGCTATCGATGCCGCCAAAGGCGAGCGCCGCCTGCGCAAAGGCCGCGCGCACGCTCTCTTCGCCGGTCACATCCATCTTCACGGCGACCGCGCGCCCGGCTCCATACTGCTGATTGAGGTACGCCGCCAGTTTTTCTGCCCCTGCCAGATCGATATCGGCAGCGACGATATGGGCGCCATCCTGCGCGAGGCGACGACAGATGGCCGAACCAATGCCGCCCGCCGCACCCGTCACCAGCGCCACATGGCGGGCAAACTCGCGCTCCGGCGGAGCCAGTTTGAGCTTGTACTGTTCCAGCGGCCAGTATTCGACCGCGTAGCTCTCGGCATCACTGAGTGAAACGAAGCCGCCGCACGCCTCCGCGCCACGCATGACAGCAATCGCGCGGTGGTAGAGCTGGGCGGAAACATCGGCCATCGCCGCATCCCTGCCGGTAGTAAACATGCCCAGGCCGGGGATCAAAATGACGCGCGGGTGCGCATCAACGGCGGCATCGGCCTCGCGATAGACCGGCACGGCGGCATCGGGATCGAGATTTTTCGCCGCGTTGGTCTGTAGATAGCCCTGATATTTCTCGATGTAGGCCGCGACGCCCGCGCGCAGAGCTTCGTTGAGCGCATCGACACCCTGCCCGGGCGTCCAGTTGACGAGCAGGGGCCAGGGCTTCGTATGCACAAGATGATCAGGGCAGGCCGCGCCAATCTGCGTCAGGCGCGGCGCGTCCTGGCTACTGGCGAAGGCCAGCACGTCTTCGCCGTCCTCGAAGCGCAGTATCTGTCGTTTCTCTGTGGAAAGCAGCCCGCGCAAGGTAGGAGCAACACGGGCCGCGAGGTCGCGCCGCTCATCAGGGGCAAGCGCGGGAACGCTCATGCCGCCGAAAACGGGGCGGTCGGCGTGAGCAATCCGCTCCTCGACAAAATCACGGGCTTGCGCAATGGTCTCCAGAGTCGAGGCATAGCAGGCTTCGTCGGTCTCGCCCCAGGTGATGAGACCGTGTCTGGCGAGGATAACGAGCTTCGCCTCCGGGTGGCTGCGCACGGCAAGGGCCACCTCGCGGGCCAGCCCGAAGCCGGGGCGGCGATAGGGAATCCAGAGCAGCGCGTCGCCGAAGCAGTCGCGGGCCAGTTGCTCGCCGTCGGCAGCGCAGGCAAAGTAGTTCGTGGCGTCGGCATGCGTGTGGTCAATATGCGCGAACGGCAGAAAGGCATGCAGCAAGGTCTCGATGGACGGACGCGGTCGCCCTGGTTCATAGAAGCAGTGTGCAAGATAGTCCACCATCTCCGTATCGCTCATGCGCTCGCGTTCGAGCAGGGGCAACACATCGTCCAGATACAGCCCTGTAAAAGAGGCTTCGGTCACGCTCGCCAGATCGGAACCGGAGCCTTTGACCCACAGCACACGCGCTGGCCGCCCGCGAAAATCGATTTCATCCGCCTTCGCGGACGTATTGCCGCCGCCCCAGTTACAGATCGTGCGGTCTGCCCCCAGCCTGCGCGAGCGGGCCACCAGCTGCGCCAGCACCGTTGACACAGAAACACCTGTCATCGCATTGAATCCTTCCGTCTATCCTATCCACATACCACTTCCGTAGGCGTCGATTGATTGCGCGCCTCTATCAAGCTATTACTCACGCTCCGGGGTAGCCGCTGGATGAGGCGACGGCGGGGCGTTCGGCGGCTACACGCTCAGCATAGCCGCTGGCGCGGAAGGCCGCGATGGGGTCCGGGTTGAGGCCCTGGCGGGTACGGAACTCGGCCAGCAGGGGGCGCACGTCGGTTTCGTAAGCGGCCTGCAGGACACGGTAGGCTCCCAGCACATCGCCGGATTCTTGCGCCTGGCGCAGAGCGGCGCGGTCGACCAGCAGCGCCTTGACATAGGCGGTCTGCACGTTGAGGACGCTCTGAATCATGGCCTCAATCTTCGGCTCGATGTTGTGCGACTGGTCGATCATGTAGGCGATGCGAGCGGCATTGGCGTTGCCGTCGGCCTGCGCGCCGATGATCTCGTTGAAGATGCAGAAGAGGTCGAAGGGGTTCTGCGAGCCAACAATCAGATCGTCATCGGCATAGCGACGGTCGTTGAAGTGGAAGCCGCCGAGCCGCTCTTCGTCCAGCAGTTGCGCGACGATCTGGGCGATGTTGGTTCCCTGCGCGTGATGGCCGGTATCCACCAGCACATCGGCCTGCGGCCCCAGCTTCTGCGCCATCAGCAGCGAGGTTCCCCAGTCGGGCAGGTCGGTAGAATAAAAGGCCGGCTCGAAGAATTTGTATTCGATGAGCAGGCGCATACCGGCGGGCAGCGCGGCATAGATGACCTGCAGCGAGTCCAGCAGGCGATGGCGGCGGCGGCGCAGATCGTCCTGGCCGGGATAGTTGGTGCCGTCGGCCAGCCAGAGGCTGATGATGTTCGAGCCAACCGTCTGCGCAATCTGGATACACTCCAGCACGTGATCGATGGCTCGCTGCCGTACTGCCGCGTCGAAATGGCACAGGCTGCCCAGGCGATAGATGTCTTCCTGAAAGAGATTGGGATTGACGGCTCCCAGGCGCAGGCCCAGTTCGGCGGCATAGACTTTCACCGCCTGCCAGTCTTCTACTTTATCCCAGGGAATGTGAATGGCGACGCCGGGGCAGATGCCCGTCACTTTGTTGACCTCGGCGGCATCGGCCAGCTTCTCCCATAGCGTGCGCGCCGCGCCGGGCCAGTGAAAGACTTTGAAGCGCGTCCCCGAATCGCCATAGCCCCACGATGGCGTCTCGACACTGAATTGTCGCATGGCCGCGATCACGCCGTCGATAGTGATTCCTCGCTCCCGCAAGCGGTCTTCGATTTCTGAACTCACGTATTCACCTTGCCTGATCTATTGCTCGTCTCCGCTACCTCTATCTTAATCAAGATGAAACACTTCCTCAAGTACGGCAGGAAAACCGGTAGCTGCCTCGGTCTCACGTATTAAAATATCGCTCATCTGCGCCTCCCAGCGTTCGCTGGCCTGGCTGCTCGCCATGATTTCCAGGTATCGCTGAAAATCGTCGACCTCCATGTAGGCAAAGAGGTCTGTACCGCGCAGGTAGATGGAGTAGTTGTGACAGCCTGCGCGCTTGAGGTCTGCCAGCAACTCCGGCCAGACCTGCCGGTGCCGCCTGCGATATTCCTCCTCCGTTCCCGGCTTGATTTTCATGGTGAAGGCAATGCGCTGCATATGTCCGCCCTTCCTCATGTCTATGCGATGGCCCGCTTGCAGGAAGGCTATATGGGCCTCCCTGCAAACGAACTTCCCTGATGCCTTTGCTCCTAACTTTTTCAGGTCTGCTGCTCTACTTCCCTGGAAGCGACAGGAACCAGTCCCTTACTCGACCTTCCCGTTCGGAATTGAAACTAGAAGTTGAACTGGTCGATATTGGAACTGTTGAAGACGGTTGGCGGGCCAAGCAGCACCACGTTGTTCGCGCCGATGGTATAGCTGCCCAGTTTGCCAGCCGTGAAGGTCTCGCCGACGTTGCCCTTGATCTTGCCCTGAATCAGCAGAGCAGCGACGTAGTAGGCCAGGTAGCCCAGGTTGGCAGGGTTCCACAGCTCAAAGGCTTTGATTGTGCCATCCTTCACATACTGGCGCAACTGATTCGGCGTTCCCAGGCCGGTCAGGGCCACCTGCCCGCCCTTATGCACCGATTCGAGCGCGCGGGCGGCGGCAGCGATGCCCACCGTCGTGGGGGAGATGATGCCCTTCAGGTTCGGGTACTGCTGGAGCAGGGCCAGCGTCTGGTTGAAGCTGGTCTGGTCATCATCATTGCCGTATGCAATCTTGACCAGTTGCATCTTCGGGTACTTTGTCAGTTCCTGCTTCATGAAGCCGATCCAGGTGTTCTGGTTCGCTGCCGTGCTGGCTGCCGAGAGAATGGCGATCTGGCCCGTGCTATTGATCTGCTGCGCCAGTAAATCCACCTCGCTGCGGCCAATCTGCTCGCTATCGGCCTGGTTGACAAAGACGTTACGCGCGTCGGGCGCGACATCGGCGTCATAGCTTACGACCTTGATGCCCTGCGCCATCGCCTGCTTGAGCGCGGGTGCGACGGCGTTGGGGTCATCGCCAGAGATAACGATGGCGCCGACATGCTGCTCGGTGAGGGTGGTGATGAACGGCACCTGCGCGGCGGCATTGGCCGAGGACGGGCCAACCTGCTTGAACTGGCCGTTCAGATCCTTCGCCGCCTGCTGGCCGCCAGAGGCGGCAGTGTCAAAATACGGATTGTTGATCTGCTTGGGCAAGAATACGATGTTGAGATTACTGCCGGACCCCGTACCGCTCGTCGGGGTACCGCCTGTTGTGCCGCCGGTGCTGCCTCCACAGGCCGCTAACAGCAGCATGACAGAGACCAGGAAAACGGGTACCAGTGTGCGAAACAGCTTCTTCACTGTCTCCTCCTTCTACACTTGCTTTGAACTTCCCACGGCCAGATGCCGCCGGGCTACAACGACCTGAATGCGCCGGGCGAGATTGGGACCCAGCACAGAAAGGATCAACAGCAGGCCAATGGCCAGACTCTGGATATCGCCGCTGATATTCTTCAGTCCCAGAATGTTCTGCAAAATGGCAACGATGAATGTGGCGAGGACGACGCCCGGCAACGAGCCGCGCCCGCCGAAGATATCGACGCCGCCCAGCAGGACAACCGTCACCACCTCCAGTTCAAATCCCACCGCGTTGTCGGGCCGCGCGCTGGAAAAGCGAGCCGTGAAAATGACGCCCGCCAGCGCCGCCAGCAGCCCGGAAAGGATGAAAAGCGCCAGCTTTATGCGGGCGACGTTGATGCCAGCAAAGCGTGCCGCCTCTTTGTTATTGCCAATCGCGTAGAGCTGCCTGCCCAGACGGCTAAAGTGCAGCACCACCGCGAAAATCACGGCCAGCGCGGCAAAGATCAGGCCGGACCAGGGCAGTTCGGTGCCGGGGATGGTGCTGAAGCCAAAGTTGGTAAAGGCGGTGGGAAAGTTGCTGACCGCCTGGTCTCCCAGCACAACATAGGCCAGGCCGCGAAAGAGGGCCAGCGTGCCAATCGTGATGACCAGCGAGGGCAGCGCCAGCCGCGTGACCAGCACGCCGTTGAAATAGCCCGCGACAAGCCCGACCAGCAGCGCCACAACGATCGCCAGCGGCATGGAATTGCTGCGCTGCCAGAGGAAGCCCAGCACGACGCTGGCCAGCCCCAGCACCGAGGCAACCGAGAGATCAATCTCGCCGGCAATGATGATCAGCGTCATCGGCAGAGCCATGATGGCAATTTCCATGATGTTGCTGGTGATGGCGTAAAAGTTAAAGCCGCTCAGGAAATAGGGCGAGAGAAGGGAGCCGAGCAAGATGCTGACAAGCAGCAGCACGACCAGCAGAGCCTCCCAGGTCTTCAGCAGCGATGTGAGTTTTTTCATGTTCTCTTCCTCCCCGCGCGAATGGCACGCTGCAGCCAGCGCGTGATGAAGGCATCCAGCACCACCGCGCCGATAATGGCCGCGCCATAGATCGCCTGCAGCCAGAACTGGGAAATATTGAGGATATTCAGCGCATTTTCCAGCGTCCCCAGCACAATCGCGCCGAGCATAGCCCCCAGGATGGTTCCCGAACCGCCAAAGATGTTGACGCCGCCCACGACGACCGCCGCGATCACCTGCAATTCCAGCCCGGTGGCGTTGGTCGCATCAACGGTGGCGAAGCGCGCGCCCCAGAGGACGCCTGCCAGCCCGCAGAGCAGGCCAGAAGCGGAGAAGGCGGCAAAGATCAACCTGTCGGCGCGAATACCGATCATCTTCGCCGCCTCTGGATTGCTGCCCACTGCGTAGAGCTGCCGCCCGCTCTGTGAGGTGTGCAGGAAATAGCCGACGATGATGGCGACAACGGCGGCGATCAGGATCAGCGCCGGTATCCCAAAGATCTGTGTGGTTGCCAGCGCCAGATAGTCGGATGGCACGTCGGACGCATTCACCTGCGAAGTGGTGTTGGCCGCGAAGATAAAGACCAGCCCGCGATAGGCGTAGAGGGTGCCGAGCGTGGCGACAATCGAGGGGACGCGCCCGAAGGAGACGATCAGTCCGTTGATCATGCCCAGAGCCAGCCCCAGCCCGCAGCCGAGCAGGATACCGAGCAGCAGGCTGGCATGGGGTAGCTCTTTGAAGAAATAGGCTGTGACAAAAGCCGTGAAGCCCACCGTCGAACCCACCGACAGGTCAACGTTGCGCGCCAGCACCACCAGCGTCTCCCCGACGGCCACAATCGCCAGAATGGCGACAGCAAGCAGAATCTGCTCGAAATTGTTGATGCTCAGAAAACGCGGTGCCTGAATGCCGACGATAACGATAATGAGCAGTAAGACGATCAGCAGGCCCAGTTCGCGCACGCGGCTGACGAGGCCAAGCAGGCGCGCCTGACCTGACAACCCGCGCTGCTTGACCCTCTCTACTTCTTTACTCGTGGTGGTCATACCATCACTCATCCTGTCCTGTGGCGGCAAACATGACCCGCTCCTGCGTCGCCTCGGCGCGGGTAAATGTGCCGGTAACACGTCCTTCGTGAAGAACAATAACGCGGTCAGCCATAGCCAGAACCTCCGGTAGCTCGCTGGAGATCAAGATAATCGCCAGGCCTCTGGCCGCCAGTTCTGAAATAATGCGGTGAACTTCGGATTTGGCCCCCACGTCGATGCCGCGCGTTGGCTCGTCCAGAATCAGCACCGACGGCTCCGTCGCCAGCCATTTACCCAGCACCACTTTCTGCTGATTGCCGCCCGAAAGCGCGTTGACCAGTTGCTCCACGCCCGTCGAACGCACGCGCAGTTGCTCGGAATATGCGCGCGCAAGCTGCCGTTCGCGGCGCGGGTCAACCAGCCCCAGGCGCGAAACCTTTTGCAGGATAGGCAGGGTGACGTTGGCGGCGATGCTGAAGTTCATGACCAGCCCCTGCTGGTGGCGGTCCTCCGGCACGTAGGCAATGCCATGCTCCATCGCCTGCTGCGGCGAGCGAATCTCTACCTGCCTGCCCTTGAGCCAGATTTCGCCGCTCTCCGCCCGGTCGATGCCGAACAGCACCCGCGCCACCTCTGTGCGCCCGGCCCCCACCAGGCCCGCGAAACCGAGAATTTCGCCGCGCCGCAACTGGAAACTGACATCACTGAAGACGCCGGGCCGCGTCAGATGGCGCACCTCCAGCACGACCTCCCCGATCTCGGCCTCGCCTTTGGGAAACAGATTGGAGAGTTCGCGCCCGACCATGTGCCTGATAATCTCTTCAGTACTCATCTCGCTGACGGGGGCCGTGATGATATGCGCGCCGTCGCGCAAGACGGTCAGCCGGTCGCCAATGCTGAAAATTTCTTCCAGACGGTGGCTGACAAAGAGAATCGCTACGCCGCGCTCGCGTAGTTGTTTGACAATGGCAAATAATTCATCGACCTCGTGCGCGGAAAGGGCCGCCGTCGGTTCGTCCAGCACCAGCACGCGCGCCTGCAATGAGAGGGCTTTGGCAATCTCCACCAGTTGCTGCTCGGCCACAGAAAGCCCCTGCACAGGCATGTGAGAATCGAGAGAGACATCCAGCGAGGCCAGCAGTTGATCGACCTCGCGATACATGCGCTTCCAGTCGACGCGCCCGAAGCGGTCGCGGGGGTGGCGACCCATGAAGACATTCTCGGCCACGTCCAGATCCGGAAATAACATCGGCTCCTGCTGGACAACGGCGATGCCCAGCGCCTGCGCCTGCGTGGGCGAGCGCAGTTCTATCACCTGACCGTCAAATTTCACCACCCCGGCGTCCGGCCTGTGGATACCGGCCAGAATTTTCACCAGCGTACTTTTGCCCGCGCCATTCTCGCCCACCAGCGCATGTACTTCGCCGGGAAATACCTGAAAGTCCACGTCGCGCAGGGCCTGCACGCCGCCAAAATGTTTGGAAATACCTACCAGTTCAACAATAGGCCCGGCAGTTTGCGTCACGCTCTTTCCCTCCTTACCGCCCATACTTGACGGGTTCGTTCGCGGACAGTACAATATCCTTGAATTGAATCGTTTCAATCAGAGCCGAAAAAGCGACATCTAGCAGGATGTGAACAGGAAATAGCCGATGAATAGCGTTCGTATTCCGTTTTAAGCAGAGCCGACAAAGTTGTCGCAATCACTGATTGAAACGTTTCAATGAAAAAAGTATAATCGCTTCTGGTTGCCTTGTCAAGGGTTTCTGGCCTGGAAATCAGTGCTACTGAGCAAATGGGGAAAGTTGTAATATGAGTTCAATCACAGGGATCCGCGAGGTGGCGAAACGGGCCGGGGTTTCGCTTGGCACCGTGTCGAATGTGTTAAATCGGCCTGAGATCGTCGCGGAAGAGACGCGGCAGCGGGTCCTGCAAGTCATAGAGGAGATCGGCTTCGTGCGCAATGGCTCGGCGCGGCAGTTGCGCGCGGGCCGAAGCCAGCATATCGGGCTGGTGGTGCTGGATGTGGCCAACCCGTTCTTCACCGAGGTGGCGCGCGGCGTCGAAGACCTGGCAAACGAGAAGGGCTATGTCGTCATCCTCTGCAATTCGGACGATTCAGTAGAAAAAGAAAGCCACTACCTGCACGTGCTTACGGAGCAGCGCACGCAGGGGGTACTGATTACGCCAGTACAGAGCGATGCCAGCTACCTGCAACAACTGCGCCAGCATGGCACCGCCGTCGTGCTGCTGGATCGTCCCAGCCGCAGCAAAGATCTCTGTTCGGTTTCGGTCGATGATGTGCGTGGGGGCGAACTGGCTGCCGCGCATCTGCTGGCGCAGGGCCACACATGCATCGGTTTTGTGCATGGCCCGCTCAGCATCCGTCAGTGCGCGGACCGCAGACGCGGCGTGCTGCGCGCGGTGAAAGCTGTCGGCTTCGACCCCAACCAGGCAATCATCGATATCACCACCAGGGCGCAAAACGCCAGAGAGGGCGAGGAAAGCGTCGAGAAACTTCTGGACGCCGCAAAGCGGCCAACGGCGGTCTTCTGCGCCAACGACCTGCTCGCGCTCGGCGTCATGCGCGGCCTGATCAAACGCGGCCTCTCCATTCCCGCCGATATGGCGCTGGTCGGCTATGACGATGTCGAGTTTGCCAGCGTGCTGGCAACCCCGCTCACCTCGATTCGCCAGCCCAAATACGAACTGGGCCGCGCCGCCACCGAACTGCTCCTCGACGAGGCCAATAACCCGACCACGCACGAACATAAGCACATTGTCTACCAGCCCGAACTGATCGTGAGAGCCTCGAGCCGCTCGTAGCTCCTAGCAATGCCGTATGCTGGCTCCCTCTGCTGACCTGCCGGATTCCTCTTATACGACCCGGCACCGCAGGCCACCCGCCAGGGGTGGCCCTCATAGGCGTTCACTTCAGGCCGCCGCAGGCCACCCGCCAGGGGTGGCCCTACTATATACGCGACTCCACAGGAGGCACGACCGCCGCGTCTCTCGTAGGGCCACCCCTGGCGGGTGGCCTGCCTGGCCCTCGCACGGCCTGAAGTGAACGCCTATGGGGGTGGCCCTACTCTAGACGGGCGGCTCGTGCCGCTCCACAAGCGGTCGTCTAGAGTAGGGCCACCCCTGGCGGCTGGCCTGCGCTGTCGGCCTGTGACGGGGAGCCAGCATACGGCATCCCTGGCGGCTGGCCTGCGCTGTCGGCCTGTGACGGGGAGCCAGCATACGGCATGCCATGCCCAACGGGGGCGCCATCCCGTAAAAATAGCTGCCTGTTTATCCAGGCAGCTATGAAAACGCACCCGGCAGGATTCGAACCCGCGACGCTCGGTTCCGAAGACCGACGCTCTATCCACTGAGCTACGGGTGCGTGTACATTACAGCGTCTATGATAGCATAAATGTCAAGGAGTGCTGCCTACTCTGTGCTGTTGTGTCTTCTCTTGAATTATCTTCAATCGATGTTATAATTGGGGGGAAAGAACTTTGTGGCGATGAAGCTCGCCTAACGCCCTGTGCTGATAGCTTCTAGCACCGACGGAGAGTGTCGGCTGTTAGAAGCGTTTTGATTCTTAAACCTCATCATTTCATTGACCTGAACGAGGTTGAATAAAGAAAGCGCCTTCCGCCGACCCTCTCTTCATGGTAGAGGGAACTTGTCGTCTCTTTGAAAAGATCGCTACATTTGGTCAGAGAGGAGAGGGTATGCAGCAACGATCTTCAGCGAAAGGAGCGGGTCTGCGCGTTATTGCAGCAGGGCGTTCGGACATTGGGCGCGTGCGCGAAGACAATGAAGATTGTATCGCCCTCTATGAACCAGAAGAGCAGACACTGCTCACCCGATGGGGGCGATTGTACGTGCTTGCCGACGGTGCGGGCGGCCACGCCGCCGGTGAGGTAGCCAGTCGCACAGTCGTCGAAACGATTTGCTCTGCGTATTACCAGGCAACTGCTCCGCAACCTGTCACAAAGGAAGCGCAAGCGCGCATAAAGCACCTCAACGGCCCCCTTGAAGATATAGCTTTGCCTGCCAGCAGGATTGAGTACGCTTTTCTTATGGCTCATACGCGCCTGCAAGAACTCGCAGCCCTCAAGCCTGAATATAGCGGGATGGCGACGACCTGTCTGGCCGCTATTGTGAAAGATTCCCATATCCTGCTCGCCCATGTTGGTGATAGTCGTGCCTACCTGGTTCGGCGTGGGGCCGGACCAGCGCCAGCTATAAGCTGCCTGACAGACGACCATTCGATGGCTGCCGAACTCATGCGCCGGGGCATCATCTCTTACGAGCAGACACGGCAATCAACCTCCCGCCATACGCTGCTGCGGATGTTGGGAGGTAGAACACATCAGGCCCCTGCCCCTGATTTGATGAGCTGTCTCGTACAGTCAGGTGACTATCTTCTCCTCTGCTGCGATGGTCTCTGGAGTATGGTGTCCGAAGAACAAATCGCACAGGAGGTGAGTTGCCATGCTCCTCAAGAGGCCTGTGATAGCCTGATTCGACTTGCAAATGAGGCCGGAGGGGAGGACAATATCAGTGCGGTGGTGCTGGCATTTATCTGAATACGCCACAGGAAGATCACACCTACTATCAATTACCGTTGTAAGGAAGGAATAATGAAACAGACAGCTACGTCTCACGCCGCCTCGATCGCGCTCAGGTTTGTCCTGTTGATCGGGATCATGAGCTTCTTCGCCGACTTTACATATGAGGGGTCGCGCAGCATCATCGGGCCATATCTGGGTGTGCTGGGGGCCAGCGCCGCAGCCGTTGGCATCATCACCGGCTTTGGCGAGCTGCTTGGCTATGGCCTGCGCCTCGTTTCGGGGCGTTTGAGCGATCAGACCGGTCAATACTGGCCGATTACCATTTTCGGCTACGTTATCCAGATGGCTTCCGTGCCTTTGCTCGCCCTCGCGGGGAACTGGCCGGTGGCCGCGCTGCTCATCATCACCGAGCGCGTCGGCAAGGCAACGCGCAATCCCCCACGCGATGTGATGCTGTCGCACGCGGCAAAGGAGATGGGCTATGGCTGGGCCTTTGGCGTCCACGAGGCGCTGGATCAGTTCGGGGCGCTGGTCGGCCCGTTAGTAGTGGCGGCTGTGCTTGCTCTGCGCGGTCAGTATCAGTTAGCCTTTGCCGCTCTGCTTGTGCCTGCTGTGATTACTGTCATTCTGGTGCTGGTGGCGCGCTGGCTCTACCCGCGCCCGCAGGAACTGGAGGCCAACCCGCCAGATATTAATACGACAGGACTGCCCCGCATCTTCTGGATCTATCTTGCCGGGGCGGTGCTGGTTGCCGCCGGGTTTGCCGACTTCCCGCTCATCGCCTTCCATTTTGGCAAAGCCGCCACCGTGCCAGCAGCCCTGATTCCCATCTTTTACGCCGTCGCCATGGGCGTCAGCGGCCTCGGCTCCCTGATCTTCGGGCGGCTGTTTGACCGCTTTGGCATCTCTGTCCTGATTCCCCTGACCCTGCTCTCGGCCCTCTTTGCCCCGCTGGTCTTCCTGGGCGGCTTCTGGGCGGCCCTGATCGGCATGGCCCTGTGGGGTCTGGGCATGGGCGTCCACGAATCGATCATCCCGGCAGCCGTCGCGCTTATGGTTCCCGCGCAGCGACGCGCTTCCGCCTACGGACTCTTCACCGGCGGTTACGGCGTCTTCTGGTTCCTGGGCAGCGCGCTGATCGGCATTCTCTACGGCATCTCTATCCCCGCGCTGATCGCCTTTTCCGTGCTGGCCGAAATCGCTGCCATCCCGCTCTTTTTCCTGGTTAGAAGGCAATTCAGTCGTCCAGCAACGCATACTTAAGCCCGCAGGCC
>CADDYT010000061.1 GCA_902810755.1 Chloroflexota bacterium
GGCCAGTACCATTATCGCGTATCCTTCTTGTCATGCATTTTGTTCTTGCTGGTAGCCCATGTGGTGGCCTGTTGCCAGCGGTATTAACGTGTATCTTTCTGTTTTAAGAAGAGCGCGGTGGCGAGGCCGAAGACGAGAATCATGAGGGCCAGCGCGCCCCAGACGAGCAACAGGTGGGCGGTGGCAGTGGGAATCACCGAGGCTTTATTGACCGAGACAAAGAGCGTTCCCTGGTAGGAGAACGAATCGACGCCCAGTTTGTCGGGGTGCAGGCCAACCGATGAACCCATGCCTGCCATCGCCCAGCGCATGGCAAATACGGCCCCGATGGCTTGCAGGATGGGCGTATTGAGTTCAAAGATGACGCCGGAGAAGATGACCTGCGGGATAAGGACGATGGGAACGAAGCTCATGGCGCGGTCGGTGTTGGGCGCGAGCGCGGAAACGACGAGACCTAGCATAAGCCCGGCCAGCGAGGCCAGCGCCATCGTAATATAGATTTCGACTAACGGCGGCAGGAAGATACCCTGATGCAAGGGAGCTTTCAGGTTCACCATATAGATCACAATGGCGCTCTGAATCAGGCAGAGAATGCCCAGAATGACGATTTTGGAGAAGAGGTAGGGCGCAAGCCCCAGGTTCACCGCCCGCTCGCGCCGATAGATGGGTATCTCTTTGACGATTTCACGCACACCATTAATGCAGCCAAAGATGACGGCGGCAAAGGCCATGATGAAGAGTAGGGTCTGAGCGTCCGCGCCAGAGTTGGGTTCGATGGCATCATTGAGGACCTGGTCTTTGCTTTTCCCTGTGTGTTGCAGATAGATGGTGGCCTGCGGCGAATTCAACGCATTCACCACGCGCTGGCAATCGATGGAGACGATAGGGCCGCTGGTGGCAAGAATATTGGCCCTCGTCGGGCAGTCAGCGATACTGGTAGGTGTGAAGGCGGTGGGACTGGCCAGGAACCAGAGAATCAGACCGATAACGGGGGCCTGCAAGAGCAGGAGCAGGAGATTGCCGAAATCATTGCTGAGCAACCGTAGGTAGCGGCGCGAGAGCAGAAAGAATTGCCTGCGATGGTGTCCATGCCTGCGTCGTTGAACAGGTACACGCGGTACCAGCCCCATCTGCACATCGGCCAATTCCTGTTCAACCGGCTGCGCGATGTATTGCTGATAATAGGGAGAATGCTTGAAGCGTTCCGCCGCCTCCTGCGGAATCTTCCTGTTCTCCTCCGTTGGCTCCAGCAGCGAATAGATTTCCGCGAAGTTCTTTGCGCCAAAGTAAGTGATGGCCTCGCTCGGCGGCCCGTAATAGGCGAGTCGACCGCCCTGCGCCAGGATACAGACGTAGTCGCAGAGGTCGATATTGTAGATCGTGTGCGTCACCAGCACAATCGTATGACCTTTGTCCGCCAGTTCGCGCAGGAGTTCCATCATTTTCTGGTCGAGGCCGGGGTCAAGGCCGGAAGTTGGCTCGTCGAGGAAGAAGAGGGCCGGGTTTGCCAGCAATTCGAGCGCGATGGAGAGCCGCTTGCGCTCGCCACCCGATAGCCTGCCGACCATCCACTTGCGTCTGTGCGTAATCCCCACGTCGTCCAGCACCTCTTTGATGCGGTCTTTAATCTGTGCATGCGTAAAATCACTGGGCAGGCGCAACCTGGCGGCATAGTACAGGGCCTGCTCAACGGTCAGATTCTTGTGAACAATGTCATCCTGCGGCACAATGCCTATCTGACGACTGAACTCCGCCAGGTGTTCGTAAAAATTCTGCCCGTTGTACAGCACTGCCCCCTTCGAGGCGGGATGGATGCCGTCGAGCGCGCTCATCAACGTCGTTTTACCCACGCCGGAGCCGCCGACAATAGCAACAAGCTTATGCGGCGGAATATCGATGGTCACATCATCCAGCAGAATCGTGCGCCGGGAACCTTTCTCCTCAAGGTGCAGCGCGTCGATACGGATAGCGCCGCTCTCATCTTCCCAGTTCAGCTCGCTGCCCGTATACGTGAACTTATAGGGCGCAATGCGAATCACATCTCCCGGCTTGAGAACCTGATTTGCCACGCGCTGCCCGTTGACATAGACGCGATTGGTGCTGCCCAGATCAACGATGCGATGTCCACCGCGCCTCGTCTGCTCAATGCGCGCGTGATGGCCCGAAACCAGTGGATGTTTCAAAATAACCGTATTATCCGGGTAGCGTCCGATAGTGATCACCGGGACATTCAACGGAATCGGACGCCCTGGCATCAACGGCTGCGCACCCTGGCCTCCATCAACCTGCGTCGTAGTCGTCATAACGTATTACTTCCTCTCTGACTCAATATCATCAGTATTTTATCTCACAGGCAGGGAAGGGGAGAAAAACAAGGCTGGAAGCGCGAAAGACTGCTTATCTGTTCTGAATATCCTTCCCGGCCCATTCCTCTGGTACAGCTTCATTAAAGAACACGTATGACCGCCGACAAACGAACACATATGCTATACTGGAAGCGTATTCTCTGATCAATTTCTTAAGAAAGAGGCGCTGATGAGCCATGACGATACCCATGATACTCTCGACCCGCGATTAGAACAGGTTGCTCGCTTTTCACTACTGAGTGGTATTTTCGGTCGCCGGTCGCGCCGTTTTGGCTATGGCATGTCGATACCTTCCGGGCCGTTAGCTTACACCTCACCGCATGATCCCTTGCCGCTTGATGAACTGGAACGGGCGCTTTTGATTGCTGCCGCGACGGGAGTGAGCGGATGGAATTTCGGCATTCCCTTTACGGTCAATGAAAGTGAGGCGCTGAGCAGCTATAGTTTGCGGATGACCGGGCGCACAATTCCCTCTGCCGCCTCCATCGGTACGAGCGAACTCTTTTTCACCGATGATAACGGTATCTACCTGGTACGCACCCGCGACCTGACGCCTGAACGCTTACGCGAATTTGAGCAGGATGATACCATCATGCGCATTATCGACACATCACGGGCAGCAACGACGCAGATCAGCGACCAGAGACTGACGCTGCCGCGAAAGGCTCCGCATTACGATGAACATAATTTCTGGAACAGCAACGTCGCCGGTTCCACGCTCTTCATGCCCGTTGGCGACGTGGGCGAACAATTGCTCGCGCTACTGGCGATGTATGTCACCAATGGCTATACGCTCTACGATGATTATACGGGCGGTCTGGGCGGCAAGCTGGAACCGTTTATCCGCACCGGTGTGATTAGCGACACGCCGCAGATGCGCTTCGCCCTCTCGCACATCGAGCAGGTAGCCTACTCAACGGTTGCGATGGAGCTTGCTCTAATCTGCCAGAATATTGTGCTGATGATGCAGGCAATCGGCCTGGGCGGCTGGATGTATAGCGGCATTTTCCCCTACAGCGTGCTGGGCGCGTTCGCCGACGAGGGCGTGCCGGGCCTCGGCTTCCGTTTTGTGCGGCGCGAGGACTGGACCATGCCCAATCCGGTGGGGCTCGACGGCTATTACGAGTCTGTCTGCCCGCCCTACGTTGCCGATATGTACGAGGCCGCGCAGAGACTGGCCGCGAAAAAATTTGGCCCCGGCGGCACCTATGATCCGGCGATGGGTGGCCCGTATCTGGATAGCGGCGCTATCAAGGCAACGGTTCAGCCCTATACGCAGGCGCAGATTGATTGTATCGGTGAAATGGCACAGCATATCTATAGCACATATGGACGCTTCCCGGCGCGCTACCCCACCATTCTGCTGCGCCTTTACGCCCAGGCGCACCATCTCGAACTGGCATATTACGATCAGTTCTTTGCTCCCGGCGCCTATCTGCAAACGCACAAAGAACACATGGAACGCTGGCACGGCCATTGAAAAGAGACACTGTCACATCTTTTCAGGAGTGGTAGAATAGGAGAATGCATGTACCAGTATCGTAAGGGACAGGCAAAAAGAGGTGATGAATGACATATGTACAATACCATGCTGAACCAGAGCTAAGAAATCCCGTGCTGGTAGCCGCCTTTGCCGGTTGGAATGACGCGGCAGACGCGGCGACAGCAGTCGTGAAATTTCTCAGCGAGCGATGGAAACCGGTAAAACTGGCTGAGATCGAGCCGGAAGACTTCTTTGTTTTTACGGAGACACGTCCCATCATCCAGTATGTTGATGGTATAGAACGTTCTATCACGTGGCCGGTCAACCAGTTTTCGGCGCATCAATCCCCCTTTATGAGCAGGGACATTATTCTGTACCTGGGTTCAGAGCCACAGTTGAAGTGGAAGACCTTCTCCAGACAATTTCTTGCGGTCTGCAAACGCTATAAGGTGAGAGAAGTGGTGCTGCTGGGCGCGTTGCTGGCAGATATCCCGCACTCGATCACGGTTCCCATTTCCGGCACATCCTCAAGTGAGGAGTTACGGGAGCGCCTGCAAGATATGGACGTTCACCACTCGCGTTATGAGGGGCCAACAGGCATCGTGGGCGTTCTGCAAGACGCTTGCAAGCGCGCGGGTATTCCAGCCGCCAGCATCTGGGCTGCCGCGCCCCATTACCTGGCCGCCACACCCAACACCAAAGTCACCGCCGCCTTGCTCACGTACCTGAATGTCTTCCTTTCGCTGGGCCTGGATTTGAGCGAGATTCAATCGGAGGCCATCCGTTTTGAAGAGCAGATCAGCGCGCTGGTCGCACGCGACCCGGAGGCCAGCGCCTACGTGCGCAAGCTGGAAGAGCAGATTGCCGAGATGGAACAGGAGGAAGACGAGGAGGAAGACGAGCCGTTCAGCCTGGACACAACCTCTGGCACGGGGCCGTTGCCGAGCGCGGATACGCTTATTCGTGGCGTCGAAGAGCTTTTGCGCCAGCAGCGCGAGAACAATCAGCAGAGACACGACAGCAACGAGGATGAGTAAGAGATGAGTGTGACCCCCTACGCGCTCCACGAGGTGTTCCACCCGCGTTCGGTCGCCATCATTGGAGCGTCACGCGCCCCACACAAATGGGGCCATGTCGCAGCCAGACAGCTTATCGCCGGAGGTTTCCCCGGCGATATTTATCTGATCAATCCCTCCGTGCCTGAGATACTGGGCAGGCAGACATATCCAGGCCTGTGTGATGTGCCGGGAACGGTCGATCTGGCCGTCATTGCCACCAGTTTTAGCCAGGTGCGCCAGGCCGTTGATGACTGCATCGCAAAAGGGGTCAAGGGCATCGTCATCATCACGGCGGGTTTCAGCGAGACGGGACCAGAGGGGCGCAGACTGGAAGAGGAGATGGTTGCGCGCTGCCGCGAACACGGTATCCGCGTCATCGGCAGCAACTGCATGGGCCTCTACATCCGTGATGCACAGCTTAATACGCTGGGTATGGCCTTTCCCCTGCCAGACGGGCCAATCGGGCTGGTCTCGCAGAGCGGCAATCTGGGCATGTACTTCTATGCGCAGGCGCAACTGGACGGTCTCGGCTTCACCACATTTCTCAGCGTGGGCAACGCCGCCGATGTCACCTTCCCCGAATGCATGCAATATCTGGCCGACGACCCGGAGACGCGCGTCATCGCCGGTTACGTCGAATCTCTTGAGGAGAACACGCTGCGACAGGTCACGAGCGAGATGTGGGAGCGCGGACACTACAAGCCGGTCGTGATCCTGCTGAGCGGCGCGACCGAGGTGGGGGTACGGGCCGCGCTGGCGCACACGGGAACGCTGGTGACGCCGCGTCCCGATAACGATAGCCGCCTGCTCGGCAGCGGCGTTGTGCGCGTGCTGCGTTCAGACGAACTCTTCCCGGTTGCGCAGGCGCTCGCCACGCAGCCACCCACGCCACGCGGCGGGCGGCGCATCGCCATCATCGGCGACGGCGGCGGCAGCGTCGTCACCGGCGGTGATGCCGCCGTTCGCGCCGGGCTGCAGGTGCCGGTACTGGCGGCCGAGACGCAGCAACAATTGCGCGCCCTCATGCCCGCCCGCGCTACAGCCACCAACCCCATCGATGTCGCCGGGGCCGCCGACGAAGACCCATTGTCTTTTGCCTGGCTGGCCGAAATCTGCCTCAGAGACCCTGAAATCGATGGCGTCATCATCACCGGCCTCTTCGGCGGCTATCGCTGGCTGCTCTCAGAGGATTTCGGGCCGCGTGAGGAGGCTGCCGCGCACGCCCTGGGCAAGCTGGTTCGCCAGTACCAGAAGCCGGTACTGCTACAATCAATCTATGCCCGGCATGACATCCCCGCCCTGCGCATCCTGCGCGAGGAAGGCATCCCTTTCTATGAATCGGTAGAGATCACCTGCCGCGCTATGTCTGCCCTGGCGGAGATTGGCCAGTTCCTGGCGCAATATTCATAAACGTCTCGCCAACGTCCACTCTCTATTTCTTGCGAAGGAGGAACAAAACATGAATCGCCGCGATATGATTCGCATGAATGATGAGGAGATACGAGCCTTCCTCGAGGAGCAGTACACACTTGAGGTTGCCACCATTGACCACGACGGCTGGCCGCACCTCGTCGCCATGTGGTACACGCTGGTCGATGACCGCATCGTTTTCTGGACATACGCGAAATCGCAAAAGGCCGTCAACCTGCGCCGCGACCCCCGGCTAACCTGCCTGGTCGAGTCCGGCACTCGCTACGACGAACTGCGCGGCGTCCAGATCAAGGGACGGGCTATCCTCAACAACGAACGCGAAACCGTCCAGCGTATCGGCGAGCTGATCTACGCGCGCTACAGCGGCGGCACCCTGAACGACGCCACGCGCCAGATGGTGGCCGCGCAGGCGGCCAAACGAGTGCTGGTCTTCGTCGACCCCGTCGAAATCGTCTCCTGGGATCACCGAAAATTAGGCGGAAGCTATTAAGGACACAGCCATGCCAGAGATAATGCATCTCCATATTGACCCATCATTACTTTCGCACTACATAGAGACGCTGGGGGCAATCGGGCAACAGGCCGGAGGAGGCATTATTCGCCCGGTGTATGGACAGGCATGGCAGGAGGCACGCGGACAACTGGCGGAGTGGATGAACGAGTCCGGGCTGGCAGTGCGCGAAGACGCGGTGGGCAATCTCTTCGGACGCTTACAGGGACGCGATGATACCCGTACTATTCTGACCGGCTCGCATATCGATACAGTCAGATTGGGGGGCAAATATGACGGGGCGCTGGGCGTACTGGCGGGGCTGGTGGCGGTGCGCGCGTTACGCGAGCAGGCCGGACGACCGGAGCGATCATTAGAAATGGTCGCCTTATGCGAGGAGGAGGGCAGCCGTTTTCAGGCGCACTACTGGGGTTCGCGCGGCATGTGGGGCCTGATTCGGCCGCAGGAACTGGAAACGCTGCGCGACGACGAGGGCATCACGATCGCGCAGGCTATGCAGGCGGCAGGCTTCGCGCCGGAACGCTACCGGGAAGCCATACGCAACGACCTCGCCGCATTTCTGGAACTGCACATCGAGCAGGGGCGCATCCTCTTCGATGAACACATCGACATCGGCATCGTGCAAGCCATTGTGGGTATGCAGCGCCAGTTGATTACGGTTGAGGGACGAGCGGACCATGCCGGAACGACGCCAATGGACTTGCGGCGCGACGCTTTGCAGGGCGCGGCTGCGATGGCGCTGGAGATCACGCGCGTGGTGGAGCAGGAGGGCCGACCGGCGGTCGTCACTATGGGAAAATGGGATGTGCAGCCCGGCGCTTTCAATATCGTACCTGGATGGGTACGGTTCTCCATCGACCTGCGCCACCCGGACGAGGCAACGATCCAGCGACTCTCCCAGACCATCCTTGTCATCTGTGAACGGCTCGCGGGCGAACGCGGGCTTACCGTCGCGCGCGAAATCGTTGATGACAGCCCACCGGCACAGATGGATGCCCAATTGCAAAATGTGCTGGTAGCAGCAGCGCAGGCATGCGGCGCGTCGTGGAAATATTTGCCAAGCGGGGCCGGACATGACAGCGAGGTGATGACCCGCCACATCCCCACTGCCATGCTCTTTGTCCCCAGCGTCGAGGGCCGCTCGCACAGCCCCGCTGAACACACTTCGCTTGAGGACGCCGTGCGCGGTGCAACCGTCCTGGCAACCGCCCTCTACAGGCTGGCGTACTGACTTACGAATCCTGGCTAACGATCCGGCTTCACCCATATGCCGCGTTCGTGCATGAGATCAATCTGGGGCTGGATGACCTTTTCCCGGTACTCAGCGTGTTTCATAGGTTCCCTGTTCAGGTACAGGTTTCTGGGATAGATAGGCTGCTCGTAGAGCATCTGGTAGAGTTCGGTGCGCAGGTCCTTCATCCAGTTGTCCCACTGAGCGCGGGCGCGGTGGTCACGCAGTGCCTCGATATCGATAACGCCGCCCACATAGGTCGAGCCTGCGCCATACTCCTGGCGACCGACAATCTGGCCTTTATAGTTGATGATGAAGGAACGCCCGCCAAAGGTATCAATGGGGGTATCCTCTTCGGGGAAGAGATAGTAGGTACCCATGTTGGGCGCCACGATGTACATGTTGTTGTCGAGGGCGCGGGCGCGGCTCTGAATCTCAAATATCTCGTTGCCGGTCGCCGGATGCGGGTAGGAAGCGCGGTAGACCACTTCAGCCCCGTTCATAGCCAGGGCGCGCGCGTTTTCCGGGTAGGATCCCTCGTTTGCCATCATGATGCCCAGGCGACCGATCTCCGTATCGACCACCGGCCAGAAAGCGTTAAGGTTGCGGCCATACCGCTCGACCCACCAGTCATAGATGTCGTGCGGGCAGACAGAATGCTCAACGGGGAAAAGCGGCGAGACCTTGTAATGTTGCAGAATGACTTCCCCTTCCGGGTTGATGATGAAGCCAACATTGAAGAAACGGTCTTTGATCTCCGGGTGGCGCGCCTTCGCCTGCGCCATGATGAAGGCATTGTACTGCTTCGCGATCTTGCCCAGTTCATCGGTCTCCTCGCCGGGAATATCAATCGCGCCTTCCCTGGCGAAGGTGACATGATCGAGGTCCAGCACCTCATCGTTGAAGCCTTGCAGCGCCCCTTCAGGAAAAGCAATCAGCCTGACCGGCAGATCAAGGCTTGAGAGCCAGGACGCGGCCTTGACAAGGTGGGTGAGATGTTCGATGTTGCGCTTGATATCGGCGCGAGTGCGAATGCCGCGCACAGTGGGAATGAGTCCGACAGCGGTATAGGGCTTAATCATCTGTTGCTCCTTTAGTGTGTCAGGGACATCAATCAATAACAACAGCATATGCCAGCCGCTATTCATCAGTCAAGGGAAAACACAACCGGGCCACTAATATGGTATGATAGCCTCATATCGTCTTGATGAACGTTACCGGACAACACCGGCCCCATAACATGCCCTGGGACCGTTACCTGATTGATGCTATAGACAGGAGTTTCCACATTTATGGGCTTTCGTTACGCCGTAATTGGCTCCGGGCGGCAGGGAACCGCTGCCGCTTACGATCTCGCCCGTTTCGGCGAGGCTGATTTTCTCCTGCTGGCCGACCAGTCCCTGGTCTATGCCCAACGCGCCGCCGAACGGGTGAATGCGCTGATCGGACACGAGGTAGCGCATCCGACACCGGTGGATGTGCAGGACGAGGAGGCCGTAGTCTCTGCTTTGAGCAAGGCCGAAATCCAGGTCTTCGTCTCCGGCGTTCCCTATTTCTTCAATCTGGGGCTGACACGCGCTGCTCTGCGCGCTCGCGCCAGCATGTGCGATTTCGGCGGCAACACCAGGCAGGTGCAGCAGCAACTGGCCTTCGATGCCGAGGCGAAGGCGGCAGGCATCACGCTGATTCCTGACTGCGGGCAGGTGCCAGGGCTGGGAACGTCCCTCTGCTCCTATGCTGTCAGCCTCTTCGACGAAGCGCGCGATATTCTCATGTACGATGGCGGCCTGCCTCAACACCCGCAGCCGCCCTGGAACTATATCCTGACCTTCAATATCGAAGGGCTGACCAACGAATATTTCGGTACCACGCTCTTCCTGCGCGACGGCCTGCAGCAGACGATTAACTGCTTCGAGGAATACGAGTTGCTCGACTTTCCCGCGCCTATCGGCCAGCTAGAGGCATTCACCACAGCGGGCGGCACCAGCACCATGCCCTGGACATATCAGGGCAAGCTACGCACGCTGCAAAACAAGACGCTGCGCTGGCCCGGCCACTACATGCAGTGGAAAGCCTACAACGACGCCGGGCTACTCGGCCTGGAGCCGGTGATGGTCGATGGCACGGCGGTCATCCCGCGCCACCTGCTGCACGCTGTGCTGGAGCCACAACTGCGCGCCATGCCGGGCGACCGCGACATGGTCATCATCCGCATCCTCGCTCGCGGCCTCAAAGACGGCCAGGAGCGAGAAGTTATCATCGACCTCTTCGATTACTACGACGAGATTACAGGCTTCACGGCTATGGAGCGCACGACAGGCTGGCATGCCGCTATCATGGCCGGCTTCATCGCGCGCCGCCAGACACCCGGCGGCGGCGTCCCCGTCGAACTCGCCGTTCCCGGCGCAACCTTCGTCGAGGAGTTCCGCAAACGCGGCTTCGATTTGCGGGTGAAGTGGACGAGTTAGGGGATGGGAACGCTCAACAAGCCGCTCTCGCTGTGGCGAAATCGCGACTATCTCCTGCTCTGGGGCGGGCAGACGCTCTCCAATATCGGCAGTGGAGTTTCGCGCATCGCCTACCCTCTGCTCGTGCTGGCAATCACGGGTTCACCTGCCCAGGCGGGCCTGATCGGCGCGCTGCGGTCGCTGATGTACATTATCCTGATCTTGCCCGCCGGCGCACTGCTCGATCGCTGGAACCGCAAGCAGGTCATGATTATCTGCGATACCGTGCGGGCAATCAGTATGGCAAGCATCCCGGTGGCTGCCCTCCTGGGCCACCTGTCGCTCGTGCAACTTTACTTCGTTGCCTTTATCGAGGGGACGTTTGAAGCCTTCTTCGACATCGCGGAGGTCTCCAGCGTTCCCCAGGTGGTCTCGCAGGAGCAACTGCCCGCTGCTATGAGCCGCGTGCAGGTCACAGCCGGGCTTACAACGCTGATTGGCCCATCGCTTGGCGGCATCCTGTTCGCCATTCGCTCCCTCTTGCCCTTTCTGGGGGACGCCATCTCTTACGTCATTTCGGTTGTTTCACTCTCCTTCATTCGCATCCCATTTCAGGGATTGCGCAATGCGACGGCCACAACGAAACGCGGCCTGCGTAAAGAAATCGGCGAGGGGCTGCGCTGGCTGTGGAACCAGCCACTGCTGCGCTCGATGGCCTTCATCACAGCAGGCAATATCTTCTTTGGCGCGGGCCAGACACTGATTATCATTGTGATTGCGCAGCAACAGCACGCATCCGATGCTACCATCGGTCTCATCTTCGGCATTGCAGGCATCGGCACTATCCTGGGAGCTATCGCGGTAGAAGCCATTCGCCGCCGTTTCAGCTTCGCACAGATCATCACCGGCGTCCTGTGGCTGTTCGTGGTGTTCTGGCTGCCGTTCGCTGCCCTGCCCTCCCCGCTCATACTCGGACTGCTTACCGCTGCCCTCTTTTTCATCGGGCCATTCTACGCCGTCACCAGCGTCAGCTACCGGCTCGCCATCACGCCAGACGAGCTACAGAGCCGCGTGAACAGCGTGGCGCGCCTGATTGCGCTCGGCCTCTCGCCCGCGGGGCAGGCACTGACCGGCATCCTGTTGCAATACACGGGGCCACAAACCACCGTCCTGCTGCTCACCGCCGGGCAGGTCGTCCTGCCACTCGCCGCGATGGTGAACCGGCCTATCCGCGAGGCCCGCAAGGTAGAAGAAATCCAGCCAGAGGCCTGAGCAGGAGGCGCTGACACAGGCGGAACTCCGTCGTAATTTGGGGATGGTCAGAGGTATGCGTTTTCTAAAACAGGGAAATGTTTTACGCTCATTATCGCTTTGCCTTGAAGGAGCTGCCTTGATGAATATATCTTTGCCTGCCCTCTTAGTGGTCTGTGGAGTGCTGATTGCCATCGCCCTCGTCCTGTTCCTGCCGCTGCCGGGGTCCAGGACAAAAGCAAGCACACCTCCTGATCGCCTATACACCGATACCGTTTTCCGCGATGATGACCGGTACTGGTATGGTGGCATCTTTTACTACAATCCCGACGACCCGGCCATGTTTGTTCCCAGACGCTTCGGCCTGGGATGGACCGTGAATTTCGGCAACCCACGGGGCAGGCTGTTCATGATGGCAA
Source organism: Chloroflexota bacterium (assembly GCA_902810755.1). The sequence goes on from CADDYT010000061.1 coordinate 12,198, forward strand.
TATTGCTAGTAGGGCTGCTGTTCGGAGTCATCATCCCCGTGCTCGTCAATGGCACAGCGCCCGTTGGATGTCACACCTTTGGATGCCATCCGTAACCATAAAAAATGAAAAGTAGCAACAAGGTCTGCAAAAAGCGCATTTTGTCTGTGTCCATCGGGTAGCGATATGTTTTCAAACACAGCAATAAAAGCGACATCAGACCCTGCAAAGCATCGAGGAACACTCTGAACCAGAGAGAGCTAATGCAACTTATGAGTGAGAGGTAATATGAGTGATCATGCATATGTGAAATAGAGGAAGCATTGTCACGCTGGCGCGAAGCAGGTGGTCGAGCGAAGCATCCCCCGAACAAACCGGCAAGTCTTGTGTAGAAGCCTCTATATCAGTATACTTGTATATAGCCTACGCGCTGGCTGATGGTTTGTCCCTTTACCCCTGAAGAGGAGTGTACATGAGTATCTCTTTCCATCCTGAGACTTCCTCGTATCTGTCGACGCTCCCTGGCCGTTACTACTACGACCCGGCGATCTATGAGCAGGAGCTTGCACGTATTTTTTCGCAAATGTGGGTCTGTGTTGGCCGGGCAGAGGCGTTTCCCGCTGCCGGGTCATATCAGGTTGTGGGCGTCGGGAGAGAAAGCGTGATTGTGGTGCGTGACCGGGAGGGAGTGCTGCGAGCGTTTTTGAATGTGTGCCGCCATCGTGGCTCTCGCCTCTGCACGCAGGCCAGCGGGCAACTGAAAGGCTCCATCCAGTGCAAGTATCACGCCTGGACATACGGGCTGGATGGGCGTTTGATCGGCGCGCCTAATATTCTCTCCGACGAGCAGTTTGATCGCACCGCTTTCGGTCTGGTGCCGGTGGCGCTGGCAGTCTGGGAAGGACTGGTCTGGCTCAACCTTGCCGACGATCCCGCCCCCATCGAATCGCAGATCAACGGCCCGATCATCGAGCGTTTTGGCTCATACAGGCCCTTCACGCGCTATACATTGAGCGAACTGCAGATTGGCAAGACCATCTCTTACGATATACAGGCCAACTGGAAGCTGGTGATTGAGAACTTCGAGGAATGCTACCACTGCGGGCCGATGCATCCCGAACTCTGCCGCCTGCTGCCCGGATTCCGCTCTGGCAAAACGTATGTGGCAGGCGAGGCCGCGACACTGGCCGACGATGTTGAGGCATTCACCATTACCGGCAAGGCCAGCCGCCCGCCTCTGCATGGCTTGCTGCCCGAAGATTTGCGCCACTACTACGGAATCGTGCTGCGCCCCAACATCCTGCTCAACCTGCTCGACGATCACGTCGTCATCCACACCCTCTGGCCCACCGGCCCCACCAGTTGCCGCGTGACCTGCGACTGGCTCTTTGACCCCCAGGCGATGGCGCTGCCAGATTTCGACCCGATGGACGCCGTCGAGGTCTTCGATATCGTCAACAAGCAGGACTGGGAAGTCTGCGAGCTGGCGCAGATGGGCATGTCCTCGAAAGCTTACAAAGCTGGGGGCATCTACGTCCCTTCCGAGCGGCACATTCGCGAATTCGCCAACTTTGTGCTGGAACGCCTCGGACATACAGATGCGATAATGTAAACCTCACGATTATCGAGGTCCATCTTTCTGGTATCCTTCACCTGCAAAAGCCTTGAGCCGCATGGTGCTGGTTATTGTTGTCACAGGCGAGTCGAGCAGTTCACTGCTCACACTTGTCGCAGGCTGCTTCTGTTCTATGAAGAACGCTGCCAACACTGCGACAACGAGCACGCTTATGGCTGCAATCAGAAATGACCCATGCAGCGCGTCGACGAATGCCTGGTTGATCGCCTGGTGCAGCGTGGCCGAAGGCAGGGGCAGTCGTCCCGAAAGCGGAACCTGGCTGGCCTGTGCGCCAGCACTGGCAATTTTGCTGGCAATCGTTGTACTCAGCGACGCAGGAACGCCCGCCTGGGTGAACTGGGAGGTAATGTTGCTGCTAAATTGCTGCACGACAAAGGTTCCAAGCACAGCCACTCCTAACGAAAATCCGATCTGGCGGCTCGTGTTATTCACGGATGAACCCAGACCGGCCAGTTCAGGAGGGGCGCCGGAGAGAATCACCGCGGTCAGCGGGCTGATCATCAAGCCAAGGCCAACGCCGAAGAGGCCGATTTTCCACCACAGCGTGGCATAGTCGGTGTCAGGCTCTATGCTCAGGAGCAGGAACAGCGCGAGCGCCGCCAACAATGCTCCCAGGACAATCGGCAGCCGCGGACCCAGACGGGCGGCGAGCGTACCTGCCAGCGGAGAGATTACAAAGATGCCCACCGTGGTGGGCAGCGTCCGCAAGCCGGCTTCCAGTGGCGCATAACCCTGTACGGATTGTAAGAACTGCGTGAAGAAAAAGAACGTGCCCAGCATTGTAAAGCCGACGAGGAGTCCGGCTACATTGGCGATTGAGAAAACGCGGTTGCGAAACAGGCTCAGCGGCAGCATCGGCTCGCGCACATGGCTCTCGACCAGCAGGAACGCGACCAGACACAAGGCAGCGCCACTGAAGAGACCCAGGATTAATGCAGAGGTCCAGCTGTGCGAAGAACTCTCAACGAGGGCCAGAATCAGACAGACAAGGGTACCCGTCACCAGCACTACGCCCGGCAGGTCGATGTGCTGCGCCTTCGGGTTATAGGACTCAGCAAGCATCAGCCACCCCAGAGCGAGCGCAACCACCCCAAGTGGCAGGTTGACGAAAAAGATCGCAGGCCAGCTCGCAATCTGGATCAGCAGGCCGCCCACGAGCGGCCCGGCTGCCAGGGCCACACCAGAGATGCCAGCCCACAGACCAATGGCCTGCGCGCGCTCACGCGGCTCGGGAAAGGCTGCCACCAGCACCGAGAGACTGCCCGGCATCAGCGCGGCTGCACCTACGCCTTGCACCACGCGACCGAAGAGCAACCAGCCAAGGTTCAGAGCAAAGCCGCAAAGTGCCGAGCCGATTAGAAACAACACCAACCCTGCAAGGAAGAGTCGCTTGCGCCCAAAGCGATCCCCCAGGGTGCCCGCGGTGAGCATCAGTGCGGCTAAGGGCAAGGTGTAGGCATCCACTATCCATTGCAGGTCCGACAGCTGTGCGTGCAGATCAGCCTGTATGGTTGGCAGGGCTACGTTGACAATCGAGCCATCCAGCAGCACCATGAACAATCCCAAACAGGTTACTAATAGTATAATCACTTTGTTGGTACGATACATCTTACTCATTAAGTACTCCAGTCTTTTCAGGTTATATATGTATTTGCGAGAAAAGTGCGGAAGACTCCTTCAACCACTGCCACAGATAATGCAGCCTCATCGACGCACGACGGTACATCGTCCTTTCTCGTCAGGAGTATACCAACTGGCCAATGAGAGCAAAGTCTGGTCCCGGAAGGCACGAAAGCTATGACGTAGGGCCTGTGCTATATAAGCTAGTTATATGACCCACATTGGGAATTTGTTGCCCTGGTAGTAGCATACCCGGAAGGAGGCATGAGAAGAATAGCATGATCCTATCATATGCCTATCACGTGTGCTATCTTCTTACTGTTGATGGCAAAAGATAGCAGGAGTGCCAGTCAGCCTTCAATGCCGACTGGCACTCCTGCTACCAACCGCCCATGCAGAAACCTACTCTAACCAGTTCCTATACCTCTAACGGAAACTCCTTGCGAACATCCTCTTCATACTTGCCCTCAAGTTTACTATGACGACGACTGTAGAGGAAGTAGATGAGCAGACCGATGGCGAGCCAGACGATGAAACGGAGGATGGTCACAAGCGGCAGGCTCACAATCAGGACGAGCGAGGCGATCATCGAGAGAATCGGTATCCAGGGGACCAGCGGCACACGGAAGGCGCGGCGCAGGTTCGGTTGCGTGCGCCGCAGAATGAGCACGGCCAGCGAGACCAGCACGAAAGCGGCCAGCGTACCGATATTGGTCAGTTCCGCTACCACATCGATGGGGGTTAGCCCGGCGACGAGCGCGACAACGACGCCGATGAGCAGGCTCGACCAGTACGGCGTGCGCAGCCGGGGATGGATGCGCGAGAAAATCCCTGGCAGCAGGCCATCACGCGACATGGAGAAAAAGATGCGGCTCTGCCCGTACAGCAGCACAATCAACACGGTCGTCAACCCGCAGATGGCCCCGATCGAGATGATACTGGCGGCAATGTTCAGACCAATCAGAATCATGGCATGCGAGACTGGCGAGGCCACGTTGAGCTGCGTGTACGGAACCATACCGGTAAGCACAGCCGTCACGAGAATATACAGCAGCGTGCAGATAAGCAGGCTGCCTATGATGCCAATGGGCAAATCTTTCGCCGGGTTGCGCGTCTCCTCCGCCGAGGTCGAAACCATATCGAAGCCGATATAGGCAAAGAAGATGATGCTGGCGCCACGCAGGATGCCGCCCGCGCCGAAAGGCAGAAACGGCGACCAGTTTGCCGGGTTGACATGCCCGACGCCCACGACGAGGAAAAACAGGATGACCAGCAGTTTGATCGCCACGATGATGTTATTGACCGTACTGCTTTCAGAGGTACCGAGAATCAACAGGCCGGTAATAACCAGAATAATGAGCGTTGCCGGTAAGTTGATAATGCCACCGGCAAAAGGCGAAGCCGTCAGCGCGGTCGGCAAGGTGAGACCAAAGGCGCTTTTGAGCAGATCGGTCACGTAGCCAGACCAGCCAATACTGACGGCAGCCGCGCCGACCGCGTATTCCAGAATCAGGTCCCAGCCGATAATCCAGGCAATCAACTCGCCCAGCGTGGCGTATGAGTACGTGTAGGCGCTGCCGGAAATCGGCACGCTGCTGGCAAATTCGGCGTAACACAGCGCGGCCAGCCCGCTCACAATACCCGCAATTACAAATGAGATCATCAAGCCCGGCCCGGCATACTTCGCAGCTGCCACACCGGTCAAGACGAAAATACCGGTACCGACAATCGCACCGATGCCCATAGCTGTCAGGCTAATCGGCCCTAATGTGCGCTTCAAGCCATGTTCCGCTTGATCGCTCTGCCGCAAAATAAGGTCCACCGGCTTAATGCGCCACAGACCATTTTGCTTCTTACCCACAGTTGCCATAACCTCTCCTTTTCTCTCATCTCTTCCACAAGACCCCGTATAGCGATTAGATCAATGGGGCCGCACTTCATCCATCGATGTACCCTACAAACTCCTCGCTACGATGACAACTTCTCCCCAGGTGTCTTCGCTGACAGAAAGGGTCTCCTTTGACCGGAATACAGAGAGATTTCTTAAGCAGATAGTCTGACTCATCTCTTCAGAGTATAAAGCAGAGGTTTTTATCAAAAAACACTTCGTGCAGCCAGAAGAAAAAATAGAGTGTATATTTAGAGACACGATTCAGCAGGTGAGGATGGTACAGTTGACACTGTACAGCGCGTCGCGTTCCTGCTATCCTTAAAGCAAGCTCAACCTGTTGAAAACAGACCCTCAGGCGAACCTGTCCCATCGCATTCTGGAATGGACAAGTTCTTTGCGTATAAGACAGGACTCCAGGACAGGGATAACTTGCCAGTCGCTGGAAGGCAGGGTACAATGAAAGAGGAAGCTTCCTGTAGCTGATCGGCTCTCAGTTGTTCTCCGTGACGATTCTGTGATCTGTGGGAGGAGCGTCTGGCATGGCTGAACACTCGCATCCCCTGTTCCGGGATATTTCCGGCTGGTCTACCATCTCGGCACAGCATGGCAGCAGCTTTACGCTCTGGTTTACGGGGCTGGCGGGAACCGGCAAGACGACGCTGGCCGGGCTGGTCTGCAAAGCACTGCTGGCACGAGGCTATAAGGCTGAGATTATCGACACACGCGCGCTGGCCCGCTGGCTGAAACAGGAACTGCACATCGACGAGCATATGCCGGAGGAGGCGAGCCATACACTGGGCTATGATGCATTTATCACCTATATCTGCACCATCCTGGCGCGCAATGGCGTCATCTCTCTCACTCCGGCCATCTCTCCCCACCGCCAGGCGCGTATCCACGCCCGCGAACACCTTCCCCACTTCATCGAGATTTACCTGCACTGCTCATCGCAGCAACGCGAGGCGCGCAGACGCAAGAACGAGAACATCTCCGTTGCCGCCAAACTCGCCGAAGCCATCTATGAGCCACCACTATGCCCTGAATTGAGCATTGATACGACCGCCGAATCGGCAGAACGCAGCGCCCTGCGCATCCTCGATTACCTCGAACAACACGGCTATATCGCCCCCCTCTGGGAAGCCGCAGAGATGGACGATGCCGAAATTGCTCTGATCAAAGCGCGCTTGCAGGCCCTCGGCTACCTGGATTAGGGTTTGCTATCCCCTACGAAATCGGCACGGGATTTTTCATATACAGCCCGACAAAGATGCGCAGGTAGCCGCCATCGTCGTCGGGATAGGCGCTTTGATGGTTATTGCAGGCGTTGCACTCATAGGTGCTGATGGGAGCCGGGTTGGTCACGCCATCGTGCCGGGCGTCGATGTTCATGGTGCCATAGTTGCCAGGACCGAAAAGGACGGCGATGATACCGGCGGCGGCAAAACTGCGCACGTTGCCCAGGATGTATTCGGCACGATTATCCTGGTAGTGGCCGGGCGAATTGTTCATCGTATCAAAATACTGGTTGCCCATCGGCACCTGCCACATGACTATACGCCGATGGGTATCCTGGCTGAGATAGCCGATAAATTGCAGATAGCGGGAGAAATTGGGGAAGGTGCGGTTATAGCGATCCCACCAGCCGCGACCGCCGGGCTGGCCGGAGTCAAAATCGGCCACATCATTGGAAATCACATCCCAGCTTGAGACTCCCGACGGGTTGCCAACAATGCCGGCGCTATTCAGGAATGCCGCTTCACGCTGCGCTACCCCGGCCACGTTGAGGGAAGCGCCGGTATAGGTGGCAATGTCGATACCGGCGGCCCACGTCGAGGCATGCAGGGCCAGAATGGCATTGCGAGCATACTTATCCCGCATATGCAGCAGCGCCCAGGCGAATCCCTGCGCGTTATTGGGAAAACCGGCAGCATCGGCAAAGCCGGAAGAACTGACGCTGGCCGGGACACTGGCGGCGTTATTGCTGCCATTGGAGGCATTTTGCAGGAACCCCCACAGGTCCGGCTCAACAATCACCAGCACAGGCTTGCCAAAGGCAGCAATCTTTTGCAGCATCAGCACCCAGTTGCCAAAGTAGGCTTTCATCGTTGCCCCATCTTTCAGGTTTCCCGTGTCCTGACCAATGTTATTGCCGCCACAGGAACTGCCAGGGTTGGGGCCGTTGGAGAGGCACATCTCATAGTACACAAAAACCGGCATATAGCCATGCTGCGCGCTCTCCTGCATGTAATTGGTGGCGAACTGACCCGGCGGCGAGTTCCACGTCTCCCACCCGCGCCCGGTATTGACGCCGCCGGTAAGATACTGATAACGGAAAGCATACGCGGTTCCGTTCTGACTGCGCATCTGATCGAGCAGGTAGGCGCTTCCAGACGGACTCATCACGCCAAAGCTGAAATAATGGGGAAAGGCTGAAGGAATCCCGCCATTACCGGGTGGAACCGGGCCGGGTGGCGTACCGGGTGAAGGGGTAGAGCCTCCCGACGTTGTCGGCGTGGAAGATGGGTGTACTCCCGGCGTCTGTCCTGACACAGACGGCGTACCGCTCTGTGCCGGTAAAGTTAAACTTTGCGATGAATTTGACCGATCAACTTCTATTTTCGGGTGCGGTGTATTCACGCTCGCATTGCCACAGGCGGAGACGAAGATCAGGAAACAGACACAGATACATGTCCAGCGAATAAGATAATCCCTCAAATGACGAGTTCTCATGCATTCCCCTCTGATTTCTAAGATACACTTCCTCCCACGTGTAGTATAACTGATAGGTCGGTATGAAAGTCATCAATATAGGAAGTTTGGGGGAACAGGGGTACTTCTTTCTGCTGAGGCCCACAAAGCGTATGGAGAGCGCGGCAGCTATTGTTGCAACTGCTGCACGTAAGAGATAAACTGGTTGCCCCGGTCGAACTCGTTGAGGAACATGCCGAAGCTGGTGTAGCCGGGGGAGAAGAGCAGGACATCGCCGGGAGAAGTGAGGGCAACGGCAGCATCCATCGCCTGCGTAAAGTTCGCGAAGACGCCACGTACAGGGTTGGGCAGGCCCTGCTTCTGCGCCTGCTCCTCAAGGGCCTGAAGCAATTCATCGGTGCCGGAACCCTGGAGCAAGATGACATCGCGGCAGCGGCGTACAATCGTCTCCGGCCAATCCTCCAGGGGCAGATGCTTGGTATTGCCACCGGCAACCAGCACCAGAGGCCCGGCAAAAGCCTCCAGGGCAACGCGCCCGGCAACCGGGGTTGTGCTGGTGCTATCATTGATGTAGCGCACCCCACGCACGACAGCAACCTCCTGCAAGCGATGCGCCACCCCACGAAACTCGCGCACCACCTCACTCATTGCATCGTCCGACACACCTAGCAGGCGGGCTGTGGTCGTAGCCAGCAGAATATTTTCCAGATTATGCCTGCCAACCAGCGGCGTCTCGCGGAAGAGCAGCGGGGAAATATCCGTCGAGCCGCGCGCAAAACTGCCGCCGCGTTCAAGGCTGGTAAACCAGACGCGGCCCGGAGCCTCCTCGCCGAAACGGCGCGTCCAGGGATTGTCATAGTTGAAGATCGCCAGATCGCTGGCTCGCTGATGACGAAAAATATTGGCCTTCGCCGCCGCATACTCCTCCATGCCGCTATATGTATTGAGATGGTCGGGGTAGACGTTGGTCATCACGGCAACCTGCGGGCTGATGGCATGGGGAGCCAGGCCCTCAAGTTGCCAGCTAGACAGTTCCAGCACCACCAGTGTTTCCGGGGTGATCTGAGGCAGCAGAGAGAGCGTCTCCACTCCCGCCACATTGCCCCCCAGCACGGTAGGCGCGCCACTGGCTCTGAGTATTTCGTAAATGAGCGTGCTGGTCGTCGTTTTGCCCCGCGTACCGGTAATGCCGATGATACGCGCCGGGCAGGCGAGGAAAAAGAGCGCAATCTCCATCTCGATCTGCGCGCCATGCTCCCTCGCCAGTCGCAGGTAGGGCGATGAAAGCGGGACGCCGGGGTTGCGAATGACCATCTCAGCCCACAGAAAATCCTCTTCCCGGTGTTCGCCAAGCACAAACTCAATGGGCAAACCTGCCAGCGCCCGCACGCTGGGGGCCAGCACCTCCGGCGATTTCATATCCGTCACCCGCACCAGCGCGCCCTGCTGCGCCGCGTAGCGAGCCGCCGCCATACCTGAGCCTTGCAACCCCAGCCCCATCACCAGCACACGCCTGCCATGAAGATCCATAACCGCTTGCCTCTCTTCACACAGATTCACGAGATACGCTTATTCGATGCGGTCATCATAACAGAACTGGCAAGGTTGGGCAATTGTATGCTACTACCCGGCTGACAGCAAGTAATGGTTACTTTCTACCAGTCTGCCCACCTGCGCCACCCTCTTCGAAGGTGTTGGTGGAGTAGCTGATGCTCTCGACGTTAGGAGCGTTGCCAGCCTCTTCCAGCAGCGTCTCCTCTTCGGGTTTAAGCGCGCGCGGCAGCCGCACCTGAGCAACCGTGTAGAAGTACGTTCTGGTGAACATCCACTGCCACCAGGGAGCAAGCGTGTAGAGTTCTTCCGGTACCTCTTCTTCCAGCTCGCTTTTCACCACTTCGATCACGGTAAATTCAGTCTGAGCCATGATATTCATCCTCTTTCTCTTCTCTTTTTTTCACCTGTCAGAGTTCCATAATAAACACGATAGGGCTAGCAAAAAAGATAATCTCTGACAGGGAAGAGAAAAAGCTGTATAATAGAGATAGAAATGGCTTTGTTTATGTAACAGGCGAACAGCGTTTCATAACGTGTCTCTGCTGAGTAACTAGAAATCGCATGGCGCATGGTGCCGGAACCGACTGTGCAACTCGAATATATTCTGAAGCGCCTGCAAATCGGGGCTGCTCTACTCGACTGTGCCGATTTGCGCTGCCTGTATGCCAATCCCTACCTGCTCTCGCTGCTCGACGAACCCTGGCGTTCTAAGGGCGTCAATGGACGTAAGGTAGAAGAGGTCGTTTCCCCGGAACTCGCCAGCATCGCCCGCTCGGTACTGGAGCAGGTACGCGCAACAGGGCAGCGTGTTACCTGCGAGGCCCTTCCCTATGAGGGCTTCCTGCAAAGCCGGGGGCGCACCTACTGGAAAGTAGGCATTGAGCGCGTGGACAACCTGGAAAACCCACACGAAAGCCCCATGTTGCTGGTGACAATCGAAGATGTGACCAGGCAGGCGCGCTCAGATCTGTACACAAAGGCCGTCCATTACATCTCCTCGGCCATCGCCAGCCCCTACGCGCTGCCGCTGGTGCTTGACCGCATCTTGCAGGCCGTCCACGAGATGGTCGGCTCGACACGCTGCGCCATCCTGCTCATCGACCACATGGATCCGGTCTACGAGGAACAACTTCAACTGGCAGCATGGGGGAAAGGGAGCGGCATCGAGACTGCTCCTTCTGTGAGAATCGCTGCGCAGCGCGGCATTCACCAGCTTTCCTACAACTGGCGTCCGCTGCTCAGCGAGCGGTTGCTCCTGAGCGACATCATACACAAACCACAGGCGCGGATTATAGAAGATACGCGCACCGTGCCAGAGATGCAGTTCCCGCTGATTGACGACGAGGGAAAGCCGTATCGCCCCGGCTCGGTGCTAAGCGTACCAATCTTTGAACCCGCCTTCGACATACAAGAGGCAGGCTTCACAGGAAATGGCAAACACAGTGTCGAGGCAAAAGGGCAGGTGCTGGGAACGATTGAGGTCTATCACCGGGGCGCGAGGGGCTTTCCGGCGGAAGAGGTGGCGCTGCTGGGCCAGTTCGCCCGGCAGGCCGGTCTGGCCATCTACACCACGCGGCTCCTGCGCAGCATTGACCGGCTGGCGCGAGTCGCCAGTCGCAACGTCCGCCAGCGCGAAAACGTCATGCAGGCCATCCCCGACGGCGTGATTATCTATGATGCGCGCTGGCGAGTAGTCGAGATCAACCAGGCTGTGCGCAGGCTGTTCGGCTGGTCTGATGAGGTGATCGGGCTGCCCGTGACGGAAGTCATGGCGCGCAGCAAAGCACAGCTCCTCGGCGATGAAATTGCGCCCTCCGATCTGGTAGCAAGACTTGAGCGGCACGCGCTGGAGGGCAAAATCGATGAGTTAAAGCTCATCAGCGCGGAGGGTGAAGCCTGTACCATGCGCCGCTCGCAAGCTCCCATTCACGACGAACTGGGCAATATCTTCGCCTTTGTCGTTGTCTATCACGACGTAACCGAACAGGCGGCGGCGCGCGAACGCATCGAGATTGAAGTGAAGAATCGCACCGCCGAACTGGCGCAGCGCAACGCGGCCCTGCAAGCGGCCAGAATAGCACAGGAACTGGCGAGCAAACGCCTGAAACTCCTGTTGGAACGCTTGCCCTCCGGTGTCATGCTCATTGAGGCCGCAAATAAGAGCATTAGCATCATCAACCATGTCCAGATTCAACTCTTGCAGCGTATGGGCCTCCTGTCGGAACTTGATGAGAACCTCAGCACCGACCAGGCTATGCAACGGCTTCCCGCCTCCAGTATCGAGGAGATTTTACGCCCGCTCTCGCTCTACAGGCCATCCGGGGCGCGCATGCCATACGAAGAACAGCCACTGGCGGTCGCCTTACAGTGTGGAGAGGCCAGAGAGGACGAAATGCTGGTCACGCTGCCGGATGGACAGCCACTGCACCTGCTGGCGAGCGCGGCCCCTTTATATGACCGCGACGGCAGCATCAGCAGTGTGGTCTCCGTCTGGCACGATATTACACAGATGAAGATGCTGGAACGGGCGCGCGAAGATTTCTTCACCACTCTTGCGCACGAACTCAAAACGCCGCTTGCCAACATTCGCGCCCACCTGAGCGCGCTGCAAACCCGTGACCTTGAATGGACGGTCGAGGAGCAACTCAAGTTTCTCCAGACAGCCGACGAGCAGGTAGAGCGACTGGCAAACATGATTAACTACTTCCTGGACGCTTCCCGCGTCGAGGCGGGGGCGCTGCGCCTGGAACTCGAACCCATTCTGCTGCCAGAACTGTTTGAAGATTTGCAAGACCGCCTGCAAGCCTTGATCGATGCTTCGGGCCGCCGCCTGGAGATCGTACTGCCCCCGCACTTGCCCGCCGTCATGGCCGACTACGAACTGATTATAAACGTGCTGACAAACTTATTGAGCAACGCTTTCCGCTACGCTCCTGAAGGAGATACGGTACGTATTGAGGTCGAGGCCGTTTTTGACGAGCAGGACAGGCGAGCGCACGGGGTCGAGCTGCGCGTCATCGATCGCGGGCCTGGCATGACGCAAGAGAGGCAGGCAGAATTGTTCACCCGCTTCAGCACGTTCGCCGCGCTGCGCCGCCCGGCAGCCCACCGGCCCGGACAGCCGGAGAGCGAGCGCAGAACGGGAAGCATGCGCTGGAGTCCGGCCACAGGGCTGGGCCTGTATATCAGCAAAGGCATCATCGAGGCGCATGGCAGCACGCTACAGGTCAAAAGCAGCCCCGGCGCGGGCGCAGTATTCTCATTTATTCTTGGCACTGTACATACAATGAAAAGAGAAGCATAAAGAGGGACACTATGCCTGCGAACGATAAAAAAACACGGATTCTCTGTGTTGAGGATGACGCGCAGATGCGCGCATTTTTGCTGGCGCAACTGAAGGCGCGCGGCTACTACGTGCAGGCCGTGCGTGATGGCGCGCACGGTATCGACCTGGCCGCCATTTTTCAACCCCATCTCGTACTGCTTGATCTTTCACTGCCCACACTTGATGGCCTCTCCTTCCTGCGCCGCCTGCGTGAATGGAGCCGCGCCCCGGTCATCATTCTCTCGGCACACGATGAAGAACCGGTGAAAGTGAAGGCGCTCGACCAGGGCGCGGATGATTACCTGACCAAGCCGTTCAGCCTCAACGAACTGCTGGCGCGCGTGCGCGTGGCGCTGCGGCGGGCAGAGGAGACGGAATACCTGCTCAGCAGCGTCGGCAGAGAGGTACAGCGTCCCCTCTATCGCTGCGGCGGCGAAAATGGCCTGGTGGTCGATTTCGCCCACCGCACTGTGCGCTCCGGCGGCCAGGAGATTCACCTGACGCCTACCGAATATGACTTGCTGTGCGAGCTTACACGCAACGCCGGCAAAGTGCTTTCACATCGCGATCTGCTCCAGCGCGTCTGGGGTCCCGATTACCAGGCCGAGAATACCTACCTGCGTACCTTCGTGCGCCACCTGCGCCGCAAATTGGAGCCAGACCCGGCCCAGCCGCGCTTCCTGCTCAACGAACTGGGCGTTGGCTACTATGTGCCACCACCCGATCCCCCGGAGTTATAAATACCTCAGCTTTTTTCACACCATTTTCACACACATCGCGAGCAAATTCACGCTATTATCACTGCCAGTAGGGTACAATATCGCACAGGAGAGGAGTTGGCCCCTCTCCCTGGAGCTTCATTAGAACAGCCATCACGCGCGGCCAGCACAGCCACGCGGGAACGGATGCAGGTAAGGAAGCATGTTCAAGGACATACAGTCCAATGAGAGCCAGACAGGTAGAATACCGGCAGCATCTTCGCCAGATGCACAGGCCCACGCCAACCCGGCCCCACTGAAGGCCGAAAGGCAGCAGGCTCTGCGCCGCATCCTCGTCGTCGAGGATGATCTTTCCCTCGCTAACCTGGAGGTAGAGGTGTTAGCGGCTCACGGCTATGCAGTGACGCAGGTACACGACGGTGAGCAGGCTCTTACCTCCCTTCGCCAATCCCCTCCTGATCTCGTCGTGCTTGATTTTGAACTCGCCGGCAATTTGACAGGAATGGATGTCTTAGAGCTTCTTCGTCTTCATGCAGGTATCCCGGTGTTATTTACTTCAAGCGAGGAAACGGCGCTGCGGAGATATATACGGGCCAGCGGGGAGAGTAGAGCCACACTCGATCATCTCTCCAAGCCCTACTCGATGCACACCTTGCTCGTGCGTATCGAACGCATGTTGACGATAGCACCTCAATAGCTGTTTTCAGTTCAAAAAGAAGGAGGCTTCTATGGAACGCGAGCGTAAAGAGGATTGCGAAATGCTGAGAAAAATCGGCTTTGCTGAGGCCGAAGTGCGCGAATTGAGCAGGTTGCGCCGCGACTACTACGAGAAGATGCGGCAGCAGGCAACTAGAGAAATGCGCCGCTTCGAGTTCGTCCGCTGGCTGGTAGATACAGGGAAACTGACTGACCAGATCGCATAGGGCATAGAAAGAGAGCAGAACTGGAATCATCACAGGAGGTTTTTCACGGGGAATCACTTCCTGTTTGTGCCTTCAAGAAAATGCCAGAGAGATGTCGGGGCAATGGCGCCTGGGCGTTGATCTGGCATTGCGTTTTTCGAGCCACCCTTTCCTGACGGCTGGCTAACTGAAAAGCAAGCTCATGATGGTTCGCACTGTTCCCTGCGCACCACCAGACCATCTAACTGTCCCCAGAGACCCGGTTCCGGTTGCTCGCCATCAATCGGGGCAATTTCATCAAGTTTTTGAAGCGTTTCCGGTACCTCAGGAGACACCGGCGGCGCAGGCTCCGCCGGAACGGGTGACGCAGGATACAGCGGCAGTTGCGACACAGAAGAGAGGATGCGCTCAATGACCGATGGAGGCGGCTCTACCTGCTCTAAATTACGAAATAAGGTATCAATATCATCTTCTGGCTCAGGAACGGTGTCAAAAAGATCATCGGAAAAAAAGATGCGCGGCGTATAATGCATACCTGACTGCTCCCTCTTATGCTCGATTCATAGCCTGCCTATCTCTGCTGTTAGTACGAATCGGAGAAAAAGGAAGTTTCAGACAATGGGAAATTTGCGCCAGCTTTCGTCTATTGAGCGGCGCTGGCGCAAAACCTCCCCATTATTTCAGTGAGAGAGGAACGATTGCCGCTGTGAAGAGAGGGCGGTGCGCAGCAGCGGTTTGGCACGCTGGAAGTACGTTTTGGCCGTAGCCTCTGGCATGTTGAGCGCCTGCCCGATCTCCGCGAAGCTCAACTGAGAAACATAGCGCAAAAGCACTACCAAGCGGAATTTGATCGGCAGGGACTGGATGGCCCGCCGCAGGGCATCTTGCAGGTCGTGCCGCTCCGCCAGTTCCTCCGGCAGTGGCTGCGTATCCGGCATCGCGGTCAGCGGAGAAAGCTCCTCCTCATCACTGCCAGCCTCAAGGTCAGAGAAGTGGATAGCATGCTTGCGACGCAGTTCATCCAGACAACGATTGCGCGCGACCTGAAACAGCCATGCCTTCAGCGGTTCACCCATGCGCAAGGTCGGCAAGGAAACATACAACTGGAGAAAGACCTGTTGCAGCACATCGCACGCCAGGTCATAGTCATTCAGGAAGCGGTAAATGAAATTAAACAGGGGCGTACTATAGCGGTGAACCAGCGCCTCAAAGGCGGACTGATCGCCTGCCATCGCCTGCCGGGCCAGCATGCCATCTGTCATGATAGGGGCCGATATCTGCTCATGTCCTCGTGTCTGCATGATCCTTATGCCTCGCTTTCTTGATCTCTATTCATAAGATTATCGTGTTTCATTCCAAATATCAAGCGGTTTTGTCATTTATAAACTCTTCCGTAAGTACCTCTAAGCAGATACTAACAAATGCTAAAAGTATCTGACGACTTTCTCATCTTTCATTCCAGGAAACAGAGCCGTTTCTTATCATTTTCTCATATATTCTTATCTAAAAAGATGAAACTTGCAAAAAGCGCCGTGTGTACGGATAGAATGCGTACACACGGCGCTTTTTGTGGGCGCAGGAGAAGCTCAATTGATGTTCACAGGCAATGTGCCTCATGGCGCTTTTGCCAGTTCTTCATCGCTTCTCAGCAAGTATTACGTCAAAAAGGAGCAGTTGGATGATCAGATTGCGGAAAGATTGGGAGAACTGAGCAGGCGGCTGAAAAACTGGCCGACCAGGCGCTGATCCACCCGCTTGCCGATGCGAGCAAGCAAGATATTCGCCGGTTCCATGCTGATATTTGGCTCGGTCGTGGGATATTCCACGAAGCCCTGAGAACCAAAAAGGCGAGCCAGCATCTCGCGATAGCGGTAGATTGACAGCCTTTCCCGTTCAGTATCCCAGTGCCAGGAGAGACCAATAGCAAAGAGAATCATATCTTCCAGCGCATCCAGCTCAAGGGCAAAGGCCAGCAGTTCTTTCGCCACGCCCATATGTCGCCAGTTGGGGCTGACCTCAATAGCGACTTCATAAACATTATCCAGCCCCTCCCACCAGGCATCACCGGGCGCGATGGTCACTTCGCCCACGATGTCTCCTGTCGCCGTGTGAGCAAGGGTCAGGGCGCAGTCCGGTCTGCGAGCAATACCGAGCAGCAGGTCTTTCTCGCGTTCTGCTGTACGGGCAAAGGCGTTCATTCCGCTATCAATATTGAGCCGCTCGACCAGCGATGGCGGGCAGAAGTCGCGCAGCAAAAGCGTCCCCTTCTGTGTCTCAAGCGTCTTACGGCGTGAGGGCGTATCACTACCATGCAGGTGCAATAAGTCAAAGAGACCGGCCAGCGGTGAGCGGGAGCGCGTTGGCGGATATGCCTGGCGCACGTAAGGTGGCACCACCAGATGGCGCACAAGGCCAACCGTTTGCGCGTTGGCGCGACTGATCTCCCAGCGGCGCGGCATAGCCGGAAAGTTTTCAGGCCGATCTCTGAACGTGGTGGGAAAATCTGTTGCCTCGCCGGGCTTGCCCATGATCTGCTGTGCGGCGGCCTCGCGCTCCTGCACCTGCTGCCAGGCCGGACGCCAGCGAGCAATCCACTCTTGCGGCAACTGCTCTGGCAGGGGCTGACCGGACATTTCGGCCCAGAGCATGGCCCAGGCGCGCGGCACAACGCGATAGAGGTCGTAGCCACCACCGCCGAGCGCCACCCAGCGCCCCTGACAGTAGCTATGGGCAAGCTGATGAACCAGCTTTATCTGCGCCTCAATGCCCCTGGTCGTCAGACTCAGATGCGTTAGCGGGTCCCAGGCGTGGGTGTCGCAGCCGTGCTGGCTGATGATGACGTCGGGGCCAAAGGCGGTCACAAGCGGCGAGAGCAGCGTATCAATTACCTCGATGTAGGAGTCGTCCTCGGTAAATGGCTCCAGGGGGACGTTAACGGAGTAGCCGCGCCCGGAACCCTTGCCCAGTTCAAGCACGTCGCCGGTGCCAGGGAAAAGATAGCGACCGGTTTCATGCAGCGAGACCGTCATGACACGCGGCTCGTCATAGAAGGCGCGCTGCACCCCATCACCATGATGGGCATCAAAATCGATGTAGAGAACTTTCGCCTCGCTTGAACGCAGGATATGGGCGATAGCGACGGCGGCATCGTTGTAGACGCAGAAGCCAGAAGCGCGATTGGCCCAGGCATGGTGCAAGCCTCCGGCGGGATGGAAGACATGCAGGGGCCGCTCGCCTTCTGCAAACGTTCCGCCTTCCGGCAGACCCATGACGGCACTCATCGCCACCAGCGTTCCCCCGACGATGCGCGCTGTGACCTCGTGCATGCCGGGCAATGCGGGTGTATCACCATCGCCGAAGCCATAATGCAGGGCCAGCTTCATACGCTGTGCGCGCACCTCTTCGGCACTGAGGTCAGACGACGCGATTTCAACCTCTTCCGGCACGCTCAGACGCTGTACCGCCGCGATGTAATCGGATGTATGAACAAGTCCGAGTTCTTCCAGGCTGGCCGGGCGCAGGGGTAGCAGCGTTTGCGGGTTATCGCCGTGCCAGAGGCCGCTGATCTCCAGCAGATTCATGAGGGCCACCTGCCGCTGTGCCTGCAAGGGATGCTCTGCCCCAAAATCGTAGCCAAGTTCAATAGCATCGTAAGCAAGGCGTGTACGCCCGGCTGCGCGTTCCTGCTCATCAGACATGGACATTTCCCTCCTTGAGCGGCTGCCCCTGCGCAAATGTAAAGGCAATGTTGGCTTCTTGCAAGCGCACCAGCAAAGGCGCCGGATTGATGGTGCCTAAGCGCAGTGTGGCCGTCCGGGGGACGCTGCCTTCCATCGGCGCGGCTACGATGCTGCGCACCGGCACATGCAGCTCCGTGGCAAACTGGAGCGTTTGCGCCAGCGCGCTCAGATCCCCCGGCGGCAGATCAATCACCAGTTGCATCCCCGGCTCATAGGCGCCGAGCGAGCGCGACAGGGCGATCAGCAGATCGCTGCGCGTCAGCAGGCCCACCAGCACAGCATAGCTCTCGTCTCCAACATGCTCATACTCGACAACAGGCAGAGCGTTCAGGCCGCGCTCAACCAGTATCTGTGCGGCAGCGGCGACATCGGTGGCAGGGGTGACACGAATACTGGCGCGATGCATCACCTCGGAGACGCGCTGCTCCTGCCAGGGCCGGTGCAACACATCGCTGGAAGCCGCGCTCTTGCTCACAGCCGCTACCACATCGATATCATGCGCCGTCAGCAAACCTTCGATGACACGTAGCGACTTATGTGTACTCTGCCCGGTATCGGCAGATGCAGGAACATCAAGCGTTCGCACTACGGGCAAATGGTGAAACTGGTATTGTCTCAGCAGGTTGGCGGCATGACTCAATGTATCATCAGGCTGCACCGTCACCAGTCGCGTACTCATAACTTCAGCAACGATCATCGCTTCTCACCCCTCAGTCGGCGCATCATACTCAGCAATCAGTGATGCACCAGACATATGATAGCACAAAACCAGATATGAAGGCTGGCAACATTGTGGCTAACAGAGTGTGAAGGCCGCATTTTTGCAACACAATATCCCATCATGCGTATACCAATAAAGAGTGGACAAAGCTTGAGTTCAGGAGAAACAATATATGATGCCACAGAGGGAAGCCGGTGACTCAACCCATGAGCAGAGTTATGGAGGCTATGAGGGGAGCCAGATGTATAGCGATCAGCATTATGACGCCTCTTACGAGCAACCGGCGAGAAGTGGAATAGCAGCAAAAGTATATCCAGTACCGTCTGACAATAAGAATTTGCTGCGGCTCATCACCTTTGTCGTTGCAATGGTGTTTCTCGTTATATTCGCTATTATCTGCCTGCTCGCCTTTGGAGGGACAGGAGGATGGATCAGTTTCTCTGTTGCCGCCTTTGTCATCTTCGTCACAGCGGTTGTAGCTATTGACAAAATCAAATAGCGACCAGCCGCCCTCTTCTTTATGCAGCCAGGCAATGCGTCAACTGTTGTCTGGCTGTGATCGACTAGGCAGAGGCCGTAAAAAGGAAAATGATCGAGAGAATTGCGGCAAGGGCGAGCAAACCGCAGTAGGCACCGGCGGCGATGCGCGAAGAACGATATCTCGATGCTCTGGCACGCAGGCTGCGCCGAGCCATACGCGCACCGACAAAGAAAATGCCCACGAGCAGCAGGAAATCAAGCACGCGGACGGCGAAAGCGCCGTTGAAGAGGTAGAAAGTGATGACCATTGCACCATAAGCAAGGATACCACCGATGATATCGACCGCCGCAATCCCCATGAACAGCCCTTCATAATAGGCAGATGATAAAAGTCTGGGCGTCATTTTCGTGATGATGACCAGCCCTCCAACGTAGGCAATGAGACAGGTCAGTGTCCATAAAAACGGCTGCATAGCATGTTATCCCCACACAAAATCTTGAGCGTCCGCGAGCAGCAGCGATCCCTGAATAGCGCCAGGGGTAAACAGATAGACATCTGGCGTCGTGGTTCCATCAGGCATTACCGGCGGGGTCAGCGCGAAGGCTGCACTATCAGAGCGCCACGCAACCTGCCCGCCCAGCACCGGCTTATATTCCTGCACCGCTGCCGGATTCGCCAGTGTGGCGCTGTATGGCCCCACCGAAGCAATCTGACCCGGCACATCCGGCATCGTGAGAGCAAGGCTCTGGCTGTCAGGCCCCCAGCTCAGCGCGAGATCGTGGCCGAACAACCGCGCCGGTACCTGCGCAAACAATTGCGTCGTCGAGCCAACATTCAGATTATACACCTGAACACTGCTCACTCCCGTGCTGCCCTCCGCCGTCACCACCTGCGCCGCCAGTTGCTCACCATCCTGGGAAATATCCCACCCCGGCTTCATATACGGCCCACTTTGCTGTGTCGCACACCACGGCTCACTACCCATTTCCAGCACCTTCTGACTTACCGCCCCCGGTTGCATAACCGGGCGGCTATAAATCATAAAGGTACTATGCTGCTCAAATGGATGTACGATTATCTGATAAAAAAGTTGCCCGCTACTGTAACGCATAGAGAGCAGCAAAGGCAAGCCAGGCTGTGCGCTAAACAGCGTAGTCACCCCCAGCGCGCTCAGGGGAATCACCTGCGTCAGCGTCCGTGTCGCTAGATCATAGCGGTAGAGACCGGCGACGCTGCTCGTTTTGCCGACCGGGCCATTATACCAGGCCAGCAGGTGCGTCGCATCTTCCCAGAAGGCATACTGCCAGTAATCGCTCAAGGGAGTGTGAGGGTTGGCGGAAACATTCGCCTGGCCACCCGAAAGCGTAATCGGAGCGAATTGCCCGTTCGCCGCATTCAGCAGATACAGCGCGCCATTCGCGCCGAAATCGGGGGCCGGGCAACCGCCACCGCCCTGTCCCACCGGTCTCGCCGCCAGGATAAAAGCTATATAGCGGTCACCGGGAGACCAGAGCGGCTCATGCCAGAAGACATCTGGCGTGTTGCCATACACAAAGTGCGTCATCTGCACCGGGCTGGCGCCATTGAGAGCAAGCCAGAGTTGGTTCTGACGCACAAATGCATACGTGGCTCCCATAGCCGTCGGTGGAGCTTTCAACACTGTCTGCGTCGGCGTGGGGATAACGGCAGGCGTTCCATTGCCATGATCCGGCGTCCCACGCGGAATAGTCCCTATGCGGTTCGGGCCGCATGCCGCCAGCCCGCACAGAGCCAGAACCAACGAACAGCAAATCAACAGGCTACGAAAGCGCACTCGCATAACACCATCACCTCACCAGAAGTTCGAAATATCCAACACAATCTCTTTTTATGCATCATTATGTATCAACGTATCTCATCCAGAAGACTGCCCGGGCAATAGGTAATTCAGGCTAGAAGTAGCTGGCAGGCATTGAAATACCTGTACATGATATACTTCTCATAAAGAACTGGAGAAAGTAGCTCATGGAAACGAAAGTTCCCGCTTTGCTCATGGCTGGTTCAGCCGGTGTAGGAAAAACAGCCGGGATCTCTGAGCTTCTCAAGCAAGCTTGCTATTCCGGGTACGTTCTGCTATATCGGAGTTGTGGAAAAAGAAACCGAGCAACGCATTTTTTGAAGAAATCAGCAGAATAACATGGCCGAACTCACCTGGAAGGGCAAACAAAATAGCAACGATTCCGCTATCCAGCTTACCAGCGATAAATGCCTGAGAACCATCGAGTATGTTCATAGAGCATCAAAAAGCGGCGAGGCCGAGACAAAACACTTACCCGTAGACTGGTATAACCGGCTGATTCTGGGAGAGCGGCGTGAGGTGCTGGCGGCCTTGCTGAACGAGTTTGCCGGGCGAGTTGATCTGGTGTATATTGATCCGCCGTTCATGACGGGGCGCGATTTTATGAACGCAAGCGACGCGCAACTGGCGTTTAGCGATAAGTGGAACAATAATCTGGATAGCTATCTTCTATGGCTATATGAAACATTTGCTTTGCTTCACCATCTGCTCGCGGAAACCGGAAGTTTGTATGTTCACCTGGACTGGCGTACCGTGCATTATGCGAAGGTGATGCTGGATGAGGTGTTTGGCTTCTCGCCTGATGGCAGGGGGTCGGGCTTTAAGAGCGAGATTATCTGGCATTATCAGTCCGGCGGGCGCGCGCAGCGATGGTATGCGCGCAAGCACGATACGATTCTGTTCTACACGAAATCTGCCCATTATTGCTTTCACCCGGAGCGTATCGGCGAGCGGCGTGGGGTGCGGAAACGCAACCATATGCGCAAGGTGGAAGAGGCTGATGGGCGCATTACATGGACGATTCGCTCCGCCGGGCGGCTCTATACCTATGATGAAGATAGCCTGATGACACCCGCCGATGTCTGGCACGACATCAGCCACCTGCACCAGAAAGACCCTGAACGCAACGGCTATGCAACCCAGAAGCCAGAAGCCTTGTTGCAGCGTATCCTCCTTGCATCATCCGAGATGGATGATCTTGTCCTCGATTGCTTTTGTGGTAGCGGCGTTGCCCCGGTGGTTGCTGAGCAGCTTGGCCGCAGGTGGATCGCTGCCGATATGAGTTCGCTCGCCATTCAACTTACGCGAGAACGGCTGCTTGCCAGAGGGCAGGTCAGGCCATTTGCGATGCAATTGCTTGAAGGGTAAGTACGATTCTCATTAGCGGGCAGGCAGAGATAATGAAAATGGCGCTATAATTCTAAGGTAGCAAAGGAACAATTACCTGTTTAGAGAGTTGAAGAGAGCTGTTATGCTAGAACTATTAGAGCAACTTTTTCATCAGGTGCGCTCTTTTATCCTCTCAGACCAGCTTGATCGCCACAAGGTATACGCGAAAGTCGCCGGGCATACAACCATGCAGTTTGACCGCGAGGCAGAGGATATCATCATCAATGGGTTGATTGCCAGCGGGTATGGCTTCGTAGTCATTACCGAAGAACGCCCTTCATTTATGACAGGCCCCGAGCCGCGCTATCGCATCATCATCGACCCGGTTGATGGGTCGACTAATGTGAAACGTGGCATTATGACGGTAGCGGTCGCACTGGCGGTGTTGCCCATCGATGTTCCTATCTTGCCGGAAAATGTGCAGTGGGCGCTGGTCGGTGAGTTGTTCACAGGAACACTTTACCAGGCCGAACGCGGGCATGGCGCATGGCGGAACGGGCAACGTTGCCACGTGAGCGAAACCAGAACATGGCACAACTGCCTGACCGGTATGAACTTTGATGGGCGCCAGCTGGATATATTGCGCGGGTTGCTGACTCGACACCCTACACCGGCGATGGTGCGGCGGTCGGGCAGCGCAGCAATGGACATTGCGTATGTCGCCAGTGGGGCTTATGATGCCTGTATCGATATCGGCAATCTGCTCAGCGCCGAATCATTCCTCGCTTCCACCAGCATCGTGCTTGAAGCAGGCGGCATTGTGAGCGACGAGAAGGGCAAGCCCTTGCGACCGATTCACAACCTGTCCGAAGGCTACTCGCTGGTCATCGCCGCTACAAGGGAGTTGCACGAAGAGATTTTGCAGAGAATTGCTCAATCTCAGACCGGCTAATATGCCCTCTCATTTAGCGCGGGGTCAGGATGGCGCTGAAGCCCTGCCACATGCCGAGGAACATGGCGTAGGTCATGCGCTGGAAATTGTTGAGCGAGGAGTCGACGATATAAACGTACTGGCTGTCGCCGCCACGCACGACGAAGATATGGCCGCCGGGGAAATAGTAGCTGTCGCGCACGCTCACAATCACCGGGAACCCTTTGTTGGCGATGTTGATGATATCTTGCAGGGTGCGCGCGTGGCTGGCGTCCGTGTTGAAGCCGTAATAGCTGGCCGTCATAGCGATGCCCTGCTCTTTGAGCAGGCCGAGGCTCACACTCCATACCCCCAGATTCAGCTCTTCCTGCAACACATCGGCGGCGATGAGGTGTTGGCCGTAAGCATTCATAACCTCTTCCATCGCAATGCCGGAACAGGAAGAATATGACCATGTGCGCCACTGGTAATCAGTATAATACTGGTCGCGGGCGGCAGAATCGACGCGCACAATGCGGGTGCTGGCCGTATCGGGCAGGGGCTGCACAGGGGTATAGACGTTGGTGGATTGGGCCTGGAACTGGCTGAAGAAATTGAGATTCTTGCCCAGACCTTGCAGAGTTCCATCCGCCAGCGCGCCCTGCGCAAAGAGCGTGAGCAGCAACATGACGAGGAAACCGAGCGAGACGAGGGTACGGCGGCGAGTATACCAGGACGAAGGAAGGCTGAATGCCGGGGGCGAGGCTGGCTTCTTCACATCAAGCACCATAGCGCCGCGTGCATACAATGTGACCGCAGTCTGCGTATGCCCATCACTTGAGGATGTTTGCCCTGGCTCCTGCGACTGCATGCCATTTGCCAGCGTGCGCCGGTAGCGCGCGCGCTCGCGTAAAGCGCCGACCACCAGACTGGCGATGATCAGCACCATGACGCACAATAACAGCACCGTGACTACGACAGACAACATACACAAACCTCAATACAAATGACAGCGATACAAAATACAGAGAACTTTTGCTCTCTCATTAAGTATAACCTGATCTCTTGCAGATAGGAGCAACGAAGCGGCAAAACAGCCAGATATTCCTACTCCGCTCCCTTGTAGAACGTTTGTAAGCCATCTCTGTAACATATAAACTGCTCTATAGAAAAACCTGTGGCAACAAAGCAGGGAGGAACAGGACATAAGAAAAGGGGGAAGGGAACATGATATACCACCCCGCCGCTCGCCGTGCAGGCCAGGGTACCCACACCGTAGGCAAGGCGCGCCACCGCAGGCCACCGGCAAAAGGGAAAACGCTGAACGCATTTTACAAGATATCCGCACTAGACAAGGCGCGCCGCCGCAGGCCACCCGCAAGGGGTGGCCCTCATAGGCGTTAACTGAAGGCCGCCACAGGCCACCCGCAAGGGGTGGCC